>JADLEF010000220.1 GCA_020846295.1 Acidimicrobiales bacterium
CCGACGATGCCGAGGCGCAGCGCCTCCTCGGCGTGGATCTTCTGACCGGTCAGCAGGAAGTAGCGGCCGCGGTTGGGGCCGAGCAGCATCGGCCACACGATCTGCATGCTGTCGCCCGGCACCAGGCCGCCGGGGAAGTGCGGTGCGTCCTGGAAGTAGGCGTGGTCCGCGGCGATCACGATGTCGCACAGCACGGCGAGCTCGGAGTGCGCCACCACCGGACCGTTGAGGGCGCAGATGATGGGGACGTCGATCTCGAGCAGCTGGTGCACGAGGCGGTTGCCCTCGTGGATGATCTGCTCCCAGCTCTCGGGCCGGATCCGGCCCTCGGCCAGCGGGTTGGGGGCATTGCCCTCCCCCATGCTGATGAAGTCCTCACCGGAGCCGGTGAACACCATCACCCGGTTCTCGCGGTCCGATGCGATCATGGCGAACAGCTCGGGCAGCTCCTTGTGCGGCAGACCGCCCCACACCAGGGAGCGGCCCCGGTTGCGGAGCTGGACGACGAGCACGCCGTCGTCCGATCGCTCGACGCTCACGCACTTGAAGCGGTCTTTGTACTCGTGCAGTTCCATGTGGCAGTTCCCCCCGGAAGCGCGCCGGGCGGCCCGGCGGGCTCACCGTAGCGCAGCGCCGGGCGGCCGGCGCCCGAGCGGAGCGGGCCGGCCTGCGACTAGACCAGGGTGCATGGAAACCGAAGCAACGAGAGCGCTGGTCCAACGATTCCTCGAGGCGCGGGCCGCCAACGACGCCGCCACCATCGACACGCTGCTGGCCGACGACGCCCGCTGGCTGCCGCCGCCGAGCATGGGCATCGGCCCCTTCCACGGTCGCGAGAAGGTGGTGAAGGCGTTGACCGGCGGCGCGGTGGGCAAGATCTTCGATGTGAGCACCATCAAGCGCGACGTGCACAAGCTCATCGCCGAGGGCGACACCGCGGTGGCGTTGCAGCGGCTGACGGCCACGACCGCCAAGGGCGAGGCCTACGACAACGAGTACTGCTGGGTGTACACCTGCGCCGACGGCAAGATCGTCGACCTCATCGAGTACGTGGACTCGTTCAAGGCGGCCAAACTGTTCGGTATGGTCAAGAGCTGAGCGTCGGGCCCGATCGAGGGCCGACGGTCACCAGCCGTTCCAGTGCACGAACCGCTCGGTCGGCTTGCGGGCGCCCGGCTTGAAGTCGGTGCCGAGGGTGTGGGCCACGGGGATGAGCGCCACCTGCTGCACCGCGTCCATCGGGATGCCCAGGATCTCGGCCACCTCGGCCTCGGCGCCGAGGTGGACCGTCGTCCAGCAGGTGCCGAGCGCACGGGCGCGCGCCGCCAGCATGAAGCTCCACGCCGCCTGGATGATCGAGCCCCACTTGAGCGCCTGCACCGTGGCCGGCGCCCCGTCGAGGCGACCGTCGATGCAGGGCACGACGATGGCGGGCACCTCGGGGAAGTGGTCGGCCAGGTAGCGGGCGGAGTCCATCATCTTCAGCCAGGTGGCGCGCGCCGCCGGCTCGGGCTCGGCCTTCTCCGCCCGGGAGGCGTAGTCCCCGGCGAGGTTGCGCCACACCCGCTGGTACACCTCGCCGACGCGCCGGCACTGCTCTCGGTCGTTGCTGATGACGAAGTGCCAGTCCTGGCGCAGCGAGCCGGTGGGCGCCTGCAGGGCGAGCTCCACGCACTCGCGCAGCAACTCGGTCGGGACGTCCCGGCCGAAGTCGAGCCGGCGCCGCACCGATCGGGTGGTGGACAGCAGTTCGTCGGGGGTGAGCGGCAGCAGCATGGGCGGAGCGTAGCGAAGTAGGTTCCGTCCGTTTCTCCGGACTGCAGGTTCTCTGGACCGCAGGCTCCGCACGACTTGAAGGGACGGCGTGATGGCTGGACGAATGGATGGCAGGGTGGCGCTGGTCACCGGTGGCGCGTCGGGGATCGGGCGGGGGTGCTGCCTCCGCTTCGCCGAGGAGGGCGCCGCGGTGATGGTCGCCGATGTCAACGGCGAGCGGGCCGAGGCGGTGGTGGGCGAGATCATCGCTCTCGGCGGTCGGGCCGATTCGGTGGTGGTGGACACCTCCTCGGCGGAGTCGGTGGACGCCATGGTCACCGCCACGGTGTCCGCCTTCGGCAAGGTGGACGCCTGCGTGGCGGCGGCGGGCATCTCCCACGCCGGCTACGTCAGCCGCGAGATCGAGGACCAGCGGGGCCAGGACCGCATGGACCGCGACGACATGCTCATGCTGGACAAGTCGATCGAGAGCTGGCGCCGGGTGCTGGACGTGAACCTGACCGGCGTGATGCTGACCGACACGGCCGTCGCCCGTCAGATCGCCAAGCAGGGCGACGGCGGCACGATCGTCAACATCGCGTCGGTGGCGGCGATGACCGCGCTGACCGGCTCGGCGGACTACTGCGTGTCCAAGGCCGGCGTGTGGATGCTGACCAAGTGCCTGTCCCTCGAGTTGGCCCGCCACAAGATCCGGGTCAACGCGGTGGGCCCCGGCTACATCAAGACCTCGATGTCGGGGGCGGCGGTGAGCTACGACAAGTGGGTGAGTGCCCGGGTGCGGGAGACGCCGTTGCGGCGCCTGGGCGAGCCGGTGGACATCGCCAACGCCTGCCTGTTCCTCTCCAACGACGAGTCGAGCTTCGTCACCGGCGAGATCATCTTCCCCGATGGTGGGGTCACCGCCGCCTGGCGAGCCTGACCCACCCGACGAAGGGGCCGATCGGCCACGCCCGGGGCAAGTACTGTCCCGGGCGTGCTGATCGACATCATCGACCATCCCGACAGTCCGAAGCCGGCGCATCCGGCCGCCACCGTGCTGCTGGTGCGCGATGGCGATGACGGCGTGGAGGTGTTGATGATCCACCGCAGCTCCAAGACCGCGTTCGGCGGGCTGTGGGCGTTTCCCGGTGGGCGCATCGAGGACGAGGACATCCCCGAGGGCACCGCGCCGGACCCGCTACCCGCGGCGCGCCGGGCTGCGGCCCGCGAGACGGTCGAAGAGGTGGGCCTCGTCATCGACGAGACGTCGCTGGTGTTCATCAGCCACTGGCTACCGCCGGCGGATGCGCCGGTTCGCTTCTCCACGTGGTTCTTCGCCGCGGCGGCGCCGGAGGGCCTGGTGGAGATCGACGCGAACGAGGTGCACGACCACCGCTGGATCCGTCCGATCGATGCGCTGGCCGGCCGCCACGCGGGCGAGATCGAACTGGTGACACCCACCTTCGTGACGCTCGACTGGCTGCACCGCTGCGGATCGGTGGAGGTGGTGCTGGCCCAGAGCGAACCGCAGTGGTTCGCCACCCGCATCGCCCGCGACCCGAGCGGCGCCCGGGTGTGCCTGTACGAGGGCGACGCCGGCTACGAGACGGGGGACTGCTCGAGGCCGGGGCCGCGCCGCCGCCTGGTGATGGCTCGCGACAAGTGGGAGTGGCTCGAATAACCCCCCATCCATACCACCAGGTATGGCACTGGCCGAGAACCAGATGACAACCCATTGCATCCGGAGTACGGTGTGGCAAGCGTCACACTCGGGGGTTTCATGATGCGTAGGGGTATGGTCGGCGTCATCGCCGCGTTCGGATTGCTGGCCGCGGCCTGTGGAGGGGGTGACGACGATGGCGCGTCCGACTCCGCCGACGGCAACCTGATCGGCAGCGGGCTCGGCCAGGCGGTCGATGAGCAACAGGGTTCGGCGACCACCGCCGACAGCGCGGAGTCGACGACGGCCACCACCGGGTCGAGCGTCAGCGAGCCCACCTCGATGGAGGAGTGGGAAGCGCTGTGGGCCGAGGAGCGCGCTGCGGTCGTCAAGAAGATCAAGGACAACAAGTGGGGCCTGCAGGCGGACGGCAAGACCGTGCTCGGCCCCGACGGCTTCACCATGGACCTGTCGGCGTGCGCATCGGGGTGGAGCAACACCGAGGGGTTGACCGACACCGAGATCAAGCTCGGTTCGACGGCGCCGGCCTCGGGGACCCAGGCGACCGGGGTGTACATCAACCAGGCCATGTCGGTGTTCTTCGACTACTACGCCGACAAGGGCGTCTTCACCGACTCGATGGGCAAGAACCGCAAGGTCAACCAGCTGATCAAGGACGACGGGTACGACCCGGCACGGACGATCCCGCTGGTCGACGAGCTCATCGACGGCGAGAAGGTCTTCGACGTGATGACCCAGGGTTCACCCAGCACCCTCAAGACCTATGACAAGTTGAACCAGCGGTGCATCCCGCACCTGTTCAACTCGACCGGCCACCCCGCCTGGGGCGACCCGGTGAAGCACCCGTGGACCAACGGCATGCTGCTCGCCTACAACATCGAGGCGCTGCTGTGGGGCAAGTTCATCGACGATCACATCGGCGAGTTCCCCGACGGCTCGATCACCGTCGCCGCGCTGGTCATGAACAACGACTTCGGCAAGGTCTACGACCAGGCGTTCAAGGCCTACCTGGCCACCTCGGCCAACAAGGACAAGATCACCTACGTCACCGAGTTCATCGAGCCACAGGCACCCACGGTCACCGATGCGATGACCACGTTGGCCTCCAAGAACCCCGACGTGTTCATCGGCATGCTGACCGGTACGCCGTGCGCCCAATCGGCGACGGAAGCGGCGCAGAACGGGATGAACGAGACCACGAAGTACCGGTTCATGCCCTCGGTGTGCAAGAGCGCCACCTTCGTCGGCAAGGACGTGGTGGGCGATGCGGCCAACGGCTGGTGGATCATCGGTGGCGGGTTCCGCGACCTCGCCGCCCAGAGCGAGGATGCCAACCCGTACGTCAAGTGGGCCCGGGAGACGCTGACCGAAGCGGGCTACGACTACAAGGTGTCCTCGTTCTACGGCGTCGGGCTCGCCTTCGGGTGGAGCCGGGCGCAGGTGTACGCGGTGGCCGGCCAGCTCGACGGTGGCCTGACCCGGGCCAACATGATCGTGGCGCTGCGCTCGCTCGACATGACCCCGGCCGCCTACCTGTGGGGCATCAAGGCGAACATGAGCGGCAACAAGGACGCCTACTGGATCGAGGGCTCCGAGATCGCCCAGTACGACTCGGCCACCGGCAACTGGAACGCCCAGGGTCCGATCATCGAGCTGTCCGGCAAGTCGCCGACCTGCGCCTGGAACCAGACCACCGCGGCCTGCGAGTAGGTCCCCCGCGGTAGGGCACCGTCCACCGGGGGCGGTGCCCTACAGTGGCCGCGGACCACGATCCGGGGGGACGCGATGGGAACCGAGCGGATCCATCCGCTGGTGCAGACGGCGCGCGAGCTGCAGCCGTTGGTGCGCTCGTGCGCCGAGGAGGCGCAGACGCTGCGCCACGCGCCCGAGGCGGTGGTGCGGGCCATGGCCGGCGCCGGGCTGTACCGGATCGCCGCTCCGGCGTGCTACGGCGGCGCCGAGGCCGACCCGATCACCACCATCGAGGCGATCGAAGCCATCAGCGAGGCCGACGGATCCATCGGCTGGGTGCTGATGATCGGCATCGAGACCGTCGGCATCGGCGGGTCCCTGATGGATCCGGAGATGGCGGCTGCCCTGTTCGCCGAGCACCCCGATCTGGTCATGTGCGGAGCGCTGAACCCGCAGGGCCGGGCGCGGCGGGTCGAGGGCGGTTGGCGGGTCGCGGGGCGGTGGCCGTTCGCCTCGGGCTGTCACCACGCGACGTTCTTCTGGGGCCAGTGCATCGTCGAGGACAGCCGACCCACGAGGCTGATCGAGGTGCTCGTACCCCGGGAGGACTACGAGATCCTCGACACGTGGCGCGTCAACGGCCTGCGCGGCACCGGCAGCCATGACGTGGCGGTGCACGAGCTGTACGTACCGGACCGCATGGTCACCGAGGTGGCGGGGCGCAAACCCCACCACGACGGCCCGCTGTACCGCCTGCCGCCGTTCTCCCGCCTGGCGTACAACAAGGTCGGCGTGGCGACGGGCATCGCCCGGGCGGCACTGGACAGCTTCGTCGCCCTCGCCGAGCACAAGCAGCCCAGGTTGTCCTCCCGACCGCTGCGGGACCGGCCCCGGGCGCAGCTCAACTACGCCCAGGCCGAGGCCGCGCTGCGGGCGGCGCGGGCGTTCGTGTTCGAGGCGGTCTCGGAGGAGTGGGACACGGTCTGCAACGGCGGCTGGGCCGACCGCAAGCAGCGGGCGATGGTCCGCCTGGCGTGCTCGCACGCGTGTCAGGAGGCGATCCGGGCGGTCGAGCTCGTGCACCAGGCGGCGGGCACCAGCGCCAACCTGGAGGACTCCCCCATCGGTCGGGCCCGCCGGGACGTCGCCGTGGTGGCCCAGCAGCTGATGGTCGCCCCGCAGTTCATCGAGGACGCGGGGCGGGTGCTGCTCGGACTCGACCCGCTCGAACCGATCCTCTGATCCGGCGGGCGTCGGGCGCCCCACATGGCGCCGGACTGCGCCGCTGGGCAACGATGGTCGGGTGACGCTGCCGAGCAAGCAAGAGGTCCAGACCCAGGCCGAGGCCTGGATCGCGGAGAACTGGACACCGGAGATCACCGTGCGGGAGTGGTGGGCCCGCCTGGCCGCCGCCGGGTATGCCTCGCCCGCGCTGCCCGTCCACGCCGGCGGCCTGGGCTGGCCGGGAGACCTGGCGGCCACGGTGCTGGCCACGCTGGCCCGCTCCAACGTGCTGGGCCCGCCGGGAGGGCTCGGGCTGCTGCTCGCCGCCCCGACGATCGCCACGCACGGCACCCCGGAACAGGTGCAGCAGTACGTGCGGCCGATCCTCGACGGCACCGCCGGATGGTGCCAGCTGTTCTCCGAGCCGCAGGCCGGCTCGGACCTCGCCGGGCTGCAGACCAGGGCCGAGCGCGACGGCGACGAGTGGGTCATCACCGGCCAGAAGGTGTGGACCTCCACCGCGCAGACCGCGGACATGGCGATGCTGATCGCCCGCACCGATGCCGACGCGCCCAAGCACAAGGGCATCACCTACTTCCTGATCGACATGGTGCAGCCGGGCATCGAGGTGCGGCCGCTGCGGGAGATGACCGGGCGGGCGGTGTTCAACGAGGTGTTCCTCGACGGGGCGCGGGTGCCGCACGCAAACATCCTCGGCGGGTTCAACGAGGGTTGGAAGGTCACGAACACGACGCTGGGCTTCGAGCGGGCCGGCGTCGGCCACGGCGGCGCCACCTTCACCGCCGCCCTGCCCGGCTCCCGGGCGGGGGACCTCGACAAGGCGGCGGCGTCCTTCGTGGGGGCCAAGGGCCCGATCACCGGCGGCGCGGTGGGCCGGCGCCACCTCCACGCGCTGACCGAGCTGGCCCGCAAGAGCGGGCGGGTCAACGATCCGCTGGTGCGCCAGGCCATCGCCCGGGTGCACACCGACTACGAGATCCTGCGCTTCATGGGCTGGAAGGCGAAGATGCTGCCGCACCAGCGCACCGGCGTGGAGGGCAACCTGGCCAAGGTGTTCAACTCCTCGGCGGTGGCCAACGCACGCGACGCGGCCAACCTGCTGCTCGGGCCCGAGGGCCAGCTGTGGGAGTCCGACGGCGTGGCCGGCATGTTCCAGGAGATGACCCTGTTCTCGCCCGCCCCGCCGATCTACGCCGGCAGCGACCAGGTGCAGCGCAACGTCATCGGCGAGCGCGCCCTCGGCCTGCCCAAGGAGCCGGGCCCCGCCGCCGACACCCCGTTCCGCGAGCTGCCCAAGAACTGAGGGGAGCGCCCGCCTGGTTCAGGCCAGGCGGGCGGCGAGCCAGTTGTTGATGTCCTTGCGCGCCTGCCTGGCCACCGCGGTGTTGGGGGCGAAGCCCTCGAAGCCGTGCGGCGCGCCCGGGTACACGTGCAGTTCCACCGGGACGCCGCACTGGTTGAGGCGCTGGGCGTAGGCGATGTCCTCGTCGGCGAAGCCGTCCAGCGTGCCGACCATGATGTAGGTCGGCGGCAGGCCGGACAGGTCGGTGGCCCGGGACGGGGCGGCGGTGTACGGGATGTCCTCGGTGCCGAAGAGCGGGCCGAGGTACGAGGACCAGCCGAACTCGTTGGACTTCGGGTCCCACACCGGCACGTCCCAGTTGGCGGTGACGCTGGTGCGGGTGTCGTCGATCATCGGGTAGATGAGCAACTGGTAGTCGATGTCGAACTCCTGGCGGTCCCGCACGATGAGGCCGAGCCCCGCGGCGAGCCCGCCGCCGCCGCTGGGGCCGCCGATACCGACCCGAGCGGTGTCGATGCCGAGCTCGGCGCCGTGTTCCTTGACCCACGCGAGCCCGGCTTAGCAGTCCTCGACGGGCGCAGGGTAGGGGTGCTCGGGGGCCAGCCGGTACTGCACGGCCACGCCGACGACGTCGAAGCGCTGGCACCAGCGGTCGAAGCGGAGGTCGTCCTGCTCGGGCGCGCCGAGCACGTAACCGCCGCCGTGGATCCAGTAGAGGCAGGGGACGTTGCCCTCGAGACCCTTGCGGCGGTGGACGCGCAGGCGCACAGCGGGCGCACCGGCCGGGCCGGGGACGGTGATGTCGGTGCGGGTCACGGCGTCCGACAGCGGCACCGCTTCGTTCTGCAGCAGACGGTCGGCTCGGATCTTGTCGAGCGTGCGGGCGCTGACGGTGCCCATGCGCGGGCCGCGCTCGAGGGCAGCCTTGATCTCGGGGTCGTAGAACGGCTCGGGGCTCATGGGCGACACCGTAGGTCGACGTCGGGCGCCGCGCTCCGGATCCGAACGGTATGGTGCGCGCCATGCGCATCACCTGGTTCCACGGCGAGAGCGGCGAACACAGCGGCGACGGCGGGTCGGGCGGCGGGTCGGTCTTCGACGAGCTCGACATCACCCTCGGCCGGGAGCGCCGCGACGCACAGGGCCACCTGCTGCGCAGCTCCAACGTGTTCGCCTCCTCGCTGGTGCAGTTCACCGAGCTGCCCGCCGGCCTGGACCAGACATGGCACCCGGCGCCCCGCCGCCAGCTCGTTACCATACTGTCCGGGATGTTGGAGGTGACGGTGAGCGACGGCTCGGCACGCCGCTTCGGCGCCGGGGAGGTGTTCCTGGCCGACGATGCCGGCACCAGCGGGCACCGCACCCGCGTCGTGGACGGGCCCGTGCTGGTGCAGTTCGCGCCCATGGGCGACGAGGTGGACCTCACCGCCTGGGCGGCCGGCTGATCGACGGGTGCGGGTGCGGGCGCTGGCGCTGGCGCGGCGGACGAGCGCTGCTGAACCCGCCCGAGCCCGCCCGAGCCTGCCCAGGTCGTTCGGTCAGCGCTCCAGGGCCGAGTCGGCGGCCGCTGCCGCGAACGCGAGATGGCGGGTGCGGGGGGCGACTTCGGCGCAACTTGCACGCCCACCGCGCCATACCGACCAGCATGCAACCGCCCGACCAGCATCGTTGCCTCCCGCAACGGACAAGGGCCGTGCAACCTGCGCGCATGTTCAGCCCAACCACCCAGCCCGCCCCACAGCGAATCGGCAGCGATTCGCCGTGGAGGCCGGGGCAACTTCGGCGCAACTTGCACGCCTACCGCGCCATACCGACCAGCATGCAACCGCCCGACCAGCATCGTTGCCTCCCGCAACGGACAACGGCCGTGCAACCTGCGCGCATGTTCAGCCCAACCACCCAGCCCGCCCCACCGCGCGAATCGGCGGGGGCGTCGCCTCGATCGGGCCGAGGATTCCAGTTCGGGCCGGGTCGGGGTAGTGGCCCAGGCCAGGCCAGGCCAGGCCAGGCGAGGCAAGGCCAGGCCAGGCCAGGAGGGGCGGGCGGGTTGGACCGGGCTACGGTGCACCCATGGCCATCCTGGAGCTCGACGGTGCGCAGTTGGTGTACGAGGTGGAGGGCGAGGGCGAGCGCGCGCTGGCCTTCGCCCACGGGTGGTGCTCCAAGCTCGAGCACTGGGACGCCCAGGTCGAGTACCTCCGCGCCACGCATCGCGTGGTGCGCTGGGACCGCCGGGGCATGGGCCGCTCGAGGACCGACCGGCCGGCCGACTCCCCCACCCGCCATGCCGACGACCTCGCCGCCATCCTGGACCACGAGGGCATCGACCGGGTCACCATCGCCGGCCATGCCGGCGGCGGGCCCACCGCGCTGAGCTTCGCCGCCGACCACCCCGCCCGCACCGAGGGCCTCATCATGGTTGACTCGACCGTCCACGCCATGCCCGCGCCCGGCGAGGACGATCCGTTCGGAACCAGCGTCACCCGCTCGTGCGAGCGGCTGCGATCCGACGGGGACCCCTACTTCCGGCGGATCTATGCCGGCTTCTTCGGCCGGCGCGCACCGGCGGCGCTCGTCGCCGATGCGGTCGACAACGCCGTGGCCACACCCATCGACATCGCGATCGGCGAGATGCTGCACATGGTGGGCGACACGGCCTCGGTCGCCCGTCGGGTCCGCTGCCCCGTGCTCTGGATCAGCGCGCGCCCGGAGGACACGGCGATAGCGCGCGACCTCTTCAGCGACGTGATGATCGGCCACGTCGTCGGGTCGGGGCACTTCGTGCAGGTCGAGGTGCCCGAACAGTGCAACCCGATGATCGCTGCGTTCCTCGCCGACATGATCGACCGCTGAACGCCGCCATACCTAACGGCATGGCCGGCGTTCAGCGCGGGCGACGGGCGGCGGGCGGCGCTCAGCCGTGGATGCCACCGTCCACGGTGAACGCCTGGCCGGTGCAGTAGCTCGAGCGATCCGAGGCCAGGAACAGTGCCATCTCGGCGATGTCCTCGGGCGTACCCAATCGCTTGATCGGCTGCCGAGCGGCCATCTTCTCATCCTTGCCGCCCTCGACCATGTGGGCGATCATGTCGGTCACGATGGCCCCGGGGTGGATCGAGTTGACCCGGATCCCGTGCTTGCCGACCTCCTTGGCCACCGTCTTGGTCATGCCGGTGACCGCCCACTTGGTCGCTCCGTAGGCGGTGGCACCGAAGCCACCCTCCAGGCCGGCGATCGAAGAGGTGTTGATGATCGAGCCGCCGTTGCCGGCCTTGATCATCGCCTTCACCGCGGTGCGCATGCCGAGGAACACCCCGGTCTGGTTGATGGCCACCGTCTGGTTCCACATCTCCGTCGACGTGTTCAGCAGCTGAGCCGGCTTGAAGATCCCTGCGTTGTTCATGAGGATGTCCAGGCGACCGTGGCGGTTCATGATGTCGTCCACCACCGACTCCCAGTTCTCCTCGGAGGTCACGTCGAGGTGGAGGTACTCGCAGCCGAGCTCACCGGCCGTCTGCTCACCCTGCTCATCGAGGACGTCGGCGATGACCACCGTCGCGCCCTCCCGGGCGAAGAAGCGCGCCTCGGCCGCGCCCTGACCCCGCGCCCCGCCGGTCACCAGCGCCACCTTGCCGTCGAGCTCTCCCATGTCTCCCCCTTCGTCGGCCCACCTGGGCCGGTCGCATCCGATCCGGCCTCCGCAGCCGACCGGCCGCTCATTCCAGCACGCGAGGACACGCTCCCGCCTACAGTGCAAGCCCGATGAGCAACGCAACAACGATGGTGGGCGACATCCGACTCGACGGCGTGGTCGACGGCGAGGGCCGGTTCCAGCCCACGAAGACCTTCCGGGGCAGCACTCCCGAGATGTGGGAGCAACACCGCGACCTCCTCGACGCCGACGGCATGCTGCCGTTCACGATGGGCGCCTTCCTCGTCCGCACGGGCGATCGAGCCGTGCTCGTCGACTCCGGTCTCGGTGACGCCACCGTGATGGGCATCGCCGGTGGCCGGATGCTGGAGAACCTGGCCAAGCTGGGCCTCGGCGCCGGCGACATCACCGACGTCCTGTACACCCACCTGCACACCGATCACATCGGCTGGTCCACCGTCGACGGCTCGCCGACCTTTCCCAACGCCACCCACCGCTGCCACGCCAACGAGTGGCAGCACTTCATGGTGGACACCAAGGATGTCGACGAGGTCTACGCCGGCTCGGTCAACGCCCCGCGCAACGCCTTCCACCACCTCAACGCGGTGCTCGAGCGCTTCGAGACCTTCGACAGCGACGGGCCGCTGCTGCCCGGCATCGATGTGCAGGCCGCCCCCGGCCACACCCCCGGCAGCACCGTGGTGATCATCTCCTCCGGCACCGAGCGCGCCATGCTGCTCGGCGACGCGGTGCACTGCCCGGTGCAGCTGCTCGATGCCGAGTGGGCTGCGCTGTTCGACCTCGACCCGGTGCTCGCCCGTCGGACCCGCAACGCCCTCGCCGCCGAGCTGGAGAACTCGGGCACCACCGTCGGCTTCTCCCACGTGCCGCACCTCACCCCGGGCCGCGTCATCTCCGCCGAGGGCCGCCGCCGCTGGGTGCTCTGACCACCGCCCAGCCACGACCACCGCCCAGCCACAACCACCGCCCAACCACGGAACTCGGGACCAACGGCTCTGGGCCGGCCGCCAGCACCCTTCGATACTGCTGCACGGACCGACACCGGGGGACCTTTCCGCATGAGCACATCCGATCCGAACAACGTGCGCGTCGCCGTCATCGGCGCAGGGATGAGCGGCATCCTGACCGCCATCCGGCTGCAGGAGCTCGGCATCGAGTTCTCCGTGTTCGAGAAGGCCGACCGCATCGGCGGCACGTGGCGGGAGAACACCTACCCGGGCCTCTCCTGCGACGTGCCGTCGCACGCGTACACCTACTCCTTCGCCCGCAACCCGGACTGGAGCCGGTGGTACGCCCCCGGCCCGGAGATCCAGGCGTACTTCCAGAAGGTGGCCGACGACAACGGGGTCACCGAGCTGGTCCGCTTCGGCGACGAGGTCACCAGCCTCGAGTTCGACGACGGCGCCTGGGAGCTGCGCACCGCGGGCGGGTACGCCGGCCGCTTCGAGGCCGTCGTCGCCGCCACCGGCGTGCTGCACCACCCGAACGTGCCGGACATCCCCGGCCTCGAGCGCTTCGCCGGGGCCTGCTTCCACAGCGCCCGCTGGGACCACTCCGTGCCGCTCGAGGGGCGCCGCGTCGGCGTGATCGGGACCGGCTCCACCGCCGTGCAGATCACCACCGCCCTGATCGATGACGTCGAGCAGTTCACCCTGTTCCAGCGCACCGCGCAGTGGATCATGCCGGGCGACGCCAAGGTCTTCACCGACGAGGAGAAGGCGGCCTACCGCGACGATCCAGGCAAGCTCGAGCAGTTCGTCGCCCAGGTCAAGGACTCCATGCGGGTCGGTATCTCCCAGGCGGTGATCGACGCCGACTCGGTGCAGTTGCGCAAGATCGAGCACCTGTGCGAGAAGAACCTCAACACCGTGCGCGATCCGGAGCTGCGCGAACGGCTGCGCCCGACCTACCGCGCCGCGTGCAAGCGGCTCATCTTCTCGCCTGACTTCTACGACGCCATCCAGAAGCCCAACGCGGTGCTCGTCACCGACCCGATCGAGCGGATCGAACCGGAGGGCGTGCGCACCCGTGACGGCGTGCTGCACCGCCTCGACGTGTTGGTGCTCGCCACCGGTTTCCAGGTCGACCGCTTCGTGCGACCGATCCGGGTCATCGGCCGCGACGGCGTCGACCTCAACGATGCGTGGGCCGACGGTCCACTGGCGTACATCTCGGTCACCGTGCCCGGCTTCCCGAACTTCTTCATGCTCAACGGCCCCAACGGCCCGGTGGGCAACTTCTCGCTCATCGACGTGGCCGAGCTGCAGCTGAACTACTCGTTGCAGCTCATCGAGGCGCTGCGCGACGGCCGCTGCCGGGAGCTCAGCCCGACCCCGGAGGCCACCGCGGCGTTCGAGGCGGAGCGACGCGCCGCAGCATCCCACACGGTATGGAGCAGCGGCTGCAACAGCTGGTACCTGGACCGCGACGGCGTTCCCGCCACCTGGACGTTCTCCTGGGATCGCTTCTGCGAGGAGATGAACGCCCCCAAGTGGGAGGCCTTCTCGCTGCGGTGAGCACCGCGGCGGGCCGCACGGCGCGCGACTAATGTCCCTCGCCATGAAAGCAGCCGTGCTGAACAGCCAACCGGGCCCGCTCGAGATCGAGGAGCTCCGCATCGACGGCCCCGGTCCCGACGAGGTGCTCCTGCAGGTCAAGGGAGCGGGGCTGTGCCACTCGGACCTGCACTTCATGGAGGGCATCTTCCGGGCCAAGGTCCCCGCCGTGCTCGGCCACGAGTCCGCCGGCATCGTGGAGGCGGTCGGTGAGAACGTCCGCTACGTGAAGCCGGGCGACCACGTGATCGCCTGCGTGTCCATCTTCTGCGGCCAGTGCAAGCAGTGCCTGTCGGGCAACCCGCACCGCTGCAACAACCCCGCCGCCACCTCCCGGCCCCGCGGCTCGGCTCCCCGCCTCACCAAGCAGGACGGCACCCCCGTCGACCAGTTCGGCCGGCTCGGCGGCTTCGGTGAGCAGATGCTGGTGCACCAGAACGCCCTGGTGAAGATCGTCGATGAGATGCCGCTGGATCGTGCTGCGCTGATCGGCTGCGGCATCACCACCGGCATGGGCGCCGTGTTCCGCACCGCCAAGGTCCCGCCCGGCTCCACCGTGTGCGTCATCGGCGCCGGCGGCATCGGCCTCGCCGCCATCCAGGCCGCCCGCATCGCCGGCGCGGTGCAGGTCATCGTGGTCGACGTCTCCGACGAGAAGTTGGAGACCGCCCGCCAGCTCGGCGGCACCGACGTCGTCAACGCGTCCAAGGTGGACGACGTGGTCGAGGCCGTCCGGGATCTCACCGGCGGCGGCGTGGAGTACAGCTTCGAGGCCATCGGCCTCAAGCAGACCTCCGAGCAGGCGTTCAACATGCTCGGACTGGGCGGCACCGCCACCGTCATCGGCATGGTGCCCTCCAAGCAGATGCTCGAGATCCGCGGCATCGATCTGCTCCAGGAGAAGAAGCTGCAGGGCTCGATGATGGGCTCCAACCAGTTCCGCACCGACATGCCGAACATGGTCTCGATGTACCTCGACGGCCGCCTCAAGCTCGACGAGATGGTGTCGGCGACGCTGAGCCTCGAACAGATCAACGAGGGCTACGCGGCGATGAAGCGCGGCGAGGTCGCCCGCCAGGTCATCACGTTCTGATGTGATCGGCTCGGCGGTGCGTGTGCTGTCCCAGGCGAACCGCTACGCCTGGCCGCTATGGAAGCTCGAGCTGCAGGTGGCGTTCTGCGGCCTCGCAGGTGGCCGTTGCGTGTCGACGATCGTGCGCGCGTCCTCGACGATGAATTCGGTGCCCTCAATGTAGTTGGAGAAGTACGCCTCGAAGAACGGCAACTCTGATGCAGGAGCAGGGATATCGAAAGGGTCGAGCTCCAGAGCCGTCAGCTGTGCTCTGACACTGTCGAACATGCTGAGGCGGCGTTTGTCCCACGCTTCGCCGGCGACAACAGCAGCGGCGAAGCTGGCTCGCCCGCCACGAATGGCTTCCCGCCCGCTCAGCTGGTCAAACAGCTGAGCGATCGTCGCTTCACGAGCGTCTTCGTCCTTGGCCTGGGACTGAGCCAGATGCCGCAGCTCTCGGTTCGTAGGCGGCCCATGCGGTCAGCGCCCCATGTCGTCGCCTTGTCCGCCAGCCAGTCGAGCAGCTCGGCGTTGCTGAGTGTGCGAGCGACCGCCGCCCTGCGCCTGCGCGATACGGCGGTATTGTCCGCGAGCGTCCGAGCCGGGGAGCTGATCGTGAGATCATGAACCCAGGGCATGTCGTCTGCGGCTGCCTGCCTCTACCGGGTCAGAACGGTGACACCACCTGCCAGCGTCAAGGACCCCTTCCTGGTGTCGGTAGCCACGGTCACCAGCGCTTCGAGGTGCATGTGCGTCGCAACGGTCGGTTGTCCCGCGTCGACCGTTGATCGATCACGACTGCATGACTAGTATGCGACAACGTGAGTGAGATATCGTACGTCGCCCAGGCGTTGGCCGATCCGACACGGCGCACCCTCCTTGCTGTGTTGGCGTCCGGTCCGGCGCGCTCCAAGCAACTGGCTGACGCCGCAGGGATGTCGATGTCGGCCTTGAGCCGTCATTTGGCGGTGCTTCGCGACGCGCATCTGGTTGAACGGAACGACGTCGACGGCGACGGACGCGGCCGTCAGTACCGGTTGATCCCGGAAGGGCTCGATCGTTTCGGAGATTGGATGGCTCGCACCCGCTGGGCGTCCTCGCTTGCTCAGACGTCCTCGGCGCCCTTCACCAGCGCGCGTCTGGGACGCCTCGGCGGGTTCCTGGACGCGTTC
>JADLEF010000221.1 GCA_020846295.1 Acidimicrobiales bacterium
CGGCGGCCGCGTCGTCGAGGCGGGCGAAGCCCACCGGGGCGGCGGTCATGAAGCTGACGATGCGCCGCACCCCCGAGAGCTCCACCTGCGGGGTGATGTCGACCAGGACGACCGCGGCGAACAGGTCGGCGTGGTCGGTGACGGAGTGGGCCTCCAGCGCGGTCATGCCGCCGAGGGACGCCCCGACGACGGCGGGGCGGTCGTAGCCGATCTGGCCCATCACGGCGATGAGGTCGCGCGCCATCGTCGCCATCTCGTAGTCGGCGTCGGGGTCCCACTGGGAGTCCCCGTGGCCGCGGGCGTCGAGCGCGATCACCCGGTAGCCGCGGGCCGCCAGCGACGAGCCGGTGCCTTTCCACGCCATGCGGTTCTGGCCGCCGCCGTGCAGCAACAGCACGACGGGCCCGTCGGCGGGACCCTCCTCGTCGGCGACGATGGTCAGGCCGGAGACGCCTCGGTAGTGCACGGTCTGCATGCCGATCACGATGCCCGTTCCCTGCGCCGTCGACCAACCCTGGCTGCGGGCCGCGGCGGCCCGCAGCGGCTGGGATCAGAGCACGACCGGCATCTCGCGGATGGATCGACCGAGCGGGTTGCCCCGCCACGCCGGCAGCGGCCCGTCGGGCGTCATCGACGGGAACCGGCGGTACAGCCGGCCGAGGGCGATGGTCGCCTCCAGTCGGGCCAGGTTGGCCCCGAGGCAGAGGTGGCTGCCCCACCCGAAGCCGAGCTGTGGGTTGTGGGCACGGGCGACATCGAGGCGGGTCGGGTCGGCGAAGGTGGCCGGGTCCCGGTTGGCGACCAGCATCACCAGGAACACGGTGTCACCCACCGAGAACCGGTGGCCGCCGCGCTCGTGGGCCTCGCTCACCTTGCGCACCATGGCCTTGGCCGGCCCGGCGACCCGCATGAGCTCGTCGGCGAAGGTGGCCTCGACCTCACCGCTGCGGATCTGGGTGACCGCGTCGGGGTGGTCGAACAACGTCCGCACGCTGGAGGCGAGCAGGTTGGTGGTGGTCTCGTGGCCGGCGAACAGCAGCAGGGTGCAGGCGCCGACGACCTCGAGCTCGTCGAGCTCGTCGAGGCCGCTGTTGACCACCTTCGAGATGAGGTCCTCGCCCGGGTGCCGGCGGCGGTGGTCCATCAGCTCGGTGAAGAACGAGACGAACTCCTCGGTGGCGGCGACCACGCCGGCCTCGTCGGCGTCGTCGGTCTCCACCGAGAACACGATCTCGGCCAGCCGGTCCGACCACACCTGGAACCTGACGCGCTCCTCGCGGGGCACACCGAGCAGGTCGGCGATGACCAGCGCCGGCAGCGGGTTGGCGAAGGCGGACTTGAAGTCGATGCGGTCGCCCGCCGACAGCGGGGCCAGCAGCTCCTCGACGGTGTCCTCGACCGAGGTCCGCAGGCGCTCCATCACCTTCGGGGTGAAGGCCCGGCGAACCGGCTCCCGCAGCCGGGTGTGGGTCGGCGGGTCGCGGAACACCATCCAGCCCGCCAGCAGCGAGTAGGTCCGCTCGAACGCGTCGCCGCGCCGCTCGATCTGCCGTTTGAACGCCCGGGTGCGGTCCGAGGAGAAGCGGGGCTCGAGGAACCCTTCCGTCGCGGCCTTGTACGACAGCAGCAACCAGGCCCGGTTGCGCTCGCTGCGTCGGATGGGGTCGCCGGCGAGCACCCACTCGGCGAAGGCGTCGGGCTCGGCGTTGACCAAGCGGTTCCCGAGGTCGATGTCCCCACCGGGGAACGCGTCGGAGAACACGGCTGCGGGATCGCTCATGGGCGGGAGTGTATTTGCTGGCGTTCGCCCCGGTGCCGGGGCCCGGCCGGCGGGCACCGGGCGTGTGCGGCTTGTGGCGGGACCATGCCAGGCGGCACGCTGGTGGGAGCAGGCGCGGGACACCACCGCGCCCGAGCCAGGGGGTGCGCACATGGGGGACGTCGTGATCGTGGAGGCCGGCCGTTCGGCCATCGGGAAGCGGGGCGGCTCGCTGGCCCAGGTGCACCCGGCGGACACGCTGGGGCCGGTGATGATGGAGGTCATCCGTCGGGCCGGCCTGGAGTCGGGCCAGGTGGACCAGGTCGTCGGTGGCGTCATCAACAAGGTCGGCGCGCAGGCCATGAACGTGACCCGCACGGCGTGGCTGTCCCACGGGGGCGCCGAGCACGTGGCGTCCACCACCATCGACAGCCAGTGCGGTTCCAGCCAGCAGGCGCTGAACCAGGCGTACAGCCTCATCGCCTCCGGCGCCGAGGACGTGGTCCTCGCCTGCGGCGTGGAGAACATGAGCCGCCTCCCGATCGGTTCCGACGCCTTCGCCGGGGCCAAGGCCGGCTACGGCAAGCCGATCTCGCGCAGCTACTTCGAGCACTACGAGTTCGCCAGCCAGTTCGAGGGCGCCGAGCGCATCGCCGAGAAGTACGGCATCACCCGGGAGGACACCGACCGCTTCGGCCTGGAGTCGCAGGTGCGCGCCGCCCGCGCCATCGCCGAGGGCCGCTTCGAGCAGCAGATCATCCCGCTCGAGGTCGACGTGTTCAACGAGGCCGGCGAGCGTACCGGGGACAAGCGCCTCGTCACCCGGGACGAGATCCCCCGCGAGACGTCGCTGGAGAAGCTGGCCGCGCTGAAGCCGGTCGCCCGGGAGAACGGCGTGCACACCGCGGGGTCGTCCTCGCAGATCGCCGACGGCGCATCGGCGGTGCTGGTCATGTCGGCCGACCGGGCGGAGCGACTCGGGGTGCGGCCGCTCGCCCGCATCGCCGCCACCGCGTTGGTCGGCTGCGACCCGGTGCTCATGCTCGAGGGCCCCATCCCCGCCAGCCGCAAGATGTTGGACCGCCTGGGCCTGCAGATGAGCGACATCGACGTGGTCGAGATCAACGAGGCCTTCGCCTCGGTGGTGCTCGCCTGGGCGAAGGAGCTCGGCCCCGACATGGCGACGGTGAACCCCAACGGCGGCGCCATCTCCCTCGGCCATCCGCTCGGCGCCACCGGTTGCTTCCTCGCCACCAAGGCGGTGCACGAGCTCGAGCGCACCGGCGGTCGCTACGGGCTCATCACCATGTGCTGCGGTGGTGGCCTCGGCACCGGCACCATCCTCGAGCGGCTCTGACCGCACGCGGCTCGCCGGTCGCCCGGCGAGCCGCCTTCTGGTGACCACGGCCCTCGTGCGCGCTGCGCGCGGGGGCCGTTTTCCTCTGCGGCCGATCGTTCCCGGGCGTCGATAGGCTTGGCGCCGGCGAACGGAGGGCCGGTGGCTGGCGCCAACGAGGAGCAGAGCGAGCTACCCCCTGCCGCTTTGGCGGAACAGGCCCGTCGAGGTCGCGCCCTCGGCCACCTGGTGGACAACGTGGCCGACGCCATCGTCATCATCGACACCGACCTGATGACCACCTACGCCAACCGGGCGGCGGAGGAGCTCGTCGGCCGGCCCGGCCGCCCGGCCGAGGGGCGTTCGGGGGCCGAGCTGATCCACCCTGAGGACCGCGACCGCGTCTTCTCCGATCTCGCCGCCCTCCTGCAGGAGCCGGGCGCCCGACAGGTCACCGAGTTCCAGGTGCTCACCCGCCGCGGCTGGATGTGGGTCGAGGCGTGGGCGACCAACCTGGTGGACAACCCCGATGTGGGTGGTGTGGTGGTCAGCTTCCGGGACCTGACCCACCAGCGGGCTCTGGAGCATTCTGCGACCCGGGATCCGTTGACGGACCTGGCCAACCGCACCCGCTTGGCCGACCGCCTCGCCGAGGAGCTGCAGAGCACCCAGGACCGCGGCGCGTGCCTGGCGGTGCTGTTCATCGACCTCGACAACTTCAAGCTCATCAACGACAGCCTCGGCCACAGCGTGGGCGATCGGGTGCTGGTACGGGTGGCCGACCGTCTGCGCGCCACCATCGACGAGGCGGAGCTGATCGCCCGCCTCGGCGGCGACGAGTTCGTCGTGCTGCTGAGTGACCTGACGCCCGGCACCGAGGCGGAGCAGTGCGCCGTCGAGGTGGCCCAACGGCTGTTGGGCCGGCTCACCCAGCCGCTCCGACTCGGCGGCATCGACCACCACCTCAGCGCGTCGATCGGCATCGCCCTGTCCAGCCGGGACACGCTGCACGCCGAGGAGCTGCTGCGCGATGCCGACACCGCCATGTACCGGGCCAAGGCGCGCCGGGCGAGCTGGCACGTGTTCTCCAGCGACCTGCGCGACCAGGCCCGGGTGCGTCACACCATGGAGCGGGAGCTCTACGCCGGGATCGACAACGACGAGTTCGTGCTGTTCTACCAACCGATCATCGACCTGCGCCGCGGCGAGGCGGTCGAGCTCGAGGCGTTGATCCGCTGGCACCACCCCTACCGTGGGTTGCTGCCGCCGGGCGAGTTCCTCCCCGTGGCCGCGCAGGCCGGCCTGTCCGACCGGCTCGACGCCCGCGTCGTCGAGCGGCTCGAGCGTGATCTCAACGTGGTCTGCGCAGCAGGTCGCGACGACCTTCGGTTGAGCCTGAACGTGTCGGCCACCGGGCTGGCCCAGCCGGGCTGGCCCCAGCAGCTGCACCGCGCCCTGACCGACACCGTCAGCGACGCCGGCGAGCGCGTCACCCTGGAGATCACCGAGCACCTGTTGATGGACGACGTGGAGCGATCGGTGGTGGCGCTGTCGGAGCTGCGGCGATGGGGGTTCAGCATCGCCATCGACGACTTCGGCACCGGGCACTCGTCGCTGTCCTCGCTGGCGTCGCTGGATGTCGACGCGATCAAGATCGACCAGTCGTTCCTGCGCTCCGCCGACACCGATCAGCGCCGCCGGCAGATCCTCGCCACCATCATCGGCCTCGCCCACGCGCTGGGCGTGCCCGCGGTGGCCGAAGGGGTCGAGACCTCCAAGCAGCGGCAGCTGCTCTCCGAGCTGGGCTGCGACCGGATGCAGGGCTACCTGTTCGGCAAGCCGGCGCCGTTGGAACAGGTGCTCCGCTGATGGAGCGGGCTACCGCTCTGGGTTGAACGACTCACGCCGGCGGGCCGATTCCCCCAATGCACGGGGTGCTCTGTGCCGTCGGGCTCAGGCACGGTCGGGTGGTGTTCCAGACCACGCTGTGCCTCATCGAGGATCCGGACGATCAGGAGATCCTGCTCGCCACCTGGTTTCCGGACCGCACCGCGGTCGTGGTCACCGTCACCAGCCCATGGCGTCGCCAGCGGTTCGGGGACCGCATCGCCCCGCAGCACCCTGAACCGGGCGACGGGTTGGGCGAGGTCGCCGAGCCCGGCGCGCCCGCCGCGCTGGCGTACCTCGACGGCGCCCGCAACGCCCGCGGCCTGCGCCGGTTCCGTTCGGCGGCGCTGCTCGAGGCCGGCCGGTACCGTACCGATCGGTTGGTCGCCCCCCACCCCGGGGTGCGGGCGCTCCTCCGCCTGGAGCGGCAGGTGGCCGAGCGGGCATGGGGTGTGACGGCGCAGCCGTTGCGCACCAACCCGGATCTGGTCGAGCTGTGGCTGGCGACCCCGGCCGATCAGTCCGCGGTGGAGCTCGACGCGCTCCTCGGCGCGGCGACCGACCACTGGCCGTTCCCGCCGGCATACCCGCAGCTCGTCGAGCGTTCGAGCGGCGACGTGCAGACCCACTACCGCCGTACCGAACAGTACGCCGGCTGGGGTGGTGGGACGCGGCGCGCGCCGGCTTCAGCGGTCGTGGCGTCCGCTGCTCCCCCGCTCGGCTGACCGGCTCACCAGCTCACCGGCTCACCGGTACGGGCCGCACCCGATCAGGGCATGCCACCGTCGACGCGCAGCACGGCGCCGGTGGTGAAGCTCGAGGCGCTGCTGGCGAAGTACAGCGCCGCCCCGACGATCTCCTCGGGCCGGCCGCCTCGCTGCAGCGCGTAGTTGGCCTTGGCCCGCTGCTCGAACACCTCGAGGTCCCACGCCTTGGAGATGTCGGTCAGGAACGGGCCGGCCGAGATGCAGTTCACCCGGACGGTGGGCCCGTAGGCGTGGGCGTAGGCCACGGTGAGGGCGTTCAACCCCGCCTTGGCCGCGGCGTAGGCCGCCTCGGTGGCGGTGGGCCGCATCGACGCGATCGACGAGATGTTGATGATCGAGCCGCCCTCCGCGGCGGCCATGCGCTCCCCGATGAGGGCCATGAGCCGGAACGGGCCCTTCAGGTTCACCCCGAGCACCTTGTCGTAGAGCTCCTCCGACACCGAGGACAGCGACGGGTACAGCGGCGACATACCGGCGTTGTTGACCAGGATGGTGACCTTGCCGAAGTGGTCGTAGGCGGCGTTGGCCAGCGTGTCGCAGTCCTCCCACCGGCCGACGTGGGCGGCCACCGGCAGCGCTTTGCGCTCGGGGAAGCGTTCGGTGACCTCGGCGGCGAGCGCCTCGCAGGCGTCGAGCTTGCGGCTGGCGATCACCACGTCGGCCCCGTGCTCGGCGAAGGCGAGGACCATCTGGCGGCCCAGGCCGCGGCTGCCCCCGGTGACCACGGCGACGTTCCCGGACAGATCGAAGAGGTTCCCCATGGCGACGATTCCACCACCCCGGGCGCGGCGGTTCCCAATGCGGTGTCGCGCACGCTCGGCGCCGTAACATTCGTAACAATGGTTGGTCGGGCGGGGCAGCGCAGGTGGGCGGCGTTCGCCGTCGCTGCAGGGGCGACGCTCGCCGCGCTGGGTTCCGCCGCCGCCCCGGTCGCGGCCCAGGAGGACGCCGAGACCGAGCAGGAGCAGCTCCGTCAGCAGGAGGTCGACAACGCGGCCCAGGTGGATGCGCTGCGGGCGGACGCCTCGGAGGTGGAAGCGGCGATCGCTGCGCTGGACCAGAACGTGTCGGTCCAGCGGGCCCGCCTGGAGGACGCCCAGCGGGCGGTCGCCTCGGTGCGAGCCGAGCTGGCGGCGGCCGAGGCGGCGCGCGCCGCCGCCGAGCGGGAGGCCGCCGGGCTGCGCAAAGAGCTGGAGGAGGTGGCCCTTGCCGCCTACGTCCGGCCCCCGGCGGACGATCTGGCCGTGGTGCTGGCCGACGAGGACCCCTCCGCCTCGGCCAAGCGCAAGGCGATGGCCGAGGCGCAGACCCGCTCCGCGGCGGACGTGCTGGACCAGCTGCGCGGGGCGCAGGAGTCGGCGCGCCGCGCCGGTCGCCGCGCAGGGGAGGCCCTGGTGGCAGCCGAGGCGGCGGAGGCGGCCGAGCAGGCCGGTTTCGACGAGCTGAGCTCCGCGCTGGGCCTCCAGCAGGACCTCGCCGATGACGTGCAGGCCCGTCTCGACGCCGCGCTGAGCGAGGCGGCCGCCATCAGCGGGCGCAGCCAGGAGCTGGCCGACGAGATCACCGCTCGGGAGCAGGCGCTGGCGTCGAAGGTGGGGACCTCGTCCTCGTCGTCGGGCTCGCGGCCGTCGTGGGTGTCCTCCGGCGTCGAGGTCACCACGGTTCGCGGCATCGAGGTCAACGTGATCATCGCCGACCAGCTCGAGGCGATGCTGGCCGCCGCCGAGGCGGACGGGGTGGCACTGACCGGCTCCGGGTACCGGGACATCCAGACGCAGATCTGGCTGCGCGAGCAGCACTGCGGCTCCAGCGAGTACGCGATCTGGGAGATGCCCTCGGGTGACTGCTCTCCTCCGGTGGCCCGGCCGGGCTACTCCATGCACGAGCAGGGTCTGGCCATCGATTTCGTGGTGGGCGACGACCTGATCCGCAGCCGCGGCACCACGGCCTACGGGTGGCTGTCCGACCATGCCGCCGAGTACGGCTTCTACAACCTGCCGTCGGAGCCGTGGCACTGGTCGACGACCGGCAGCTGAGCGAGCGCCTACCATGGACCGGTGATCGAGTGTCGCTGGTACCCGGGCGGGCGAGCCGATCCTGAGCTGGTCCCGCTCGAGGGGCTCGATCGCTGCCACGCCGGCGACGGCGCGGCCGACGCGCTGGTGTGGATCGATCTGAGCGATGCCGACCGCGCCGAGATCGACGCGGTCGCCGCCCGGCTGGGGATCGATCCGGCGGTGATGGCCGCGGTCGGCCGGCGCCGGCCCCGCAACCGCATCCTGCCGTGGGGCGATGTCCGCCACGCTGCGGTGCCCGCCGGGAGGCTCGTCGGCGAGCAGCTCCACATCGGGATCCTCGAGATCGTCTTCTCCTCCTGGTTCGTGGTCACCCTGCGCTGGGGCGACGTGGAGGAGCGGACCGAGCCCTACCCGCTGGACGATGTCCGCGCCGTCTATCGATCCTCCCGCCAGGCCGGGGGCCCGAGCGGGGTGGGCGGGCTGCTGTGGGCGCTGTTCGATCAACTGGCCGAGGACGCCCTCGATGCGGTGGAGGCCATCGACGATCAGCTGGATCGGGCCGAGGAGACCGTCTTCAACGACGACACCGACCAGAGCATACCGCGCGGTCTGTTCGGGCTGCGTCGGGACATCGCCGCCCTGCGGCGGGCGACGTCACCGCAACGCGATGTGATCTCGGCGCTGCTGCGGGGCGAGCGGGCGCTGCTGGGCGAGCCGTCCTATCTCGCCATTGAACGCGTCTACGACCACGTCCTACGGGTGGTGGAGCTGATCGAGGGCCAGCGCGACCTGCTCTCCGGTCTGCTCGACGCCCACCTGTCCATCAGCGCCAACCGAACCAACGAGGTGATGAAGCGGACCTCGTCGTGGGGCGCCATCCTCGTCGTGGCCACGCTCGTGGTCGGCTACTACGGCATGAACTTCCCCGGTATGCCGGAGTTCGCCTGGCAGTACGGGTGGGCGTGGGCGCTGGCGTTGATGGTCGGCGTCACCGTGGCGCTCTACCTGGTGTTCAAACGGAAGGACTGGCTGTAGGGGCGGGGTCCGCGGCGCGGCCGCGCGCTCGGGCCCGGAACCGCAGCGGCGGCTCGGCGTACTCCTCGATGGCGTGGGCGATCCATCCGGCGGTGCGGGCGACGGCCATGAGCAGCTCGGTGGCGCCGAGCGGCAGCCCGGCGACGTGGCCGAGGGCGCCGAGGGCGAAGTCCACGTTGGGCGGTACGGGTGCCCGCTGGGCGGTGACGGCCAGCACGGCGTCCACCTCGGCCAGACGGGCCCGGGTCCGGGCGTTGGCCGCAGCCGCGGTGCGCACGGCGTCGAGCACCAGAGCGTGGCGCGGGTCGCCGTGGCGATGCACCGGGTGGCCGAAGCCGGGGAGCTGCCCATCGGTGCGCAGGAGGGTGGCGACCGCCGCGGGCGCGTCCTCGGCGGCATCGGCCAGGAAGCGCGGGACGGCGACGCTGGCGCTGCCGTGCAGCGGCCCGCTGAGGGTGGCCAGGCCGGCCAACACCACTGCGGTGGGATCGGCCCGGGTGGAGGCGGCGACGCGGGCGGCGAGGGTGGAGGTGGCGAGCTCATGGTCGGCCAGGCACACCAGCGCCACGTCGATGACGCCGTGCCAGCGGGCGGAGGACGGCGCCCCGACCGCTTCGGCGACGCGCTGCGCGACGCTGCGCTCGGCGGCGCTGCGGGTGGGACCGTGTTGCGGCGCGAGGGCCTCGCTGACGGTGGCGATGAGCGAGCGCCCGCAGTGCAGCACCGCCTCGGGGCGCAGATCGTGGCGGAGCGGGTCGACGGTGGCGGCGGCGGCCACCGCCACGCGCAGGCGGTCCCCCGGGGCGCAGTGGGGGCCGATGGCGGTGAGGGCGCGTCGGGCGGTGGCCACCCCAGCGGGCGGGGCGGACCACGCCGGCGTCGGTGGGTCGGGCAGGGCCCCGCTCCACAGCAGCTCGGCCACCGCCTCGAAGGGGCGTGCTCCGGCGAGCTCCTCCAGCCCGATGCCGTGGTAGCTGATGAGCCCATCGCCCAGCTCGGTGACAGCGGAGCCGAGCGCGGCATCGATCCCCTCGCCCTGGCGCGGCCGGCGGCGGGGACGGCCTCGGGTGGCGACCGCATCGACCTCGGCCGGATCGAAGGTGCTGCTGCGTCCGTCCTCGGCCAGCTGCGAGCGGAGCAGGCCGCGGCTGACATAGGCGTACACCGTCTCCCGCTTGACCCCCAGCCGGGCGGTCACCTCGTCGATCCTCAGGCGTCGCGCTACCATACCGAACAGCATGTCCTGCGTGTCTTGATCATGTCAACGTTGATCTGATCAACGTTGACGATCGTCGGCAGGCGGCGCAGCATGTTCGCATGACCATGAGCATCACCGTGGAAGCAGGGGCGAAGGGCGCCCAACCGATCGACGTGCCGGCCGGGCTGCGCAACGTTGTGGCGGCGGAGACCGAGGTCGGCAACGTGCTGGGCCTCGAGGGCATCTACCACTACCGCCAGTACGACGCCACCGAGCTGGCCCGCCGCTGCGATCTGGAGACCGTCTGGTTCCTCCTCGACCGGGGCCGGCTGCCGTCGGGGCCCGAGCGCGACGCCTTCGCCGCCGAACTGGCCGCCGCCCGTCGACTGCCCGACGCGCTGCTGGAGCCGTTGACCGTGATCGCCCGAGCCGGCGGGCCGCTGTTGAGCCAGCTGCGCACCGCGCTGTCCCTCGCCGGGGCGCAGCTCGGCGTGCGCCCGCTGCTGGACCTGGATCCCGACGAACGGCGGGGTGACCTGCTCGCCCTGGCCGCGCTGACGCCGACGTTGGTCGGCGCGCTGCACCGGCTGGGCCGGGGGGAAGCGCCGGTGGAGGCCCGCGACGACCTCGGCCATGCCGCCCACTACCTGTGGAGCGCGCTGGGTCGCGAGCTGCCCGCCGCCGAAGGGCGCGCCGTTGAGCAGTACCTGATCGCCACCATCGACCACGGGTTCAACGCGTCCACCTTCACCGGGCGGGTGGTCGCCTCCACCGGAGCGGACGCGGCGGCGGTGCTGGTGGCCGCACTGGCTGCGCTGTCGGGCCCGTTGCACGGCGGCGCGCCGTCGCGGGCGCTCGAGGCGCTCGAGGAGATCGGCGCGCCGGAGCGGGCGGCGGATTGGGTGGACGCCCAGCTGGCGGCGGGCGGCAAGATCATGGGCTTCGGCCACGCCGTGTACGCCGCACCGGACCCGCGCTCGGCGCTGCTGGGCGAGATCGCCGATCGGTTGGGCGGGGAGCTGGTGGGCCGGGCGAAGGGTATCGAGGCGGCGCTGCTCGCCGCACTGGCCGCCCGACGGCCCGGTGTGGCGCTGCCTACCAACGTGGAGTTCTATGCCGGGGTGGTGATGCAGCGCTGCGGGTTGCCCCCCGAGCTGTTCACGCCGACCTTCGCCGTGAGCCGGGTCATCGGTTGGGCGGTCCACGCTGTCGAGCAGGCAGCGTCTGGCAAGATCATCCGCCCTACCGCTCGGTATGTCGGCCCCTGGCCGCTCGAGCCCGTGCCCGCCTGACCGCGGGACTTCACCGGATGACAGGCGGCGTCGGCGCACCGCCGTTCGCCCCGGCGGCGCGGACCCGTTCGGTCAAGGCCGTAGCGGCGATGTCGCGAAGCCGACCGACAACGGTCGATCCCCAGACAACGCGGCGGCGCCGTGCTGTCGAGCGTCCGACCGAGTACGGTCCTTCGCCGCCGGCGACAGCCGAGGGGAGTTCGCGATCGGGTCAGTGGAGGGATCCGTCGCGTTCCAAGATGGCGACGTACTCCCCGATCTTGCGCTTTCGGGTGTCAGCCCGTTTGACGCTGCCGAGCCGGAACAGGAACGCGAAGCGGTTCTGCTTCGACATCCCGGCGAAGGTCGCCGCAGCGGCCGGGTTGGCGTCGAGCGCAGCCTGAACGTCCTCGGGAACGTGATCGTCACGTTGCCGGTACGCATTGTCCCACCGGCCGTCAGCCTTCGCCCGATCGACTTCGGCCTGACCACCTGGTCGCATTCGCCCTTCGTCGGTGAGTCGAGCGACGTGTTCACGATTGACCTTCGACCACGGGCTTCGGGGTCGGCGTGGCGTAAAGGCCTGCAGAACGTAGTCCTCGCTGTCCGACTGCTTCTGTCCATCTATCCAGCCATGACAGAGCGCTACATCGAGCGCCTCGGCGTAGGTGATGCCGGGCAGTTTCGACGCCTTCTTTCGGAGCCGCAATCGCAGGCCTGCGCCATCAGTCGCCTGCTCGATCCATCGCTCCCAATCGGCAGCGCTCGTGAACAGTACAATCGGCTTGTCCTCATGCGCAACCATCACCTTGAGCATAGCCAGCCAACCGCAGTGCTCACCGCAAGTGACACCGCCGGCCGCCGAGCCCCTCGGGGTCTGATCTGAGTCCGACGCGCCACGCGGGCATCGGCCCAAGCGTGATGCCACGGGGCCGCAGGCTGCCGAGCCGAAACCCTTCGGGCGCGCTTATGGTATCGAAGTGATACCATAAGCGGGATGGCCATGACGTTGCGGCTCACCGAGGCGGAACAGGACGCATTGAAGGCATGCGCCGACGCGGAGGGGATCTCGATGCAGGAGGCGGCACGGCGAGCGGTGCGTGAGTTCGTCTCGCGTCGAGAGCATCGAGATCGTGTCGGGCACGCGGCCCGTCGAGTGTTGGATGCCCATGCCGACGCCCTGCGCCGGCTGGGCGAGTGAACGAGCCCGTCGAGTTCCTCGACCTCGAGGACGTCATCGGCCTGGCGATCGCGTTGTGCGGCGATCCTCCGCCGATCGCCGACGTCGGTCTGCTCGGGTCAGCCGTGGCGCGGCCGCGCACGAGCGCCTTCGGCGAGGATGCGTACCCCGACCTGTGGACGAAGGCCGCGGCACTCCTGCAGTCGGTCGTGAAGAACCATGCGCTCATCGACGGCAACAAGCGGCTCGGCTGGCTCGCCACCGCCGTCTTCCTGGAGATCAACGGCGTCGAGATCTCGAACGCCGAGAACGATGCGGTCTACGAGCTCGTGATCGAGGTGGCCGCCGGCCAGGCGAGCGTCGGCGAGCTCGCCCATCGGCTCCGAACGCTCATCGCCTGATCCACCACCCGATCGGTCACCACCCGATCGGTCATCGCCCGATGTCTGCGCCCGGCAGGCTGGTACCCCCCGGGCCACCCGCGGCACCATCGTTCACGCCAGGGCGGTGCGCAGGGCGCGGTACAGCAGGGTGGCGTCGCCGAGACGGTGGCGGAGGCGGGACTCGAGCCCGCCGACCGGGGTGAGGTTCTGTGGAGCGCGCGGGTCGCGCGACGGCCGGGAGGCGAAGCGGGGCAGGGTGGCCGCGGCCCGGTCGGCCAGCGCGATCGCCTCGGACAACGGCAGCACGGCGATCTCGTTGCGGACCACGCCGGACCAGGCGTGCTCCCGGGTGCACGGCAGGCGCAGGTACCACGACAGGCGGGGGAACGGGCCGCCGATGGCGAACAGCGGGGTGCGCTCGCCGGCATCGAGCTCGCCGACCACCCCCGCCACCGAAGGGGGCAGGTAGCGGTGGTGGTGGGTCTTGATGTGGCCCACCGCGTTGCGGACCTGCTCGCGCCGCCGGATCGGCCCGTCGATGACCACCATGGCCAGCTCGTCGTCGCGCCCGGCGCCGTCGGCCACGGCGACCTCGAGGTCGGCCATCACCTGTTGCAGCTCGATGGACAGCTGGCCGGGATCGTCGCGCACGGTCTGCGGCGGGCGGTACCGCCAGGCGCCGTGGCGGGTCTGCACGGACGGCACCTCGACCGGAAGCAGCACGACCCGGTCGACCTCGAGGCGGCTGATCTCGGCGCGGCCGTTGCAGGTGACGACGCCGGCGGCCACCGACGCGGCGAGCCCGGGGTGGTAGAGCCCGTCGTCGGTGCTCCACAGCAGGCTGGCGTCGATGCGGCGCACCCCGTCGACGAAGGCGACGGTGGCCCGCTCCATCGTCGGCGGTCGCAGCGGCCGCCATGACGCGGCGGGCAACTCGATGTCGACGTCGACCTCGGTCGGCTCCTCGGACGCACCTGCCCCGCCGTCCTCGAGCGGGGCGCCGTAATCCGGGGACCACGCCTCCACGCACAGCCGGCCGCTCGGTCGGGTCGTGTTCATCGGCTCCTCCTCGCACCGACCGGTGTCCCCGCACCGGTGTGGCCGGCCGCGCTCATGCCAGCACCCGTTCCACCCGGGCGCCGTCGACGTCCTTGGTCACCTCGAAGCGCACCGGCAGCCGCTCGGCCAGGTCCCGCACGTGGGTCACGATGCCGACCATCCGGCCGGCGCTGCCCAGCTCCTCGATGGCGGAGGCGACGGTGTCGAGGGTGTCGGGATCGAGCGTGCCGAAGCCCTCGTCGAGGAACAGCGACTCCAGCGGCGCGGCCGTCGGGCCGGCCAGCATCACCACCTGATCGGCGAGGGCGAGGGCCAGCGCCAGCGAGGCGAGGAACGTCTCACCGCCGGAGAGGGTGCGGGCGGAGCGCACCGCGTCGGCGTTGTTGTGGTCGATGACCGCGAAGTCCTTGCCCTCCAACACCAGGGAGTACGCCCCGCCCGACAGCCGCTGCAGCAGGCCGGTGGCGCCCTGGACGAGCTGCTGCACCGCCTCGTCGAGGATCCACGCCCCGAACCGGTTGGCCCGCAACAGCTGGGTGAGCATGGTGGCGACCTGTTCGTCCTCGACGGCCCGGTCGAGATCACGCTGCACCGCCGCGGCGCGCTCGCGGTCCGCTTCGAGGCGGGCCAGCTCGGCGGCGAGGCGGCCGTCGGTGGCGATGCAGCGGTCGCGGATCTCGGCCACGGTGCGCAGCGTGTGGGCATCGGGCAGCACGGTCATCGCCGCGTCGAGCAGCTCGGCGGTGCGGGCCCGGCGGGCCTCGGCGATGCGGTCGCGCTCCTCCTCGGCGGCGGCGAGGCCGCGCAGCACCTCGAGCTCGGCGCCCGCCGCCCAGTGGGCCAGCGCCGCCCAGTCCTCCGCCGGGTCGCGCCGCGCCGCGGCGGGCGGGCCGAGGGCGGCGATGCGGTCCCGGGCGGCGTCGAAGGCGACCCACGCCTGCTGGCGACGTTCGTCGCTGCGCCGCAGCGCCAGCCGGACCGCGTCCAGCGCCTTGCCATGGGCGGTGCGGGCGGTGCGGGCCGCCTGCACCGCGGCGGCGGCCTGGCGGGCGGCGTCGAGATCGCGCTGGGCGGTCGCTTCGTCGGGCCCGGCGGCGACCTCGAGGGCGAGCTCCTCGAGCCGGCCCCGCTCCAGGTCGAGCTGGGCCTCGATCCGCGCCACCTCCAGCTCGGCGGCCCGCCGGGCGGTGAGGGCGGCGTCGGCGGTCGCGGCGGCGTCGGCCGCCTCGGCGCCGGCGCCGCGCAGGGCGAGCTCGGCGTCGCCGGCGAGGACGGGCAGGGCGTCGATGCGCCGGCCGCAGACCGGGCAGTCGTCGCCGGCGTGCAGGTGCTCGGCCAGCGCGGCGGCGGCGTGCGCGGTGCGGGCCGCAACGAGCGCCTCGTCGGCGGCGCGCCGGCGGGCCTCGGCCGCCTCGGCGGCCTCCGTCGCCGCGGCCTGTGCGGTGCGAGCCCCCGCGAGGGCGCGCTCGCCTCGGGTGACGAGCGTGGCCTGCTTGGCCTGCGTCGCGTGCCGGTCCAGCGCGGCGCGGCTGGTGGCCTCGGGCGGCAGTGCGGCGAGCGCGGCGTCGGCCTGCTCGCACGCCCGGTCATACCCTTCGGTCTGCTGCTCGAGCTCGGCGGTGCGGGCGGCAGCGTCGTCATGGGCGGCGGCCAGCGCGGCCAACCCGTCCGGCGGGCGCACGGCGCGCAGCTGCTCGGCCCCCTGCCGGCGGGTCTTGGCCTGGGCCGCGCTGGTCTCGAAGGCGTGGGTCAGCTCGTCGAGCTCGGGTTGGGCGGCGTCGCAGCGGGCGAGCAGGGCGGCGACGGTGCGGCGGGCGGTGGTCAGCTCGGCCAGCTGCTCGTCGTCGGCGCCGGCCAGCTCCTCGAGCCGGCTGCGGGCGAAGCGCGCCGCCTCGGCGGCGATCACGGCGTGGCGGTGGGCGCGCTGCTGCAGCCGGTCGTAGAGGCCGAGATCCAGCAGCTCCTTGAGCAGCGCCTGGCGGTCGGCTGGCTTGTGGTGCAGGAACCGGGCGAACTCGCCCTGGGGCAGCACGACGGCGGTGGTGAAGTGCTCGTAGGTCAGCCCGAGGAGGCGCTCGACCTGCCGGGTCACCTCATCGGCGTCGCCGGCGAGCAGCTCGGCCGGTTCGCCGTCGACGAGCCGTTCGAGGCGGGCCTCCTTGGTCGACGCCCCACCCGACGGCGTGGCGCGCACCACCCGTACCGCTCGGTACTGGGCGGGGCCGACGCCGAAGGTGAGCCCGAGGCGGGCCTCGACCTTGCCCTGGCTGATGACCGGGCCGACGCGTCGACGGTCGGCCAGGCGGGGGATGGTGCCGTAGAGCACGAACACGATGGCGTCGATCAGGCTCGACTTGCCGGCGCCGGTCGGCCCGGAGAAGGCGAACAGGTCGGCGTCGGTGAACTCGACGACGGTGCGGTTGCGGAAGGCGGTGAAGCCCTCCAGCTCGAGGCGCTCAGGCCGCATCGCCGGCCTCCGGTCGGGGGTCGTCGCCTTCGTCATCGCGGCCCTCGGCGGCGTCCTCGTCGACCAGGCGGGCGAACAGCGCGGCCAGACGGGCGTCGTCGATGGTCTCGTGCACGAGGAACTCGTCGAACAGCTCGGTGGCGCCGCGGCCCAACCGTCGCGGTCCGGTGGCATCTGCGCCGCCTGCGTTGCCGGCCCGCTCTCGGTCGCGCTCGTCGGTCAGCTCGATGCGCACGTCCACGGCGCGGGGGAAGCGGGCGCGCACCTCGTCGGCCAGGCCGGCCCGGTTGCGCTCCCGCACGACCAGGCGCAGGTGGGCGTCCCCGGTCGTCTCGGCGAGCAGCTCGAGCTCGGCCAGCGTGCCGGTGAGGGTGCGCAACCGGCGGGCGGCGTCGATGGGCACGAACTCGGGCCGGGCCGGACGCCCCGGCGCCAGCTCGACGAGGACCGCGCCGGGCGTGTTGTCCCCCTCGCCGAAGTCGAGCTGCAGCGGCGAGCCGGCGTAGAACGTGGGCGCCGGCCCGGCGATCTGCTGGTGGCGGTGCAGGTGCCCGAGCGCGACATACCCTGCAGTAGGCGGGAAGATGGTGGCCGGCACCGCGTAGTCGAACACGGTGTGGGCGGCCCGTTCGCCGCCGCCCATGAGCCCGCCCACCGCGGTGAGGTGGCCGACGACGAGGTTGATCGCCTCGCCGTCGAAGCCGTCGCACAGCGCGCCGCTGATGCGGCGGAGGCGGTCGAGGTAGCTCTGGTTGTGCTGATCGGCATCGCGGGTGAGCAGCTCGTCGGCGCTGATGGCATGGCGGTGCGACAGCCACGGCAGGAACGCGGCGCGCACCGGTGTGCCGGCCACGTCGAGGGTGACGACGCCGCCCTGCCGGGGCGGCACGACGAGCGGCCGAAGCTGCACCCGGGCGAGGTCGAGCAGCGGGGCGACGGCCCCGAGTCGGCGCGGGTGATCGTGGTTCCCGGCCACCACGAGCACCTGGCGGTCGGCTTCGGCGAGGCGCAGCAGCGTGCGATAGACGAGCCGTTCGGACTCCGGCGTGGGTGCGGCGGTGTCGAACAGGTCGCCGGCCACCACGACGAGCTGGGCGCCCCCGTCCTCGGCCAGGGCGACGAGGGCGTCGAGGGCGGCCTCGTGCTCCTCGACGCGTGAGCGTCCCCGTAGGGTGCGCCCGACGTGCCAGTCGGCGGTGTGCAGCAGCCGGATGCTCATCGCGGCCTCAACTGGAGGGCAGCCCGGCGAACGGGTCGTCGTCGATCGCCGGGCCTGATGAAGGGGCTGCGCCGGGCGGCGCGGTGTCGGCGGTGAGACCGGCCTCGCCGACGCGGGTGGCCCACGAGGGGAACGGGAAGGTGACCAGCAGCGGCACCGGCAACTCGGGTTGGGTGACGAACATCGAGCCCGGACGCAGGATGGTGGCGCGCTGGCGGGCGACGCCGGTGAGGAAGCCGTACTCGGGGCGGGTGGCCTCGGCCGGGTCGAGCCGGCCCACCACCCGCACCGCCGAGTTGGCGACGATGCGCCGCTCCACCTCGGACGCGGTCTGCTGGGCGCCGATGAGGATGATGCCGAGGGACCGGCCGCGCTCGGCCACGTCGAGCAGGATCTCCTTGATCGGGCTCGAGCCGTCGCGCGGGGCGTACTTGTTGAGCTCGTCGAGCACGACGAACAGCAGCGGCCGCGAGGAGCCGCTGCGCTCCTTCTCCTCGAAGGTCCGCCGCAGGGTGACGCCGACGACGAAGCGCTTGGCCCGGTCGTTGAGGTTGTGCAGGTCCACCACGGTGACCTGTTCGACGGTGCGGATCTTGTGGCGGTCGGGGTTGGCCAGATCGGCCCGGATGAGGTGCTCCAGCGGCCGTACCGCGCCGTACAGGCGGCGGACGAAGGCGTTGACGGTGCCGCTGCCGATGGCGCGACCGGCCCATTCGGCGTTGTCGTCGGCCTGAACCCGTTGGGCGATGAAGTCGACGAGCTGGCGGAACGTGCGCAGGTTGCGGCCCTCGATGGTCACCGCGCCGTCGCCGGCGGGCACCGCATCGCGTAGGCGGGCGGCGACGTTCGCCACCACCAGCGTGTACTGCTGGCGGTCGTCCTCGGCGTCGGCGAACAGGAACGGGAGCAGCTCGTCGTGGCAGAAGTCCTGGATGCTCCAGAAGAAGCTGGTGACGCCCTCCCCGCGGCCGGCCACGTCGGGCACCCCGCTGGTGTCACCCCGGCGGGGCGGGGCGAAGAACCCGACGGAGGGGAACCGGTCGGCGGGCAGGCGCAGCAGGTGGTAGCGGTCCACGTCCTCCGCTTCGAGGAAGCGGTTGTGGTGGTCGAGGAAGAGCAGATCCTCGCCCTTGACGTTGAACACCAGCGCCTTGGTGTTGGCCGCCTCGGCGCCGAGCACGCCCGAGGTGAACAGGCTGTAGAGCAGGAAGCTGGCGTAGGTGGTCTTGGTGGCCACGCCGGAGATGCCCGAGATGTTGACGTGGGCGCCGCGGGTGCCGTCGATGAAGTCGAGGTTGACGAAGATCGGCTCGTCGTCGCGGCTCAGCCCGGCGGGCAGGCGGTTGGTCCAGCGTTCCCAGCCGAGGGCCTTGTCGCGCTGGTTGTCGGCGGCGCGGAACACCTCGCAGCCGGGCAGGGGCGGGACGAACACCTCCGGTTCGAAGCGGGTGGCGGAGACCAACGCCGCCTCGGCGGTCTCGGCGGGCAGCACGCCGTCGGCGACGAGGAACACGTCGGAATCGAAGCGGACGCCTTCGTGACGGGCCCGGACCTGCGACACGATGCCGTAGACCTGGACCGGCTCGCGGCCCGGGAGTGGTCGCTGGGTGGCGACCACGTCGTCGAGCTGCAGGAACTGGTCGGGCGCGACGCCGACCCAGAACTCGAGCGGGGTGGCGTCCTCGGTGCCGATGACCCGGCCGACCGATCGCTTGTCCTCCACTGGGGCAAGGCTAATGGGCGGCTCCGTCCGGCTCGGTGATGCCAACGGCGCGGCGGCACCGTCCGGGTTTGTCGCCGTGGGTCCCGCACTCGGCCCGTCGAGCGGCTACAACATCATGTCGTGTCGACGTCGTCGCGTTCGGTTCGTTCCGTGGCCATCAAACGGCGGGCGGTGTCGATCCCCACCGTGGTGGCCGCGCTGGTCGTCGGGGTGGTGGCCGCACCGTTGCTCGTGCCGCTGGCCGCGGTCGCCGACGCGGCCCGGGGCCGGTTCCGCTTCCCCTCCGTTCGGCTGTGGGCGTTCCTCGTGCAGTTCCTGGCGCTGGAGCTCATGGCGGTCTCGGTGGGCGTGGTGCTGTGGGTGGCGTTCGCCTTCGGACGCCTGCTGCACACCGAGCGGGCGGTGGCGATGCACGGTCGGGTGCAGTGGTGGTGGGCCGGCCAGGTGCTCGGTGCGGCCGGCCGCACGCTCGGGTTGCGTTTCGAGCACCGCTTCGACGACCCGCTCGCTCCCGGGCCGTTGCTCGTGATCGGCCGGCACTGCAGCTACGGGGACGCGCTGCTGCCGGCACTGCTGTTCGGCACCCACCGGCGCCTGCAGCTGCGGTACGTGATCGCCCGCGGCCTGGCGTGGTCCCCGGCGCTCGACGTGTTCGGCCACCGGCTGCGCAACCACTTCGTGGACCGCGGGGCGGGCAGCGGTGCCGAGCTGCTGGCGGTGAGCCGCATCGCCCGGGGCATGGACCACGACGATGCCGCCGTCATCTTCCCCGAGGGGCAGTTCTTCACCCCCGAGCGCCACGCGCGGGTGCTGGCCCGGCTGGAGCAGGATGACCCGGAGCTCGCGGCGCGAGCGGCGAGGTTGCGCAACGTGCTGCCGCCCCGGCCGGGCGGGGTGCTGGCCCTGCTCGGTGGGGCGCCGGCCCACACCGACGTGGTGATCCTGGGTCATGTGGGCTTCGAAGGGTTCTCGACGGTGGCCGAGCTGTGGCGCAACGTCCCGCTGGCTGCACCGGTGGTCGTGCGGGCCTGGCGGTGGTCGGCGAGCGAGGTGCCGGTCGAGCGGCGGGCGCGGGTGGACTGGCTCTACGACCGCTGGGAGGAGCTCGACCAGTGGATCGAGGACGAACTGGCTGAGCGGGCCGCACCCGGGGGTCGTCGATGATCGCCACCCTGGCGGCGACGCTCGGTGCCGCGGTCGTCCTGCAGCTGGGGGTGTGGGCGCTCTCCGTGCGCCGGCGCGACGCATCGATCGTGGACATCGCCTGGGGGCTGTCCTTCGTGGTGATCGCGGGGGTCGGCGCGCTGGTCGGCGAC
>JADLEF010000222.1 GCA_020846295.1 Acidimicrobiales bacterium
ACGGGGCAGCCCTCCTTGGCGGCGGCGGCAGCAGCGGCGAAGCCGTCGGCGTCGAGGCCCGGGACGTCGCCGCTGATGAAGAGCCGGATCCCGGTGATCCCGGTGCCGGGCTGGAAGTCGACCTCGGCCGCCGTGCGGAGCTGGGTCGGGGGCGTGCCTGCCCGCGAGAGGGCAGCGGACAGCGCCATCGAGAAGCACGTGGAGTGGGCGGCCGCGATGAGCTCCTCCGGGCTGGTGACCCCGTTGGGCTCCTCGGACCGGGCCGGCCACGAGACGGGGAACGTCCCGATGCCCGACGAGGCGAGGGTCACGGCGCCGCCGCCCTCGAGCAGGGAGCCGTTCCATTCAGCGGTGGCGCGTCGGGTCGTTGCCATGGGATGCCTTCCGGTGGTCGGGGTGGAGTGGTGACCACGCCAACCTCCATGGCGCGCGCGCTATTCCCCCGAGGCTGCCTGCCAGAACGGCGGCGCGGCCGGGATCAGCGGAAGGCGGCTGCGGACCCGCCCGAAGCGGTCGTCCTGCTGGGACCAGGAGGCGTGCGCCGCGTCGATCTCCTCGCGTGAGCGGGCCACGTAGTTCCACCACATGAGGATGGGTGACTCGAACGGCTCACCGCCGAGCAGCATCACCCGAGCGCGCTCGCGGACGTCCAGGACGACCTCGTCGCGGCCGAGCCCGAGGACCCCCACCCGCCCGGGCACCAGCGGCTGGCCGTCGACCGCCACGGCGCCGTCGAGGACAACGAGGGCATGCTCGAAGCCCGCCTGCAGCGGCACGGTCGTGCTCGACCGGAGCAGAAGTTCGGCGCCGATCAGCGGGGTGTCGGCACGAGCAGTGCTGCGCGCGCCGCCCAGTTCGCCGATGAGCACCGTGGCCACGCCCCCGTCGACCTCGACCTGCGGCAGTGCTCCGTGATGCTCGAAGGCCGCGGAGCCGAATCGCACGGCGTCCGGCTGCGCGACCCAGAGCTGGATGCCCTGCAGGGTGCCGAGGTGCTGGCCGGTGGCCTCCTCGGCATGCGCGATGCCGGCTCCTGCCGTCATGAGGTTCAGCTGCCCCGGCCGGATCACCTGCTCGGAGCCCAGGCTGTCCCGGTGCAGCAGCTGCCCCTCGACCAGCCAGGTGACCGTGTGCAGGCCCATGTGCGGGTGCGGTCCCACGTCCATGCCCGCGTTCTCGGTGACGGCGGCCGGCCCGAAGTGGTCGGCGAAGCACCAGGCGCCGACCGTGCGGCGGCCGCGTCGAGGCAGCGCTCGGCGCACGGTCGCTCCCCCGACCGTGGCCTGATGGCTGTCAGTGACCTCGATCGGCGCCGGGCCTGCCAGCGGCGGGTCGCCGCCGTCGGGCACGGCTACTGGCCGGGACGGTGCGGCTGGATGGCGTCGGCCGGCACGATGCCCAGCCGTCCGGCCTGGTAGTCCTCGAAGGCCTCGACGATCTCCGCCTGGGTGCTCATGACGAACGGCCCGTACTGCACGACCGGCTCCCGCAGCGGCACGCCGCCGATGAGGACCACCTCGAGGCTGGGGTGCCGAGACTCCTGCTGGGCGTCCGCCTGGAGCAGCACGGTGTCGCCGGCCCCGAGCAGGGCCAGCTGGCCCGAGCGGATGGGCCGGCGCTCGGCTCCCACGGTGCCCGAGCCGGACAGGACGTAGGCGAGGGCGTTGAAGTCGGCCCGCCACGGGATGTCGGCCCGGGCGCCGGGGGCGATCGTGATGTGGGTGATGGCCAGCGGGGTGTGCGAGATGCCCGGGCCGGCGTGGCCGTCGACCTCGCCCGCGAGGATGCGCACGAGCGCGCCGCCGTCCGCCGTCGTCAGCATGGACGAGTCGAGGCCCTGGAGGTCCTGGTACTGCGGCGCGATGCGCTTCTTGTCACGGGGCAGGTTGATCCACAGCTGCACGCCGTGGAAGAGGCCTCCGGACTCGACGAGGGCCTCGGGCGGGGTCTCGATGTGGAGGATCCCGTCACCCGCCGTCATGTACTGCGTGCCGCCGTCGAGGATCATGCCGCCGCCACCGTTGGAGTCCTGGTGCACGAACTGCCCGTCGATGAGGTAGGTGAAGGTCTCGAACCCGCGGTGGGGGTGCCAGGGCGTGCCCTTCGGCTCACCGGCGCCGTACTCGACCTCGCCCATCTGGTCCATGTGGATGAACGGGTCGAGGTCGGACGGGTGCACTCCGGCGAAGGCGCGGTGCACGGGGAAGCCCTCACCCTCCAGGCCCATGGGAGCCGTCGTCACCGAGCGCACCGTGCGGGGACGGGCATCGGCGGCGGCCGACAGGCGCGGCAGGGTGAGGACATCAGCGGTTGCTGCAGGCACGGTCGTCTCCTTGGTGTGGTGAGGTTTCGCAGGGGCTTGGTGGGCCTGGGCTAGAGGACCGTCACGGCCTCATTGTGCTCCAGGCGCGGGCTGCGCGGGTAGGTGCCGCCCTCGGCCACATGGCCGATGTTGACGACGAGGAACGACCTCTGCGCCGTCCCGGACAGGAACTCGGCGTCGAGCCCGGCCTTGTCGAAGCCGCCCATCGGCCCCGCGTCGAGACCGGCCGCCCGGATCGCCAGGATGACGTAGCCGGCCTGCAGGGTCGCATTGAACAGCGCCGCCTGCTCACGGGCGACGTCGTCGGCGAACCGGTCCCGGGCGTTCGGGACGTGCGGAAGGAGCCGAGGCAGGGTCTCGTGGAAGTCGGTGTCGGCGGACAGGATGGCGACCACGGGCGCGGATGCCGCCTTCGCGCGATTGCCCTCCGCCAGGTATGGCAGCAGACGTGCCTTGGCCTCGTCGCTGCGGATGAACGTGATGCGCAGCGGCTGGGTGTTCATCGCCGTCGGGGCGTACCGAGCGAGGTCGTAGATCTCCGCCAGCTCGGCGTCACTGACCGGTTCGTCGGTGAACGCGTAGGCGGTGTGCGCCTCGCGGAACAGCCGGTCGGTGGCCTCGCGGTGCAGGGCCCCGGATCCGAGGCCGTCCGTGACCAGCGAGCGGGTGGTGATGGTGTCGGCGTCGTCGTAGATCGCGGTCATGGGGGCTCCTCTGTGCGTACCGGCGGGGTCCGGTCGTTTAGTTGATTGCTCAACTATAGAGGTAGTTGAAACTTGAAGCACGTTGACCGGCCGACTGAGGGCTAGGACTCCTTGAGGACGCCGGAGCCGTCGATCTCCAGCACGGTCGAGGCCCACATGCCCTCGGGGGCCGCCACCCAGACCTGGTGCCCCACGCGGGCACCGTCGAGGGCCACGGCCAGCGGGGAGGACGCGGAGATGCGCTCGTCGTCGAGGAAGGCCTCCTGGGGGTGCACCGGCCGCACCCAGGCGGTGGACCCGTCGGCCAGGGTGACGCGCGCGCGCATGCCCAGGGACAGCCGCCCGTCGTCGTCGCCCGCATCGAGCGCGATGATCTCCGCGTCGACGAGGAACTGCTCGAGCCGGAGGGACTCCGCGATCAGCCGCTCGAACTCGGCCACGTTGCGCTCGTCCCGCTCGGCCTCGACGAGCAGAGGGCGCAGCTCGGGGAGGCGGCGGTCGCGGATGTCCGAGATCCGCTCCGCGATGCGGAGCGATCCCTCACGGGTCAGCTGGGGGCGCCCGTTCTTCTCACCGGGGCGGACGGGGCGGGACTGGGTAGCAGGCATGGGCACTCCTCGTGTCGGGGCAGCGGACGCTGCCAAGTGACACAAGGTCTCTCGCCGCCGGCGGATGCCGACCCGGTGCCCGGCCGCAGAAGCGACGTGATGACGACCACCGGCGATGGGGATACTCCCCTTGCTTGAACGACCATGCCATGCGCGCGGCGATACCGCAAGCGCGCGGCCCCGGCGCGTCGGGAGGACTCCTGACGCGCCGGGGCCGCGGTGACTGGTGCGGTGGCCGCCTACTGCGGCTGCGGGATGATCCGCAGGTAGGGCTTCGGGGCGTCCCAGCCCTGGGGGAACAGCTCCTTGGCCTCCTCCGCCGACACCGAGCCACCGATGACCACGTCGTCGCCGTTCTGCCAGTTGACCGGCGTGGCGATCTTGAACTTCGCGCCGAGCTGCAGGGCGTCGATGATGCGCAGGATCTCGTCGAAGTTGCGCCCGACCGACATCGGGTAGACCAGCACGGTCTTCACCTTCTTGTCGGGGCCGATGATGTACACGTTGCGGACCGTCTGGTTGTCCAGAGGGGACCGGACGAGGGGGTCGCCGCTCACGGCCTCAGGCAGCATCCCGTACAGCTTCGACACGTTGTAGTCGGTGTCCGCGATCATCGGGAAGGTCACCGCCGAGCCCTGGGTCTCCTCGATGTCCGCGGCCCACTCGCCGTGGCGGTCGACCGGATCGACCGACAGGCCGATGATCTTGACGCCCCGCTTCTCGAACTCCGGCTCGATCCTGGCTGCGTAGCCGAGCTCGGTGGTGCAGACGGGGGTGAAGTCCTTCGGGTGCGAGAACAGGACGGCCCACGAGTCGCCGATCCACTCATGGAAGCTGATCGGGCCCTGCGTGGTGACCGCCTCGAAGTCGGGTGCCTCGGCGCCGAGGGAAAGGGTCATCGTTCCTCCTGGGATGCGAGGGGCAGGGAGCCCCTCAGGGGTGAGCCGCTGACGCTAGGCGCCCGCCCGCACGGCGGAGACCGGCGGGTGCGCAGGTGCGAACGACTTGCGGGAAGGGCCCGGCAACGGTCTCTGTCCGCCCCCAGGACGCGCCCGTGAGGGGGGCCGCTTGCCCTTTGCCCCCCACTAGTGGACACTCGGACCTGTTAGATCAGAGATATCAGCACAGCAGTACTGGTTCGTTCGAGCCTCACGGCCCGGATCCCAGACGGCGGCTTCGCAGCAACTGAGCGTTTGCACAGTGACGGAAGAGTGCAGAGATCTTCTGGACACGTGCATAGGCGACCGTCTGTCACGTCTTTCTTGAAGGAGAATGTTCAACATGGCTCAAGGCACCGTCAAGTGGTTCAACGCGGAAAAGGGTTTCGGCTTCATCGAGCAGGCCGATGGCGGCCCCGACGTGTTCGTCCACTACTCGGCCATCGACTCCAGCGGCTACCGCTCGCTGGACGAGAACCAGGCTGTTGAGTTCGACATCACGCAGGGCCCGAAGGGCCCGCAGGCCGACAAGGTCCGCGTCGTCTAACTCCGCACGACATCGCGAGAGGCCCGGCCATTCGGCCGGGCCTCTCGTCTTTGCCGCTTGGCCAGTGACTGCAGATGTGTATGCTTCAT
>JADLEF010000223.1 GCA_020846295.1 Acidimicrobiales bacterium
CACATGTGCAGGCACAGCAGCGCCAGAACGAGCCGGTCGGGCTGCAGGTCGTCGCCGAAGAGCACGCCGAAGGTGAGCTGCGGCGCCAGCCACAACGGCGCACCGCTGAGCAGGCCGACCGCCGTGGTGGCCGCGAGGGCGAGGTGCAGCTCGCGGCGAGAGCCGCGACGGGCGAAGTGGGGCAGCGCGCTGGTCGCGATGGCCTGGGGGAGGAACAGGCAGGCGCTCGCCGCAGTCGCCATCGCGGCGAACGAGCCGAGCTGCGCATCTGGCAGCACCCGCCGGCCGAGCACGGGAGCCGAACCGGCGAAGAGCCACAGCGCAACCTGCATGCGGACGGCGCGTCCCGTGTCGGCCGACCGGGCGCGAACCGGGGTGGGCGTGGCGCCGAAGAGCCCGGCCTGCCGGCAGGCGACGACGGCCACCGCCATACCGGTGAGTTCGCCGAGCACGGAGGCGCCGACTGCTCCGGGTAGGCCACCGGAAGCGAGCAGCAGCAGGAAGCCGAGGCGGGCCAGCGCGGTGGCGACCAGGCTGGCGGCGACCGCCGCGTACCGGCCGGCCCCGATCAGCAGCCCCCTGGCCACGCCGGCCGGTGCGTTGACCGCCAGCCACCACCCGGCGACGGCGGGCGCGGCCACCCCGTCCAGGCGGAGCCACGCCGCGAACAACGGGCTCAGTGCGGTGGCGATGGCGGCGGCGAGGGCGGCGGCCAGTGTGAGGCGCAGGACGACGCGCTGCCCCCCGATCGGCAGGCGTTGGGCGCACCGTCGTGCCGTTTGCACGGTGACGGCGCCCTGCACTGCGCTCAGCGGCACCGCAGCGGCCACGAGGACGGCGAGGATGGCCCCGAGGCCGCCGTAGTCGGCGGGCGGCAGCATGCGACCGGCCACCGCATGGAAGGCGAAGGTGAGCCCGGCGGCGAGCGCGACGGCGACGCCGAGCACCAGCGGCCCCGACGCGACGCGCCGTCCCCGCCCGGCCGGTCGGCGCGGCGCAGCGTCGGCGACGGGCCGCGCCGCCGGCAGGTGCGGGGAGGGCGCCATCACGTCGGCTTCGTCGGGATCACGTCGGCTCGTCGGGAACAGTTGGCTCGTCGGGATCAGTCGGTGTCGGCGGTGTGTCGGCGGGCGGTGCGCACAGCGGCGCCCCCGGCGATGACGAGCGCCCCGCCAACGGTCAGCAGTGCAGCGAAGTCCGCCCCCGTGCGGGGCAGGAACGTGACGCCGGTCCCCCCGGTCCCGCCGGTCCCGCCGGTGCCTCCGGGGGTCGTCGTGGCCGTGGTGGAGGTGACCATCACCGGGATCGATGCCGTGACGGGGGTGCCCGACGGGCTCATGCCGGTGGCGACGATGGTGTGGCTGCCGAGCGGGGCCGAGGCGGGGATGGTCACCGGGACCCGCACGGTGCCGGTGGCATCGGCGGTGAAGGTGCCGAGCACGACCGGTGTCGAGTGCAGCTCCACCACGACCGTGCTGTAGGGCTGCAGGCCGGTGATCTCGACGGTCACCTGCTGGCCCGGGTTCGGCGTCGTGTCGGTCACCGTGCCGGTGTCGAGCGAGGTGTAGCCCTCCGCCCCGGCGGCGAGCGCCGGTCCGAACACGATCGCCGCAGCGACCATCGTGGGTGCGAGCCGGCGCAGTCTCATGGTTGTACCTCCGATTGGTCCCCGGCGAGGCGACGCCCACCAATGTCGGTCCGACCGGTCGCCACCTTGACCGCCGCCGGGCCGAATGACGTCGAATCGCGGAGGCGCCTTCCCGTCCTGATGCCGAGACCGGCTCCGGCGGCCTCGACCCCCTTCAGCACCACGAGTCCGGTGACCGCGAGCGGGTCGCTCCACAGCAGGGTCGGATGCAGCGCGAGGCGCCGCGGGTTGAACGCTCCTCGGCGGGCCCACGGCAGGCGGCGGTAGGCGACGAACCCGCGGCCGTAGTAGCGCTTCTTGGCGAACGAAGCTCGCAGCGAGATGCGTCCCTCGTCGTGGTCGATCTGCGCGGTGGTGCGGCCCGTCGCCCAGCCGGCGGCGGCGGTCCGGTCGTGCAGCTCCCAGTCCTCCGGGCCGGTGAGCCGCTCGTCGAACCCGCCGATGGCATCGAGGGTGGCACGGCGGTAGAAGCGGCCCGCCTCCGAGCGCGGGTCCCCGTCGGCGAGGCGCCGCTCGAGGCTGCGGCCTCGGGCCCAGAACCCCTCGCCGAAGCTTCGCTCGGGCACCACGACCACCCCGAGCTCAGCGTCGCCGTCGAGCAACTCGAGCGCTTCGAAGGCCACCGTCGGTTCGAGGATCTGATCGGAGTCGATGAACGCAACCACCGCGGCGGTGCCGGTGGCGGCACCGAGGTTGCGCTGCGCGGATCGCTCGGGTCCGGCGCTGATCACACGGTCGGCGAAGCGGCGGGCGATGGCGTCGGTGCCGTCGGTGGAGTGGTTGTCGACCACGACGAGCTCGAGGGGGAGCGGCCGGCCGTACCGGTCGGTCTGGCAGACGACGCTGCGCAGGCACCGTTCGATCGTGCGAGCCGAGTTGCGGGTGGGCACGACGACGGTCACCAGCGGCGCGGCGGGTGGCTGCGTGGGCATGGACGCCTCCGAACGGGGTGTCGGTGGTGCCCCCGTGGTGGATCGGGCGCCGTCGGGCGCCGCCGGCGGGAGCGGCCTCAGGCCCTCATCATCGGCGTCCGGGGGCGGGCGCTTGACCGTCCGTCGGGGGCGGGGCCGCGGCTCGCACCGCAGCAGCCGGCGGGGTGCGGCGTTGCCACAGCGCGAGATCGCTCCCCGACAGCACCGGCTGCAGGCCGAGCTGCTCGGGTGCCTCGAAGCCCGGCGCCTCAGCCGGCGTGAGCGGTCGCAGCACGAGCACCCAATCGATGCCGAGCTCGGCCAGGCGGGCTCCGCCGTCGCCTGCATCGAGTGCGGCGGCGGCCTGCCGGGAGGCCTCGGGCGAGGCGAGGCCCGGTATGGCGGCGTCACCGCCGGGGCGGATCACGTCGCCGAAGACCGCCCTGGCCGGGTCGCTCACGATCCGTCCGCCGGTGAAGCCGGGATCGAGGTAGGCCCATCTCGGCAGCACGAGCACCGAGCCGGGTGCGGCACCGTCCAGGGCATCGCGCGCTCGCTGCCAATCGGCGGGGTAGCGGACCGCTGCCAGCCTCCCGCCAACGCCCCACGCCAAGCTCGGCGTGGTGGCGACGGCGAGCGCGACGGCCAGCGCCGGCGTCGTCCACCGCAGCGGCCCGGACGCCCAGCCCGTGGATCGGCCCCAGCCGGCGGCGCGGTCGAGCCCCGTACCGACGAGCACGGCGGTCAGCACGCTCAACACGGCGAGGAACTTGCCCGGCTCCCGGAACGCACCGGCGCCGGGCAGCGTGGTGACCGCCCACCGGAAGAGCGGACCGGCCGGCCCCGCCGCGCCCCACGACAGCACCCAGGCGGACGCGGCGACGACCAGCAGGCGGGCGGCGGCGGCCGGCTGCCGCCGCCGGCAGCACCACCACCCGAGGCCCGCCGGGACCAGCGCGGCGATCACCGCGACCACCTGCCAGGCCCCGCCACCCCACAGGCCTGGCGCGGCCGGCGCCGCCCGCCAGAAGCCCCGCTGGACGAGGGTGCCGAGGGCAAGACCGAGCCGAGGATCGGCCCGGGTGGCGAACGCGTCCAGTGCGACGGCCTCGCCGGCGGTGGGGGGTGTGCCGCTGGAGAGCGCCAACCAGCAGGCCGTCACCGCGGCGGTGAGGGCCGAGGCGGTGGCGAGCTCCCGGCGCCGGCTGCGTGCTCGATCCGCAGGGAGGGGGGACGGGGCATCGAGCGCCAGCAGGACCATGCCGCCCAGTACGGCGAACTGCACGCTGCACGCCGCGGCCGCCGACCACCAGGCGGCGAGGCGGATGGGGCGGATGGGGCGGTGTGCGTCGATGGTGCCGCGGGCGCAGGCGGCCAGGCCGAAGAGGGCGGCGTAGCCGGCGAGCATCGCCGGCTGCCCGGCGTAGAGCCGTTCGTGCACGAACGGGTTCCACACCGCGAAGGCGGCGGCACCCACGCGACCGGCGGTGCGTTCGGCCCCGGTTCGAGCGGCGAGCAGTCCGGCGCCGAGCAGCGCCAGCGCAGGCATCAGCCAGCCGACCGCGGCGCCCGTGGCCCACTGCGCGGCGGCGGCGCCGGCGAAGAACAGCGGCCCGGCCGGTAGCGACGCCCGATCACCGAGCCCGGACCAGTACGACACCCGCGGTCCGCTGACCCAGTCGAGCGCCACCACCCAGCCCAGGCGGCTCATCGGCCCGACGACGATGGCGGTGAGGACGAGGACGACGACGGCCGGCCCGACGCTGCGACGGGTGCCGGACAGGGCTTCGACCAGCCGGCGACGCACCGGGTCAGTGTAACGATCAGTGCCTCAACTACCACTATGCGCGGTTGTCGGGTGGGTCGACGCGGCCCGTGCAGGTAGGGTCGCCGCCATGATGAGCTTGGGACGGCGTCCGAGGGGGCTGTGGGCGGGCGAGCGCTGATGGAACTGGCCAAGGCGCAGCTCGACATCGGCACGATGGTGGGCGACTGGGAGGCGGCCGACCGGTTCTGGAGCGAAGCCGTCGGCCTGACCTACGAGAAGTTCGAGAAGCTGGGGGGCGGCGTGCGCCAGCACCGCTTCGGCTCCGCGGGCAGCGTGATCAAGGTGAACCACTCCCGCGCCCCGCTCACTCGGGATGAGACCGTCCACCGCCGGCTGCGCCTGGCTCGGCCCGGGTGCGCCGAACCGGTGCTGCTGCGCGACCCCGAGGGGGTCGAGGTGGAGCTCGTGCCGCCCGGGCACGACGGGATCGCCGGACTCGAGGTCGTCAACGCAACAGCCGATGCGGTCGAGGCCGAACGCTTCTGGGTGCAGGGCCTGGGCGGCACGGTCGTCGGGCCCGGGCGCATCCGGGTGGGGGACAGCCTCGTCCGTCTCGTGGCCGAGGCCGGGCTGCGCCGGCCGAGCTCGCGGACCGCCGCAGGGTTGCGCTATCTCACGGTGCAGGTGCTCGACGTGGACGCCGCCTACGCCCGGTTCGTCGGACTCGGGTTCATCGGAGAGATCGCACCGGTCAGCCTGGGGACCACCGCCCGCATCTCCTTCGTGCGCGACCCCGACGGCGGCTACGTCGAACTGTCCCAACGGGCCGAGTTCACCGGACGGCCGATCCCGCCGGGAGATCCGGGCATCGTCGTCCCCTGAGCGCGTTGCCGGTCGGCCCGCCGGATTCGGTGACGGCACGGGGATATCCCCGATGAGGCCGAGGGGAAAGCGCGGTCTGCTCGGGTGCAGCCCACCCGAGGGGTGGCCGACCCGAGGAGACCGTCATGACCGACCTGCAGGATGCGATGACCGGCGCCGATCCGCTGCAATGCTGGGAGCCCGCCGAGTCGCAGCCCGAACCGATGGAGTGCGGGGAGCCCGATCCCGGTTGGGGTGAGCCCGATGCCGGGCACGGCGGGCACGGCCACCTCGAGCTCGACATCGAGCTGGAGTGGGACCACGGCGGAGACTGGGGTGATCTCGATCTCTGAGCGCGCCGGACCGCACCACCATGCCGCCGGGTTGGGCAGACCATCCGGTACGGCATGGTGGCGCGGGCTTTCCGGGCGGCTCCCGGCCCTGCTGACGTAGGGTTTGCGCCAGCGATGGTGCACAAAGGGGGACGCACAATGGCAACGGGGCTGTACGACGAGCTGAAGGTGATCGACAGCGACACCCACTGGTCCGAGCCGGAGGACCTGTGGACGGCACGGGCGCCGGCCGCCTACCGGGATCTGGTGCCCCAGGTGAAGGAGGTCAACGGCAAACGCCGTTGGGTGGTCAACGGCGACACCGTCATCGGCGCCGCCCATGCCACCTCTGCCATCGGCCCCGACGGGGCCAAGCTGTACGGGCTGGACTTCCTCGGCTACACCAACGCGGACGTCCACCGGGCCTGCCTCGAGGTACCGTCGCGCCTGGCGATGATGGACTCGCTCGGCATCTGGGGCGCCACGCTCTACCCGAACGTCGCCGGCTTCGGCAGCCAGAACTTCATGAAGGTCACCGACGAGGGCCTGCGCGTCGCCTGTGTGGAGATCTACAACGACTACATGGCCGAGGTGCAGGCCTCGTCCGGCAACCGCCTGCTGCCCATGGCGATGGTGCCGTGGTGGGACGCCGACGCGACGGTGCGCGAGATGCGACGGGCCAAGGAGCTCGGCCTGCGCGGCATCGTCACCTGTTCCAACCCGCATGACTCCGGGCTGCCGGACTACGCCCAGCCGGTGTGGGAACCGGTGTGGGAGACAGCGGAGGGCCTCGAGCTGCCGATCAACTTCCACATCGGCGCCAGTCAGGGCGACACCGACTGGTTCGGTCGGGTGCCGTACCCGTCGTGGCCGGGCGAGCTGAAGATCACCATCGGCGGCACCAGCCTGTTCCTGGGCAACGCCCGGTGGATGGCCAACCTGCTCTTCACCGACATCTTCGAGCGTCATCCGGGGCTGCGCCTCGTGTCGGTGGAGTCCGGCGTCGGCTGGATCCCGTTCTTCCTGGAGTCGCTCGACTACCAGGCCGGTGAGACTGCGCCGGAACACCTCAAGAAGCTGCCGCTCAAGCCATCGGAGTACTTCAAACGCCAGATCTACTCCACGTTCTGGTTCGAGTCGGCGATGCTGGGCCCCGCCATCGACTACCTGGGCGCCGACCGCGTCATGTGGGAGACCGACTTCCCGCACCCGACGTGCCTGTACCCCGACAGCGGGACGCGCACCCGGGAGAAGCTCGCCGCGCTGACGCCCGAGGTCCAGCGCAAGATCCTCCAGGACAACGCAGCCGAGTTGTACAAGATCGACTGATCCTGGACCGGGCGACGGGCTGTCAGCCGGGCGGCAGCGTGGCTCCGGGTGACCGGGGTGGGCGCCCGGAGCCCTGCGTTGCGCCCGCGTCGTCGGGTGTCGTATCGGTGTAGACGAGCGGCGGGTCGGCCGGCGCGCCGGCTTCGCTGCGGGCGCGGTCGATGATCTCGTCGTAGCGGGCCCAGCGCATCCGGTCGGCGCGAGCGCTGACCTCGGTGAACATCGCCCGAAGGACATCCCAGTCGGGTTCGGGGCCGATCGAGATGGTGAACCCGGTGGCGTTCAGCCGACCGGCGGTGCGCGCCGCGTCCAGTTGGTCGAGCAGCGCCCCGAACTCCTCGACCGCCGCGGTCGCGTCGTAGTCGGCCTCCGCCGACATCGCGCTCAGCGCCGTCGCCTCCTGGCCGACGACGAGCACGAGTCTCCCGTCGGGTATGTCACCCAACCACGACGCCGATGAGTCGGTCGTCCAGGGGTGCAGGGATGCTGCCGGCTCGAGGTGGAGCGGGTCGTGGCAGATGGTGGCGCTGGCACACGAGCGGATCCACGCCATGCCGGCCGGTAGGTGGGCGTCGTCGAGCGACTGCAGGCAGATCTCGGTGAGGCCGGTGGCCGCCTCGAACTCGGCGTCCGCCGCCGCTTCGACCCACCCGTCACCCGGGCAGGCTCCGGAGAGGTAGCGGGCCGTGACCCCGAGCGAGGCGAGGGCGTCGCGCTGGCGGCGCAGCTCGGTGGTCCGTTCCCCGGCGGTCAGCCCGCTCGTGGATCGGTCGCCCGAGTGCTGCGAGAACGAGTGCCCGCTGGCGATCAGGTCCCGCGGGATCTCGGGGCCGAAGGCGGTGGCCGCGGCGACGAACTCGGTCTCCGCCTCGAAGTTGAGCACGACGTCGTGGTCGGCTGCCACCACGGCCAGTTCATCGAGGAGCGCGACGTGCTGGTCGAAGGTGGCGCGGTCGCTCGCCTCGCCCTGATGACGTTCGACGTGGACCGCCAGCGACAGCATCCAACGATCGTCCGCCGCATAGTCTGCAGCGTCGTCTGCAGCGTCGTCCGCCACCTGGTCGGACACGTCGTCGGTCGGCGCGGGCACAGCGGCGGGCGCGCTGCTGCCCGGCCGGCCGTCGGCCGAGGCGCCCGATCCGTCGGGCGGCGGACTCGTACACGCGGCCAGTCCGGACAGCACCGCCATCGACAGCAGCAGGCACGCTGGTCCTCGTCGCACATCCCTGTTTCGACCGGCCCGCCGTGGCGCTTGAGGAGCGCACCGCCGCCGAGTCGCTTCAGAGCTGCCGTAGGCGAGCGACGCGCTCCTCGGTGCTGGGATGGGTGCGGAACAGGTTGGAGAACCTCGCCTGGCGACCGGTGAGCGGGTTGACGATGAAGTGGCTCGCCTGGGACGGCGCCACGTGCATCGGCACGCGGGCGGCAGCGGCATCGAGCTTCTGCAGCGCTCGGGCGCGCGGCTCGCCGGTGCCGAGCATGGCCGCGCCGGCTCGGTCGGCCTCGAACTCGCGGCTCCGGGAGATCGCCATCTGGATCAACGACGCCGCGATCGGCGCGAGCATCGCGGTGGCGATCAGCACGATCGGGTTGGGCCGCTCCTCGTCATCGCCGGATCCGCCGAACATCGCCCCCCACATCGCGATGTTGGCGACGAAGGAGATGCCGGTGGCGACCGCGGCGGCGACCGATCCGATCAGGATGTCGCGGTTGCGGATGTGGGCGAGCTCATGGGCGAGCACCCCCCGGATCTCGGACCAGTCGCACACCTGGGTGAGCCCGTAGGTGATGGCCACCGCGGCGTGCTGTGGGTTGCGGCCGGTGGCGAAGGCGTTGGGCTGGGTCTCCGGAGAGATGTACAGCCGAGGCATCGGCATACCGGCCCGTTCGGTCAGCTCCCTCACCGCAGCGTGGTACTCCGGGAATCGTCGTTCGTCGGCCGGTTCGGCCCGCGCCGCCCGGATGGCCAGCGTGTCGCTCTTCCAGTACGAGAAGCCGACCACGCCCAGGCCCAGGAGCAGCCCGATGAGCGCGCCGCCCCGTCCGAACAGCGAGCCGATGGCGACCATCAGACCGCCGAGACCGGCCAGGAGCACGACGGTTTTCATGGTGTTCTTGAACATCAGGGTTCCTCATCCGGGCCACCGCGGCGCGGCCGGCCCGCTCGATTCGATGTGCGTTCGCAGGTAGCGGAAGACGTGCAGATCGGGCGCACCACGGGGCTGCCGGCCCGTCGCGTGGACGGCCGGCGCGCCGCAGGCGCGGATCGCCGCCCCCAAGGCGGGGCGCGGCGCGCGGCGCTATCGAGCGGTGGGGTCGGGCGGACCTCGCGGGTCGGGTGGACCAGGGTCGAACCGCAGGGCCGCGGTCTCGTCGCTGGCGACCGGCCCGGCGGGCTCCGCTTCGGTGGCCGGTCGTGGCTGCGCCGGCCGTGCCCGTGCGTGACGAGCGCTGCGAACTGCGTTCGGCGTGGCGGCGGGGGTGAACGCCTCCGACGCGATGACGGGGCCCTCGGAAAGCGATGGCTCGATCGCCGCGCCGCCGACACCCAGCAACGTGAGCGCGCCGAAGATCAGCGCGACGATGCGCACCAGGGCCGGTCGACGGCCACCGCGCTCAGGATTTCGGGTCGGATCCACAGCTTCTCGCTCAACGCTACCCACTGCGGCGGCGGGGAGGAGGTTTGGGTCGGGCGATGCCGAGGAAGAGCAACAGGGGCCGCCGCGGAACCGCCGCGCTCGATCCCCTGAGGACCGCTCCCATGGCAACGACCAGCAACACCTATGCAGTGACCGAGATCGTCGGGACGTCGCCCGATGGTGTCGAGGCGGCCATCCAGTCCGGCCTGTCCAAGGCGGCGGAGACGTTGCGCAACCTGGACTGGTTCGAGGTGACACAGATCCGCGGCCACATCGGGACCGGCGACGGCACGGTGCAGCACTACCAGGTGACGATGAAGGTGGGCTTCCGCTACGAGTGACCGCCGGCGTCGGTGCGGCCACGGTGGCGCAGGAACAGGCGTCGGGCGGCGCGCACCGACAGCGCGGTGGCGGCGATGGCGAGCAGCGACGCCGGCGTGTCGGTGCCCAGCTCGTACAGCAGCAGCCCGATGGCCCCCACGCAGCCCACCGTGGCGATCAACGGCCACATGGCGGCGGCGCCCCGTCCCGCTCGCAGGGCGAGCACGTTGACCACCGCGAAGACGC
>JADLEF010000224.1 GCA_020846295.1 Acidimicrobiales bacterium
CCCCCCCCGGCCCCTCCCCGCGCCGGGGGGGCTCAGAGCTCGAGGATGCGCACCGTGCCACTGTCCCCGTCGACCTCCACCAGCGCGCCGTCGGGGATCCTGCGGGTGGCGTCGGTGACCGACACCACGCAGGGGATGCCGAGCTCGCGGCTGACGATGATGGCATGGCTCAACGGGGCACCGACGTCCACCACGACCGCGCCGGCGGGCACGAACAGCGGGGTCCACGACGGGTCGGTGATCGGCGCGACGAGCACGTCGCCCGGCTCGAGCGCACCGGGATCGTGGCTGTCGAGCACGATGCGGGCCCGGCCGACCGCCCGGCCCGGGCAACCCGCCATACCGACCAGTTCGGTGCCGGTCCCGCTGGGCTCGACCACCACTGCGTCGCGCCGGGGGTAGGTACCCATCGGGGGCGGGCTCGCCACGAACAGGAACGGCTCCTGCAGTTGCCTCACCTCGTCGTAGAGCGCCTCCCGCTCGACGAGCACGTCGTGCCAGCCGCTCGGATCGTCGAGGACCTCGGCGATCTCCGCCCGGGTGAGCAGGCCGAAGCTCTCGACGCGGGGGAAGTGGCCTCGCTCCACCATGCGCCGACCCCACTCGCGCAGCAGGATCCGGTTCTCCTCGATCAGCTTCACGTTGTTGGTCTTGGTCCGCTCCCGGCCGGGCAGGAACACGGTGGCGGCTCGCAGGGCGGCGAGGAACTGCCCCTGCGCCTCGGGATCGCCGGCCAGCAGGGCGGCGATCTCCCCACCGAGCGCTTCGCGCTCAACGGCCCGATCGCGGTTGTGCCGGTGGGGCGAGGAGGACTCGGGCGAGAGGCGCATGCGCTCCACCGCGGCCAGGGCGAGGTCGGGTTCGGTCTCCCACGTCGGACTGCGCAGCTCCCACTCGTTGGGGCCCCGGCTGCCGTAGCGGTAGAGGAACTCGTCGAAGGCGACGACGAAGGCGACAGCGTCGGCGTCGGCGCTGCTGCGCAGCCGCCCGTCGAGGCCGGGCGCCCCACGGTCGAACTCGGCGCCCAGCGAGGGACTCGCCGCCACCATCCGGCCCAGATCCCACAGCGCCATCGACGGCGCCGCCGACTCGACATCGCCGACGCCGGCCACCAGCCGCAGGGTGGCCTCGGGCCGACCGACGGCGTTGCACACCGCGGTGATGATCCCCAACGGCAGGGTGGCGAGGAAGGTGATGTAGATGTGCTGGCCGAAGAGGTGGCGGAAGTGGGCGTCGAAGTGCTGCCACACCCGCTCGATGAGCGCCCGGTCCTCGAGGGTCGACGCGTCGGGCCGCGCCGAGCGCAGCGCGTTGACCAGCCGCTCGTCCTCGGCCACCTCGGGCAGGCCATCGGCGGTGAGCACCCAACCGAACGTGGCGCCGATCCGCTCGGTCAGCTCGGGTCGGTCGAAGCCCGGCTTGACCACGAAATCCGGCACGCCGGACGTCCCGCCGAAGAAGGAGAGGTCGATGTCAGCCGCCGTCATGCCGGGCGCGCGATGGCCGAAGAGGCGCATGGCCGAGGCGTTGAGGTAGCAGTACCCGCCGGCCACGCCGAGGAACAGCATGTCCTTCGGCGGAAGCTCCTCGTGCTCGAACGCGCCCATCCGCACGAAGGCGTCACGGAAGCCGAGCTCGGCGCCACCGAGGCCGTCGCCGGTCATGAAGGCGAACGACGACGTGAGCGGCGCCACCGGATCGGGGAAGACCTCGCCCACGTTCGCCCGGGTGTAGAAGTCCCACACCTCGGACAGGGTTGACTCGACGATCCAACGATCGACCACGGCGGCGCTCCCCGAGAACGGCTGACGGTGCAGGTGTGACCAACATCACACTACCGTGGAGGGGCGGCGCCCGCGCTCGATGGCGGGATCAGTCCCCCACCGTGAGGTCTCTGGTGGACTGCACCGGAAGATCCAGGATCACGGCACCGCTCTGGTAGACGACGAGGCGTTCCGGTCCCACCGTGTAGCGGTACGGGCCTGCCGTCGCCTCCCACCCGGTGGCGGTGGGCACGGCGCCGATGAGCACGCTGCTGGCAGCATCGGCCCGGTCGTAGCCGTAGTAGAGGTACTCGCTGCCGGTCCAGCAGATGCGGGCGACGAACTCCGCCGTCAGGTACTCCACCACGCCGATGGAGGGCGCCGACGGGGTGCGGTTCTGCGATGTGGCCGTCGTCGGACAGCTGTCCGCTGCGCTCGACGGCGGCGACGTCGACGGTGGCGCGGTGCTCGGCCCGGGCACCGGGACGGGAACGGGCACCGGCACCGTCACGGTGACGACGACCGGCGCAACCGTGCTCGCCGGTACGGTGGTCCCCGTCGTCGCCGGAGCGAGCGCGGTGGTCGTCGACCCGGTCGTCGTCGGGTCGTCGAGCACCGTCTGCGACGGTTGGGTGGTGGCCCCCGTGGCCACCGTGTCCGACGAGCGGCCGCGCCACAGCAGCGCGAGCGCGGCGACGGCGATGGCCCCCACCACCGCCAGCATCACCCAGGGAGCCACGCTGCGCCGGCGCTGCGGCGGCGCCGACGGCGGGCCGCTCTGAGGCGGCCACGACCCGCCCAGCCCGGGGCCGGCGCCGGCCGGCGGCGTGGCGATGGTCGGCGCGCCGGCCGGGGCGGCGAGGCCGGCCACCACCTGGGTCTGGTGCGAGGGATCGACCGCCGGGGCCACAGGGGGAACCGGCGGCGGCGCCCACCCGGCCGGAGGCGGCGGCGGCATCGGTGCCGCCGCCACGATCGGCGCCTGCGGTGGGTTGGAACCGGGTCGCGCTTGACCGGACACCACCGCCAGCGGATGGGTGGCGCCGATGGCCACTGCGGTCTTCGGATCACCCCGGCGGGTGACCGCTACGGTGGGGAAGGCCGAGGCCACCAACTCCTCCACCGCCGGCATGCGGCTGGCTCCCCCGGTGAGGAAGATCGCACTGAGCTGACCCGGGTGCAGGCCCGCATCGGCGATGGTGCGCTCCAGCGCGGTCACGCTGTCCTGCAGGTGCGGCCGCGTCAACGCATCGAGCTCGGCCCGCGTCACCTGCAGGTGTGCCATACCGCCCGGTAGGGTCACGAGCACGTCCGCCGTCGGGTAGACCGACAGCGCCTCCTTCGCCCGGCGCGCCTCAGCCCGCAGGGTGGCCGACGCCTGGCGCCAGCGCAGCTCCTCGGAGGCCTGCAGCGCCTCCCACACGTCGGGCGCCAACCGGGCGCCGAGGTGGTTGGCGAGCAGCTCGTCGAAGAGGTTGCCCCCGAGGCGGTCCTCCCCACCGGGACGGCCGATGATGACGAAGCCGCCGCGGGTCGCCTGCAGCACGGCACTGTCGAACGTGCCACCGCCGAGGTCGTACACCGCGACGCAGCCCCCCTCGGGCACGGCGGCCGCCTCGGCGTAGGCCGCCGCGGCGGCGACCGGCTCCGGCACCGGCTGGGGATGGTCGATACCGGCCAGCGCGGCCGCCTCCAGCAGCTGGGCGACGCGCGCCGAGGACCAGCTGGCGGGGTGGGTGAGGCGCACCTCCTGCGGCAGCGAGCCGACCACCGCCAGGGCCTCGAGGTGGACCGAGTGCAACTGCCGGCCGACGAGATCCACGGCGCGGTAGGCACGCCCACCGAGCACGATCGGCGACGGATCCCCCAGGCGGCCCTTCGGGGCCCGCAGGGCCCGTGTCGGCTGCGCCGCAGCGAGGTTGTCCGCCGCCCGGCCGACCACGATGCCACCGTGCTCATCGGCCACGACGACCGACGGCATGCCACGCTCGCCACCGAGCTCGATGACCTCGGCGGAGCGGGTGGCCAGGCGCTGGGCGGCGACGATGGAGCTGGTGCCGAAATCGATTCCCAGGTACCACGGTTCTGCCGTGCTCATCGCGACCCTCCAGCGTGCGTGTACAGGGTACCGGCGCGCCAGCCGGTGCTGCGGGCGGGGCCAACGGGGCCGGCCGAGGGGTCGCTCGACCCTGGCGAGCGCGCGCCGGCGGGCGCAAGGTGGACGCACCGAGCCATCGGAGGTGTGCCATGACCGTCGATCTGCACGCAGTGGACGCGCTGCTGGCCCAGCAGCACCTGGTGGTGGTGGGCGCCTCGGATGCGCACGCCAACTTCGGCCGGACCATCTGCCACGAGCTGGCCGCCCGCGGCTACGACGTGACCGCCGTCCACCCCACCGCGACCTCCGTGGACGGCCACCCGTGCTACCCGAACCTCGCCTCCGTGCCGGGCCCGGTGGACGGGGTGATCGTGATGGTGTCCGCCCCCCACGCGGCCGAGGTGGTGCGCGACGCCGCCGCACTCGGGGTGCAGCACGTCTGGCTGTTCCGCGGCATGGGCGCCGGCGCCCTCGACCCCGAGGCCGTCATCATCGCCCGGGGCGCCGGCATGACCGTCGTCGAGGGCGCCTGCCCGATGATGTTCCTCTCCGACACCGGCTGGGTGCACCGGCTGCATCGCCGGCTGCGCCGCCTGCCGGCCGCGACCGTGCGCCGGCCGGCCTCGGCCGCCTGAGCGGATCGGCGCCGCTCATCGGCCCACCACGCGGCGGGTGACGCGAGCCGCCCACGGCCCCAAGACGTCCGCCTCCGTACCCTTCGGTCCGGTATGGAGGACCGTCTCCTCGTCGGCCCACCCGTCGAAGGGAACCTGACGCGGTCGGTCCGAGCAGTTCGCCACCACCAGCAGCTGCTGCTCGCCCAGCGTGCGGGTGAAGGCCCACAGGTCCGCATCGTCCTCGAGGAGCAGCTCGAACGAGCCGTGGGCCACCACCGGATCCTGGTGCCGCAGCGCGATCAGGCGCCGGTAGTGGTGCAGCACCGAGCCCGGATCGGCCTCCGCAGCGGCGGCGTTGATCTCCTCGTGGTTCGGGTTGACCGCCAGCCACGGTTCGACGGTGCTGAACCCGCCGTGGGGGCCGGCGTCCCACTGCATCGGCGTGCGGGCGTTGTCCCGGCTGGCCGGGGCCACCGACGCGAGCACCGCGTCGCGGGCCTCGCCGGCGGCGAGCGCCTCGGCCGCGTGGTTGATCGTCTCGATGTCCCGGAAGTCCGCCAATGAGCGGAACGCCATGTTGGTCATGCCCAGCTCCTCACCCTGGTACACGTAGGGCGTCCCCCGGTGCAGGTGCAGGATCGTGCCCAACGCCTTGGCGGAGTCCACCCGGTGCTCGGGCCGATCGTCACCGAAGCGCGACACCGGCCGGGGCTGGTCGTGGTTGCTCCAGTAGAGGCTGTTCCAGCCGGTGGCGGCCAGACCGTCCTGCCAACGGGCCAGGCACCGCTTCAACGTCACCAGACCGAGCGGTCTACGCCGCCACTTCGAACCGTCGTGGTCGAGGTCGACGTGCTCGAACTGGAAGACCATGTCGAGCTCGCCTCGGGCAGGGTCGGAGAAGAGGCGGGCGTCGGCCACATCGATGCCCGGGGTCTCACCCACCGTCAGCAGCGGGCCGGGCCGCCCGGCGAAGACCTCGCGTCGCATCTCCTGCAGGAACTCGTGGACCCGGGGCCCGCAGAAGGTGTGCGGACCCGGATCGCCGTAGCGTTCGCCGGGACGGACCGGCCCGTCCGGCAGGGTCACGTCCTTGGAGATCATGTTGATGACATCCATGCGGAACCCGTCCACGCCGCGATCGAGCCACCAGCGCATCATGGCGTAGACAGCCTGGCGCACCTCGGGGTTCTCCCAGGTGAGATCGGGCTGCTTGCGGGAGAACAGGTGCAGGTAGTACTCCCCCGTCGCCTCGTCGAGCGTCCAGGCGGAGCCGGAGAAGGCGGAGCGCCAGTTGTTGGGCGGCCCGCCGTCGACGGCGGGCGGACGCCACCAGTACCAGTCCCGGCGGGCGTTCGTTCGGTCCCGCCGGGACTCGACGAACCACGGGTGCTCGTCGGAGGTGTGGTTGACGACGAGATCCATCACCAGCTTGATGTCGTGGCGGTGCAGCCCGGCGAGCAGCTCGTCGAAGTCGGCCAGGGTGCCGAAGACCGGATCGATGTCCTGGTAGTCGGCGATGTCGTAGCCGTTGTCGTCCTGGGGGGAGCGATAGATCGGCGACAACCACACGACGTCGACCCCGAGCCGGGCCAGGTGGTCCAACCGCGAGGTGATGCCCCGGAGGTCCCCGATCCCGTCGCCGTCGGAGTCGGCGAAGCTCCGCGGGTAGATCTGGTAGGCGACGGCGCGGTGGAACCATGCTTCGTTGGGCACCGGTCCACGCTATCGACCGTGATCGACCCCACCGGCGGCGTGGAGGTGGGCGACGATGAGCCCGGCGAGCTCCTCCGGGTTCCGACCGGCGGCGTCGAGGACCAGCTCGGCGGCGCGCCGATACCGGCCCATCCGTTGCCGGTGCTGCGCGGCGAGCAACTCGGCCAGCTCGCCGTCGTCCTCCGGCAGCGGACGATGGGCGCTGCGGATCCGGCCGAGCAGCTCGCCAACCGGCACGTCGAGCGCCACCGTACGGCAGCGCTCGAGCACGGCCCGGCCCTCCGCGGTGTCCGCCACCGAGGCGGCGGCGGCGAACACCACCGTTCGCTCGGCCTGCTCGGCCAGCTCGACCTGTTCGAGCTCGTGCAGGTGGGCCCGACCTCCGTCGCGCTGGAGCTGCGCCGCGGTGCGCCCGGTGCGGGCCTCGAGCTGCGCGTCGCTGTCGACGAAGGGCACGCCGAGGCGCTGCGCCACCAACCGGCCGACGGTGGACTTCCCCGCCCCCATCAGGCCGAGCAGCACCACCGCGCCGCCTCGCGGTTCGTTCACACGACGCCGGCGTCACGCAGGCGCGCCGCCTCCTCGGCCCCGACGCCGAGCTCGTCGAGGATGGCCGCGGTGTGCGCCCCGAGCGCGGGAGCCGCCCGCCGTACCCCCCGGTAGGTCGGATCGTCGGCGAAGGTGATCGGCTGACCGACGACGGCGGCGTCGGCTCGGTTGGGGTGCGAGATGGGCTGGGCGAGCCCGAGCGCCTGCAGCTGGGGGTGGCGCCACATCTGGCCGAGGTCGAGCACCGGGCCGGCCGGCACGCCGACGGCCTGGAACGCCTCGATCCACTCCTCTGCCGGCCGGGTGCGGGTGACCTCGCCGATCATGTCGTTGACCTCGGCCCGGCGCTTGGCCCGCGCCCCGGGCCGGGCGTAGCGCTCGTCGTCGGCCCACTCGGGACGGCCGAGCACCTCGCACACCGAACGGAAGTGGGCGTTGGTGCCCGGCGCCAGGTTGAACACACCGTCCGACGCCGGGAACGTGCCCATCGGTACGGCGGTGGGATGGTGGTTGCCCTGCTGCTGCGGTACGTCGCCCTCGATCAGCACCCGCGCCGCCTGGAAGTCGAGCATGGCCACCAACGACTCGAGCCGCGAGGTGCGCACCCAGGACCCTTCCCCGGTTCGGTCGCGACGGATCAGCGCGGCGAGGATCCCGAAGGCGAGGTAGAGGCCCGAAGAGCTGTCGGCCACCGCGTGGCCGGAGCGCACCGGCCCCTGCCCGGCGAGCCCGGTCACCGACATCAGGCCCGACATGCCCTGGGCCACCTGGTCGTAGCCGGGGCGGCGGCCCCACGGCCCGACCTGGCCGTAGCCCGAGATGGAGCCGTACACGAGGCGGGGGTTGACCTCCCGCACGGCGTCGAAGTGCAGGCCGAGCCGCTCGGTCACCCCGGGGGCAAAGTTCTCCACCAGCACGTCGGCCCGCTCGACCAGGCGGAGGAACAACGCCTTGCCGTCGGGGTGCTTGAGGTCGACCGTGAGCGATTCGTTGTTGCGACGCAGGTTCTGGAAGTCCGAGCCGAGGCGGGCGCCGAGCGAGCCCTCCGCCGCCGGGCCGGTGGCGGGCCGCTCCACGGTGATGACCCTCGCCCCCCAGTCGGCCAGCTGGCGCACGGCGGTGGGACCGGCCCGGAAGGCGGTCAGGTCGAGCACGAGGAGATGGTCGAGGGCGAGCACGTCGCCCATTCCAGCACGCACGTCGAGCGCGCAGCCCGTTGCAGCACCCGACCAGCGAACTAGGGTCCCCCGCTCATGGATCTCGGATTGCAGGGCAAGACGGCGTTGGTGACCGCGTCCTACCGCGGCACGGGTCGGGGCATCGCCCGGGTGCTGGCCGCCGAAGGGGCGGAGGTGCTGGTGCACGGCTTCGAGCTGGAGCCGGCCGAGGCGGTGGCGGCCGAGCTGCGCGCCGCGGGCGGCTCGGCCCGGGCGGTGGCGGGCGATCTGCTGACCGATGTCGGCGTCGCCGAGCTGTGCCGTCGGTGCGGCCCGGTGGACATCACGGTGGCCAACTACGGGGTGGCCGAGGGCGGCTCGTGGTTCGGCGAGGCCACCGACGAGGCGGCGTGGTTCGAGTCCTACAACAAGAACGTGCTCAGCGCGGTGCGCGTGGTCCGCGCCACCGCCGCCTCGATGAAGGCCAGGGGCGCGGGCCGCATCATCCTGATCGGTACGGTCGGCTCGGTACGCCCCGGTACCCGCAACCCGCAGTACTACGTGGCCAAGGGCGCCCTGCCCGCCATGACCGTGTCCCTGGCCAAGGAGTTGGCCGGCACCGGCATCACGGTGAACCTGGTGTCGCCGGGGATCATCGCCACCGATGAGGTGCGCGAGCGGTTCACCGAGCGCGCCGCCCGCCAGGGACGCCCGACCGACTGGGCGTCGGTGCAGCAGCTGATCTTCGAGGAGTTCATGGACCTGCCCACCAAGCGGGTGCCCGAACCGGAGGACGTGGGCCGCGTCGTCGCCTTCCTCGCCGGTGACACGGGCGCCTTCATCACCGGGGCGAACTACCACGTCGACGGGGGCGCGGCGGACGCGGTCGCCCCCTGAGTCGCACCTCGCCGGTCGGGCGGAGCGCGCACCCTAGCCGGCGCCGCCCGCGGGCCGCGGGTGGGCGGCGAGGAACGACCACACGGCGGCGCTGCTGTCGAAGCCGGGGAACGGATCGCTGTCGAGAATGCCGAGCGGTGTGCGGCGCGCCTCGGCGCCCATCCAGGCGTGCGCGGCGCCCTCGACCGCCACCAGCCCGACGGTCACACCGCGGTCGCCGCAGCGGGTCCATCGCAGGATGCGCACCGGGTCCCCGGCGGCGGGCGGGGGGAGGACCTCGGCTTGCCCGGCGCACCCCTCGGCGGCGGCCAACCTGGTGATGTTGTCCTCGGCGGGCGGGAAGACGAGGTCGCCGGTGCGCTTGCCGGCCCCGCCCTCGTAGGGCACGTTGGCGTCGGCGGTGCCGTGCAGGGCCACGACGGAGACCGGGCGCGACGGGCGACAGGCACCGTCGTCGGTGACGAGCGGCCCGGCCTGGGAGGCGACCGCGGCGATGCGATCGGCCCGTTCGCAGGCGAGCCGGACGGCCATGATCGAGCCGTTCGAGTGGCCGGTGACGAAGACCCGGTCCGGGTCCACGGCGTGGGTGGCCGCGATGTCGTCGATGACCGCCATCAGAAAGGCGACGTCATCGGGGTCGCCCGCATCGTCCACACCGTCCGCCGCCGGCCCGCAGCACCGACCACCGTTCCACACCCGGGCGCGGCGCAACGGCGTCAACGGGGTGCCGTCGGGGTAGGCGACGAGGAACCCGTTGGCCTCGGCCAGTTCGTCGAAGCGGGACTGCTCCTCGAACTGGGTGCCGGATCCGCCGCCGCCGTGCAGGGCGAGCAGCAACGGCGCCGCGCCCGCCTCGGTCTGGTCGCCGCGCCGGGCCGTGGGCACATAGAGGTGGTAGGTGCGCTGCGGCCCGTCGGGCGCGGTGATGGTGTGCTCGACGGCGGCGCCCTCGGCCGGCACCCCCCGCTCGATCTCCGTACCGCCAAGTACGGTGGCGGCGCGGACCGCAGTGTCGAAAGCGTACGCGCCGGGGGGCGGCGCGCTGGCGTCCCGGCGACCGCAGCCGGCCAGGGCGCTCGCCGTCAGGGCCAGGGCCGCTGCGGTCAGGACGGTTCGTCGTGCTGCCACATCGGGGCACGGTACCGGCGGCGTTGGGGCGTCGGGTGAGCGATTCGTGAGCATTGTGTGAGGGAGGCCGTCGCGCAGCAGACTTCGGGCATGGACATCAGGCGCATCACCGAGGTCGGCGTGGCGGTACGGGATCTGGAGGCGGCGACGGGGATGCTGGTCGACCTGCTCGGCGGGACGGCCGGGCCGGTGGTGGAGGTCGAGCGCTACGCCATGCGCTTCCGCATGGTGCGGGTCGGCAAGATCGACTTCGAGCTCATGGAACCCACCGGCGACGGCGGCGTGATCGCCGACTTCCTCGCCAAACAGGGCGAGGGGCTGCACCACATCGCCTTCGCGGTGGACGACCTGCAGGACACGATGGACACGCTGCGGGCCAAGAAGGTGGCCTGGGTGGACCCGGAACCGATCGCCAACCGGATGCCGGTGACCGATTACGCCGGCCGCACCTTCGACGACGGCGAGATCCGCTTCGCCTTCACCCACCCCCGCTCGATCATGGGGATCCTCTTCGAGTTCATCCAGTACCCTGAGGGGTACCAGACGCCCTGAGCGGGCCGAGGTCAGCCCCGGCCGACGAAGGGCATCTTCGTGGCCATGATGGTGAGGAACTGGATGTTCGCGTCCAGGGGCAGCTGTGCCATGTGCAGCACCGCGTCGGCCACCGCCTGCACGTCCATGACGGGCTCGGCCACGATCCGCCCGTCCGCCTGCGGTACCCCCTCGACCATCCGGGCCGCCATCGGGGTGAGGGCGTTGCCGATGTCGATCTGTCCGCAGGCGATGTCGTAGCGGCGCCCGTCGAGCGAGGTGGACTTGGTCAGCCCGGTGATGGCGTGCTTGGTGGCGGTGTACGGCGCCGAGCTCGGCCGAGGGGCGTGGGCGGAGATCGAGCCGTTGTTGATGATCCGGCCGCCGCGGGGGTCCTGCGCCTTCATGATCCGGAAGGCGGCCTGGGTGCAGTAGAACGGCCCGTCGAGGTTGGTGGCGACAACGCGCCGCCAGTGCTGCACGTCGAGCTCCTCCAACGGCACCGGCGGCGCTCCGGTGCCAGCGTTGTTGAACAGCACGTCGAGGCGGCCGAACCGTTCGGCGGTCGCGGTGAACAGGGCGTCGACGGCAACGGGATCGGTCACGTCGGTGGGCCGGACGAGGACTCGTCCGGCGGGGGCGTCGGCGCCGGCGAGCGCCACCGTCTCGTCGAGCGCGTCGGCGCGGCGGCCACCGAGGGCGACGGCGTACCCGGCCCGCAGGAACGTGATGGCCGTGGCGCGGCCGATGCCACTGCCCGCACCGGTGATGAGGGCGACCTTGAAGGCCTGCTGCGTCGTCATCGGCGCATCGTAGGCAGCCGGCCCCCCGGGGCGCGACGTGACGACCTGGCGCTCAGGCGGCCGATCGCGCCAACAGGGCCGTCACCGCCTCGACCACCGCGGACGGCCGCCACTCGACATCGTCGAAGGTGAACACCCCGACGAGGTAGCCCAGGGCGGTCAACCACGTCCAGCGCCGGCGATCCCGGGCGACCGCAGCGTCATCGCGATCATGGACGGCCCGACCGTCGAACTCCACCACGACGCGCTCGCCGAGCAGCAGATCCACCCTGGCCACGAAGGCACCGTCGTGCAGGATCTCCACCTGCCGCATCCCGGGCGGTATGCCGGCCGCCCGCAGCACCTGGATCCCCCGCGTCTCCAGGTAGCTCTCGGTGGCGGGTGCGCCGACCGGCCGCCGATCGAGCACCACCCGCAGGACGCCTCGACCCCGACGCTGCGGGGCGGCCCGCTCGGCGAGCGCCAGCAGCTCGGCCTCGCGCACGAGCACACGGCGCAGCGCCGATTCCACCGCCAGCTCGACCCGATCGGCGGGGTCGAGGCGGACCACGGCGCCGTCGGGCCGGCGCCGCACCCTGGCGGCGAGGTCGTGGCCCAGGTCCAGCAACGTCTGCGCTGCCCCGGTCACCGGCAAACCGTGGCGGTGCACGGCCGGCTCGACCGGCGCCAACCGTCGGCGACGCGACCCCCGCCGACCGGAGCCGGGCGGGACCACGACCACCAGCGGGGGCGCATCGGTGCGGCCGTCGGTGAACTCGAAGTCGTCGAAGCCGTCGAACCGCCACAGCGCGGCGGCGGCCTGTCCGCCGAGGACGGCATCAGGGCCGGCCCCCGCCAGCTCTGCGGCGGCCCGCTGCAGCCAACGATCGAACGCCCGTGATGGCGGCGGCTGGCGGAGCAGGACGCCGGGACGGTGCCGCACCAGCGCACCGCTGCGGACTTGGGCCGCGAGCTCGCGGTCGGAGATGCCCCGCGCCCGGGCATCGGCGCGGGTCACCACCCCAAACAAGGAAGCATCAACTTGCATGAAATGCATTGAAGCGCACTTGGCCGCAATCGGACACATCGACGTCGAACCGACGCTGTTGTCGGATCTTTTCGCAAGCTCCGCCATGCGCCGGCACCAGTTGCCATGCTCGACGCTCACCCACGCGCAGAGCGTCGAGATCGGCCCGACCTCGCGTCAAAGATCCGCCAACAGCCCAATCCCCCGGGTCCCGATTCGATATCGAGTCGCCACAGGTCGGCGGCGACCGGGGAGACAGGAGCAGGCTCAGTCGGGGCGCGCCAGCATGCCCTGCACCAGGTCCTGGCAATGCTGGTAGAAGGGCGGCCGCTTGTCCGGGGCGCCCATCGCCACGTCGTGCAGGATCTTGCGGTTCCGCCCCGTCGAGCCGAGGTAGAACCGCTCGTACAGCCCGTTCCGTCCGCCCAGCGTGGTACCGACGAAATCCCAGGCCAGGCGGTACAGCGCGGCGCGATCCTCGGCCGAGGTGCCATCCGCGGTCGCCAGGTAGGTGTCGATGAGGGGCCGCAGCTCGGCATCGTCGAGCATGGCCCGGCTGGGAGCGGCGATCAGGTTGTGGCTGCCCATGAGCGTGAGGATCTCGCACACCCTCGGGATCCACAGCGTGAGCGTGGCCCGCAGCGGGTGCAGTGGCGTGTCGTCGGGGAAGAACACGCCATCGCCGTAGTCGCGGGCGTTGAGCTCGGCGAGGCGCAGGCCGCTGCGGGTCAGCTCCACGTAGCTGAGGATCTCGCCCAGCGCGTCGACGGTCATCTCCGAGCGATCGCCGTTGATCTCGGCGATGCGGGTGGCCAGACCGAAGGCGAACTCCAGCTTGGTCAGCGCCCGGATGGTGGTCTGCTGCATGATGTTCGGCCACCACGAGGTCCGCATCACGGTGTTGTAGATCTCGGGCATCGAGTTGATGAACACCCGTTCCTTGGGGATCTCGACGTTGTCGAAGATCACGAAGGCGTCCTGCTCGTCGAACCTGGTCGACAGCGGCCGGTCGAAGTGGTCGTCGTCGGGCGAGGCGGCGGAGTCCCGACAGAGGAACGTGAGGCCGGGCGAATCCATCGGGATCACGAAGCTGAGCGCGTAGGCGGAGACCTCACCCTCGGGCAGCGGCGAGCCCGGGTAGACCAGCATCTCGTCGGCGAAGGGCGCCGAGGTGGCCAGGATGCGCGCGCCGGACACGACGATCGCATCGCTCGTCTCGCGGACCTTGTGCAGCGGGACGTGGTCGCCGGCGATGTCCTTGCGGGACTTGTCGACGGTGGGGTGCACGAGGGTGTGGGTGAGGGCGAGGTCCTGGCGGCGCAGCCGCTTCTGGAACTCGACGAGGTTGGCCGCGCCGTGACGGTTCTGGTCGTCCGCACCGGCCCAGTCACGCACCCGGCCGGCGAACCCGGCGAAGGTGACGTTCTTGTAGTCCGGCGTCCGGCCCATCAGGCCGACCGACAGGGCCGAGATCCGCTCGAGCCCTCGGCGCCGGCGCTGGATGTCCTCCTTGGAGCGGGGGATCCTGTGCGACACGTTGATCGGCTCGCCGGTCTCCGGATCGGGCATCAGGCAGTCCTCGGCGTGGCGATGCTGGGCATCGAACACCCGGGCCATCTGCCGGGCTGCGCCGGCCGTCGCCGGGTGCGCGGTCACATCGTCGACCTTGTCCGGCCCGAGCCACATCGTGCGCTTGGATGCCTTGAGGCCGTTGAGATACTCCTCGCCCGTTCGAGCGCCCATGGTCCACCCCCGTTGAGAGGCGCCCACTGTATCGAACGTCACACAAACCAAGCAACCGCTTGGTCGGTCTGGGGAGGGTCAGTCGTCCAGGCCGCCCAGGCTGCTCAGATCCCCGGGGACGTCGACCGCGTGCTGCTGGAGGATCTCCAGCGGCACGATCTCCAGCGCCCGCTCGTGGGTCGAGGCCAGCACGACCGGCGCGGCCGCCCCGTCGTAGTGGGCACGCAGCCAGTTGACGGCGGTGACACACCACCGGTCGCCGGGCACCAGCCCGGGGAAGCGGTACTGCGGCATGGCGGTGACCAGGTCGTTGCCGATGCTGCGCTGGTGGTCGAGGAACTGCACGGTGACCACCGCGCAGATCGTGTGCGAGCCGACGTCCTGCGGCCCGGTGCTGCAGCAACCGTCCCGGTAGAACCCGGTGAGCGGGTCGGTGCCGCACGGTTCGAGGTCGCCGCCGAGGACGTTTCGTTCGGTCACCGCGGCAGTATTGCAGTTCCAGCTGCGCTGTTTCGCGGGGTACTAGCACCAAAGGCCAGCTGAGCCCGATCGCGGTCCGTGACACACTGCGACGAATGCGTTGGGGTGGATCCGATAGTGCGCACTCGCCGGACCAGGCCGCCGGCGCGTCCCGCGCCGACCTGCCGATCGTGATCGGTGAGCGCCCCGCCGACAAGCCGGTGGTCTCGGTTCGCAGCGTGCTGGGCCACCAGCAGCGGCCCGTCCGGGCCGCGCCCGGCTGGCGCACGTGGATCGGGCGCGCGCTGTGGACGGTGTCGCTCACCGCCACCGTGCTCGCGGCGTGGACGGTCCGCTCGACCATGTTCCCGGCCGGCGGATCGGCCCAGCCGTCCTCGGCGTGGCAGTACTCCAGGGTGGAGGACGCCGGAGCGGTGTCCACCACCTCGGCGATCGTCACGTCGACCTCGACGGTGTTCGCACGCCCCACCGTCGTCCCGGTGGCAGCCTCGGCGGGCGGGCTGGGCCCGACCGGTCCCGGCGGGGGCCTCAACAGCAGTGGTTCGTCCAGCACGTTCGGCACGGCATCGAACCCCGTCGTCGCCACCGCCATGACGATCGACGACAACGGCGGGGAGCGCTCCAATCGCGGCAGCGGCAGCGGCAGCGGCTCGGGTCGGGTCGACGATTCCTCCGACGACCATGACGCGGGCGACGACGGTTCCACGACGACGGTGAGCGATCCGACCGTCGCCGCCACCGCCACCACCGCCGACGACCGTGACGACGACCGCGACGACCCGGGTTCCGACAACTCCGGGTCCGGTTCCGACAACTCCGGGTCCGGCTCCGACAACTCCGGGTCGGGGTCGGGCAGCTCCGGATCGGGCAGCGGTTCCGGCAAGGACGGATCCGGATCGGGATCCGACGGTGACGACGACTGAACCGCTCATCGACCTCGGCATCGCCGAACGGCGGAAGGCCCTGCCCCCGACCCAACCGGGCTCGCTCGGTACGCTGCCTGCAGTGAACGCTGCTCCCAGTCCGCTGCCGGCGCTGCCCCACGCGTCGACCCGCTCGGTCTCGGTCAGCCGACTCGTGCTGCGCTTTGCGCTGGCAGGCCTGCCCGTGTTGGCGGCCGCCATCGTGGTGACCGCGGTGGCGAGCGTGCGCATCGGGACCAAGCTCGGCATCGACGACGCCCGCCGCGTCACCTGGGTCGCCAGCCGGGTCGTCGAGGAGCAGGCCGTCACCGACGCGCTGCTGACCGGCGATCCGCAGGCCATCGACCGCGTGAACGAGGCGGTCAACACCTACGTGGTGCGGGGCTCGCTGGTCCGGGTGAAGATCTGGGGGCCGGACGGGACGATCCTCTACAGCAACGAGCCCCGCCTCATCGGCGAGCGCTTCGAGCTCGACGAGGAGGACCTCGCCGTGCTGTCCAACGCCGTCGGTACCGGCGACGCCGAGGCGGAGGTCAGCGACCTCACCAAACCCGAGAACCGCTTCGAGACCGGCGACCGGCTGCTCGAGGTGTACGACCGCATCGACACGCCGGGCGGCACACCGCTGCTCTTCGAGAGCTACTTCCTGTACGACCGGGTCAGCGCCACCGGCCGTGACCTGTGGCGGCAGTTCGGACCGATCGCGGTCGGGGTCCTGCTCGTGCTGGAGATGGTGCAGATCCCCTTCGCCTGGTCGATGGCCCGCAGGCTGCGCACCAGCCAGCAACAGCGGGAGCGGCTGCTGCAGCACGCCATCGACAGCTCCGACGCCGAGCGGCGGCGCATCGCCAGCGACCTGCACGACGGCGTCGTGCAGGATCTCACCGGTGTCTCGCTCACGCTGGCCGCCGCGGCCCGTCAGCAGCAGGGTCCGCTCAACCCCGCCGTGCTGGCCGAAACCGGTGAACGCATCCGTGATGCGGTGAAGTCGCTGCGCTCGCTGCTGGTCGACATCTACCCGCCCAACCTCCACCAGGAGGGCCTGGAGACGGCGTTGACCGACCTCGTGGCCGGCCTGCACAACCGCGGCATCGGCAGCACCCTCGTGGTGGACCCGACCGCGATGCAGCTACCACCGGAGACGGTCAGCCTGCTGTACCGCTGCGCCCAGGAGACCCTGCGCAACGTGACGGCCCACGCCGAGGCGCGCCACGTCGACATCGCCGTCCGCCGCAGCCCCAACGAGGTGGCGTTGGTCGTCGAGGACGAAGGCCGCGGCTTCGACGCCGACGAGCTCGCCAACCGCATGCAGCGGGGCCACGTCGGCCTCAAGGCGTTGAGCGGTCTCGTCCACGATTCCGGGGGACGGCTGCAGGTACGCTCCCAGGCCGGCCATGGCACCTACGTCGAGGTGGTCCTGCCGTGCTGAGCCCGACCCTGCCGGCTCCTCCACCCACCACGCCCACCACGCCCAACCCGCCCACCCCGCAGATCCCGAGGCAGCCCGCATGACCGACCCCATCCGCGTGCTCGTCGTCGACGACCACGTGATCGTGCGCAGCGGTCTCGAGCAGCTGCTCGAGACGGTGGACTCGATGAAGCTGGTCGGCTTCGCCGCCGACGGTCGGCAGGCCATCACCGCGGTCGAGGAGCTGCAACCCGACGTCGTGCTGATGGACCTGTCCATGCCGGTCATGGACGGGGTGGAGGCCACCGGCGCCATCAAACACCGCTGGCCGGCGGTGAAGATCGTGGTGCTCACCTCCTTCTCCGAGCAGCAGCGGGTCCTCGCCGCGCTGGAGGCGGGGGCGGACGGCTACGTGCTCAAGCACGCCGATCCCGATCAGATCCTCGCCGCCATCCAGGCCGCCTACGCAGGCGGCGCTCCCATCGACCCCAAGGTGGCGCGGGTGCTGATCGAGGCGAAGAAGGTCGGGTCATCCGGCCGTGCCGCCCTCACCGACCGCGAGGTCGAGGTGCTCCAACTGGTCGGGCAGGGATTGGCCAACAAGCTGATCGCCCGCCGGCTCGGCATCTCCGAGCGCACCGTGAAGGCGCACCTCACCAAGATCTTCCAGAGCCTCGGCGTCACCGACCGCACGCAGGCCGCGCTGTGGGCTGCGCAGCACCTCGATCGCTGACCCCGACCGCTGACCCCGACCGCTGACCGAACCGGGCGGTCGTCCCGCGCCGGCTCAGCCGATGGCAACCCCGGGCAACAGCCGCAGGGACTGCGCCTCGATGAGCAGCGCATCGCGCTCCCCCGGGCTGCCGTGACGGCTCTCGGCCAGACCGGCGAGGCGCAGCAACGCCAGTTGCACCCACTGCGCCAGCAGCCCGGAGCGGCCGGCAGGCCAGCGGTAGCCGGCCAGGAACGCCTCCTGCGCGGCGACGGCGACGGCGATGCTGCGCCGGTCGATCACCGCCTCCCGGGTCAGGTGGGCGACGAGGTTGCCGACGTCCAGCGCCGCCGGCGCCATGGCGGCGTCGTCGAGATCGATCCAGGCCACGTCTCCGCCGGTGTGCACCAGCTGACGCGGATGGCAGTCCCGGTGGGAGGTCACCAGCGGCCCGTCGTCGACGCTGCCGGACTCGAGGTCCATACCGTCGAGCACGTGCTGCATCGACCGCGGGGCCCGCTTGCGCAGCAGGCGCACCTCGTCGGTGCGGGTCCAGACGCGGTCGAGGGCGGCGGCGCTGTCGTGCAGGCGGCGCAGGGCGACGCCGGCCAGCCCCGAGGCGTCGACGAAGCGCGCGTCGGCCAGCGTGTCGAGCACGGCGCCGGGACGAAAGCTGATCAGCCCCACGTGCCCGCTGCGATCACAGCCGAGGGACCGGGGCACGATGGCACCGAGGCCGGCGAGCTCCATGGCCCGCAGCCGGCGGTGGTTGCCGCGGGCGCGCGGGTTGGCGAAGATCTTGAGCACCGCCGGCCGGCCGGCCACGTCGATCAGCGTGGTCACCCGACGGCCGGGTACGTACCGGAAGGTCTCCAGCACCGTCGCCCGGGCGCACAGCTCGTCGGCCGCGGCCGCGAAGGCGGCCAGGACCTCATCGTGGTGCAACGGATGGTCAGCAGGCCAGTGCATCGACGATCGCTCCGCGTTGGTCGGTTCGGGTCGGGTCCTCGGGACGGGGGCGCGCGGCGCGTTCGACGGCGGCGAGCACGGCGCCGACACGCTGGTCCCAGCTGTGGGCGACCAGGGCGTGGGCCCGGGCCCGGGCGGCGGTGGCGCGGGCCGCCGGGTCGGCCAGGACGCGATCGACGGCCGCCGCCAGGGCGGCGGGGTCGCCGGGCTCGACCATGGTGCCGAACGGCCCCTCGGCGTCGCCCTCGAGCACCGCGGTCACCTGGCCGATGCGGCTGGCCACCACCGGCACGCCGGCGGCGAGGTACTCGAAGAGCTTCAGCGGCGAGAAGGCGAACCCGTCGAGCGCGGGGTATGGCGCCAGGGCGACATCGGCGGCGGCCAGCGCCACCGCCACCTCGGCGTGGCCGCGGTGGCCCAACAGGTGCACCCGGTGCTCCACACCGGCCCGGCGGGCCTGATCGAGCAGCTCGCCGGCCACGGGACCATCGCCCACCACGACCAACTCCACCGCGGTGGAGCTGCGGGCGAGCGCGTCGATGGCGACGTCCACGCCGTGCCACGGGCGCAGCGTGCCCACGAACACCGCGAGCGGGCGATCCGGGGGCAGGCCCAGCCGCCGGCGGGCCTCGCTGCGGACCGGCAGCTCGGCGAAGCGCGCCGCGTCCATACCGTTGGGTACGACGATGCCGGCCACCGCGGGCACCCGGCGCCGGCAACCGTCGAGCACCTCGTCGCTGACGGCCACGACGACATCGGCGGAGCCGAGGATGACCCGCTCGCGGCGATCGGCCAGCTCGACGTGGTGCAAACCCCGCCAGCGGGCCTCCTCCTCGGCGAGCAGGGCGTTGACCTCCAACGCCCGCAGGCACCCCACAGCGCGGGCCAGGTGGGTGCCGGCGGTGCCGAACAGCGCCAGCCGCTCGTAGATCAGCTCGGGCGCGAAGCGCTGCACATGCGGGCCGGCCTCGTCCACCACCCGGCGCACGAAGGCCAGCTTGTTGCGTTCACGGGCGATGCCCTCGGTGCGGCCCGGATGGGGCAACAGCCGGCAGTCGGCCAGCCCGACCGGCGCGGTGCCGTGGCCGGCCACACCGACCAGCTGCACCTCGTGACCGAGGCGGATGAACGACTCCGTCACCGCGGCGAGGTGCATCGAGGCCCCCTTGTCCCCCGGCACCCGTACGCCGAGGTCGGTGCACAGCACGGTCACCCGCATGCGAACACCTCCCGCAGCAGCGCCGCGGCGCGGGCGGGGTCGAACTCGTCGAGCACGAGGCGCCGGGCGGCGGCGCCGAGGTCGGCGGCCAGCTCCGGGTCGTGGGCCAGCTTGTCGATGGCGGCGGCGAGGGC
>JADLEF010000225.1 GCA_020846295.1 Acidimicrobiales bacterium
CGGCGATCTTCACCGTCGTCTCGAAGTAGTCGGCCAGCAGTTGCTCCAGCTCGAGCAGGCCAGCGGAGGGCAGCTCGCGCTCCGGTGTGACCGCCGGCGAGACCGGAGGGGCAGGGGCCGCAGCCGCGGGGATCGTGGCCGATGCGGCCGGCGGCGCCACCTGTCCAGCGGTCGCCGCTGTCGTCGGTGGGGGAGTGGGGATGACCGGCGCTACAGGGACCACGGGCACCGCGGGGGCCGTTGGCTGGGCGCCCACTGATGTTGCCGCCGACGCCGGCGCATCTGGCGGCGGGGCGGCTGTTTGTGCTTGTCGATCGAAGCCGTCGTGACGCACAGCGTCCTCGATCTGGCGGACGGTCCACCCCTCGTCGACCACCTGTCTGGCCAAGGCCTCCTGCCGATTGCGGTCCGGAGTGGCCAGCAGCGCCCGTGCATGGCCGGCGCTGAGGCGTCCGTCGGCCACGTACCGTTGAACCGAGGCGGGCAACTGCATCAGACGCAAGGTGTTGGCCACCGCCGGTCGGCTCTTGCCCACCCGGGCCGCGACCTGCTCCTGGGTCAGACCGAAGTCCTCCATCAGCTGCTGGTATGCGGCGGCCTCCTCCAACGGGCTGAGGTCGGCACGATGCAGGTTCTCGACCAGTGCCTGCTCGAGTGAGGCGTCGTCGCCGATGGTCCGCACGATGGCCGGGATGGTGGTCAGCCCGGCCTTGCGCGCCGCTCGCCAGCGGCGCTCGCCGGCGATGAGCTCGAAGCGATCGGCCTCGCTCGGGCGGACCAGCACCGGCTGGAGCACGCCGAGCTCTCGAATCGACTCGCTGAGCGACAGCAGGGCGGTCTCGTCGAAGTGCTCCCGCGGCTGGTAGCGGTTGGGCTCGATGGAGGAGAGCGGGAGCTCGCGGAAGTGATCCTGCTCGCCGCTGACGAACTCGCTGGGAATGAGGGCACCGAGGCCCCGACCGAGACCGCTACGCCGCGACACCGCTGACCTCCCTGGCAAGGTTTCGATAGGCGATCGCCCCGCGGGAGGACGGATCGAAGACGGTGATCGGCTGCCCATAGGACGGCGCCTCGGACAGGCGCACGGTCCGGGGAATGACGTTGCGGCACACCCGATCGCCAAAGTGCGTGCGCACTTCGGTCGCCACCTGCTCGGACAGGTTCGTCCTGGCGTCGTACATGACCAGCACCAGCGATCGCACTTCCAACTCAGGGTTGAGGTTCTTCTTGACCAGGTCAACGTTGCGCAGCAGCTGGCCGAGACCCTCCAGGGCGTAGTACTCGCACTGGATCGGCACCAGCACCTCACTCGCCGCTGCCAGACCGTTGACCGTGAGCAGGCCGAGCGAGGGCGGGCAGTCGATCAGGATGTACTGGTAGTCGTCACGAAGGGGCTCGATGGCCCGCCGGAGACGGGTCTCCCTGGAGAACATCGGGACCAACTCGACCTCCGCTCCGGCCAGCTCCAGGTTGGCCGGCGCCACGAACAGGTTGCGAACGGTGGATGCTTCGATGCAGTCCTCCAACGGGGCCTCCCGCAGCAGAACGTCGTACATCGACACCTCGACCGACCAGGGGTTCAGGCCGAGCCCAGTCGACGCGTTGCCCTGGGGATCGAGATCGATCACAAGGGTCCGGTGGCCGAGCTCGGCCAGCGAGGCCCCCAGGTTCACCGTCGTGGTGGTCTTGCCGACCCCGCCCTTCTGGTTGGCGACGGCGATCACCCGCGTGCGGGGTTTCTCAGACATGTGGCTCCAGCCTCAGCCGGCTCGGCGGCGTCCCTACGGGGCGGCATACGCCGAGATCGAACTCTCGAGTGCGTGTGGAGCTTAGCGACGCGGGGCGCGCGCCCTCGCACCACGGCGGGCCCAAGGGCGCCTGGAGTTGGAGATTTCTGCCCGGATGGACGTCGCCGGGCGGCCGGGGGAGACCCGACGACGATGTTTCACGTGGAACATCGCACGGTCGGGTCCGCTCCGGACGACGACCTCAGGCCGAGGCCGCCCACAGCGGGCGCTTCGACGGCATGCCGTCGCGGCGAGGGTACCGCTCGTCGCACGACCGCTCAGCGCGAAGGACCACGAACGCGTGCTCCGTCACCGGCGGTTCGACCCGGCTCAACCCCAGGGATGCCAGGCCATCCGCCGGCCATCGCGCCGGATCATGAGGGGGAGGGGGTTCGCTGACGATGAGGTGACCCCCGGCATGGAGGAACGGCGCGCCGCACTCGGCGGTCACCGCCGGGGGTCCGAACGATCGCGCCGCGACCAGATCGAACTGATGGCGCAGCTCGGGCGCACGTCCGAGCGCTTCGGCTCGGCCGGTTCGCACCTCGACCCGGCCCTGCCAGCCGAGCGCTTCCGTCGCGGCGCTCAGGAAGGCGGTCCGGCGGGCCTGGGAGTCCATGAGCACCCCTGAACAACCGGGCAGCGCAGCGAACAGCACGAGGCCGGGAAGACCACCGCCCGAGCCCAGATCAAGGGCTCGGGCGGGTGCGTAGTGCTGGACCAGGCGGCTGAAGTCGAGCGCATGGGCCAGCTGCCCTTCGACAGGGCCGGGGCCCAAGAAGCCGAGTCCCCTGCTGTCTTCGAGGACGGCGAGCAGAGCGAGCTCGGTGGCAGGGTCGAGGCGAAGCGGCTCCCCGCTCACGATGCGGGGACGATGACCACCCGTCGACGGGGATCCTCGCCCTCGGACAGCGTGGCCACGCCCTCGATGGTGCCCACGACGTCATGGACGACCTTGCGGTCGGCGGAGTTCATCGGCTCGAGGGCCTTGACCTTGCCCGATTCCTTGACCTCGTCGGCGAGCTGACGGGCGAAGCGCTCGAGCGCTTCCCGGCGACGTTGGCGATACCCGCCGATGTCGACCCGGAGGCGGCTCTCACCTCGGCCTCCGCTTCGGCGCTGGGCGACCACCCGAGCCAGTTCCTGGACCGAGTCGAGCGTCAGCGCCCGCTGCCCGATGAGCAGTCCGAGGTCCTGTCCGTCGATGCGCACCTCGTCGTAGTGCTCATCGACGGTGCTCGAGGTCACCGTCGCCTCCACCCCGAACGCGGCGACGAGGCCGGTGAGGAAGTCGACGGCGTGCTCGGTCTGCCGGCCGTCATCGGTCGGCGCTTCGGTGCGCTCTTCGTCGCTCATGGTGCTCATCGGTTCCTCTCGGGAAGCCGGCTCATCGGGAGCCGGGGCTGATTGGGGGGCGATGCGGCCGACGGTGGGGGCCGCCACCTCCGCCCCCGCTTCGGTCTCGGATTGGCTGGGCCCGTCGCCGCCGGTGCGAGCGTCATCGGCCTGATGCCGTTGCCCGCCGCTGCGACCGCCGCCGGCGCGTCCGCCGCCCTCGCCGCGGCGACCGGGCGTGCCACTGGTCGAACCAGCGGTCCGACGCGGGCCGCGGGCGGTGTCGTCGCCCTCGCCTGCAGGGCGCTCACCCCGAGTGCCCTCGCCGCGCGAGGAGTCGGATCGGCCTGGACCGGCCCCTTCCCGAGACCGGCCGCGCTTGCGATCACGGCGCTCGGCCTTGGGCCGCGGCACGGTCGGCTTGATCCGGGCGCGCACCCGCGCTTCGCCCTTCAGGCGCTTCAGGAAGCCGACGCGGGGCTCCTCGAGGACCTCGAACTCGGCTTGCGCCTCGTCGACACCGAGGTAGTCGAGTGCCTTGTCCTTCGCTTCGGCAACGGTCTTGGCGGTGACCTCGACCCATTCCACGGTCATTTCCTCCGCTTCTTGCGGGGATCCTCGTTGGTATCACCGGTGCTCTCGCTCCCGGAAGGACCGTTCGGAACCCGGCGACGACCCCGCTCCCCGGACGGGGTGGTCGGCGCGTTGGTACGGCGCCCGGGGGCCTGCGGCCGCCGAGCAGGGCTGGACGGCGTGGCGCCCTTGGCCGGGGTGACCCGGCCGGAAGCGGGCCGGGCCGGCTTGGTCCCGCCCTTGCCGCCGTCGTTCTTGGTGTTCGCCGGCTTCTTCGTCCCGGGGCTGTCCTTCCCGGCAGCCGGCTTGGCGGGCTTCGCCTTGACATCGATGACCGGCGGGCCGCCCTCCTTCTTCTTGCCGAGACCGAGGCCGCCGACGTTGTAGAAGCGGTGGGAGATGTAGCCCTGGGTGGCGACCCGGCACAGGTTCGAGGTGACCCAGTAGATGCTGAGCGCCGCGGGGAAGAACACCGCGCTCAGGGAGAAGATCGGGATGACCCGCATCATCATCTTCTGCTGGGGGGTCATGGCATCGGAGTTGCGGCCCGCCACCTGCATCTGCTGCAGGTAGGAGGTGCCCACCCACAGTGCGATGAGGAGCATGTACGGCAACGCCACCAGGAAGCCCCGATCGAGCAGGGCATCCTTCGGGCTCTTCTCGAGGTCGAAGCCGATGAACAGCATCTCGGTCTGACGCTTTAGCGACTGGTACAGCGCCGAGGCCTCCGATAAGTACTTCGGATCGAACGCCCCGTCCACCATGTGGGTGAGACCCTGCACGACCTTGAACAGCACCAGGAAGATCGGCATCTGGATCAGCATGGGCAGGCAGCTGCCCATGGGGTTGATGTCGTTCTCCCGATAGAACTTCAGCATCTCCTCGTTGAGACGCTGCCGGTCACCGGCGCACTCCTGTTGGATCCGCCGCATGTCCGGCTGGAGCCGCTGCATCGCCATCATCGACTTGGTGCCCTTGAGCGTGAGCGGTGTCACCACCACCATCACCGCCAAGGTGAGCAGCATGATCGACACGCCGTAGGAGTGCGTCAGGTCGTAGAAGAACGCCAGAAGCCAGGCCAGGCCTTCGAACACACCGTCGAACATCTAGCGAACCTTCCGCTTGGGCACAGGATCCTCGCCATGAGGGCCCCAGGGGTGACAACGACAAATGCGCCGAACGCCGAGCCAACCGCCCCGGCAGGCCCCGTGCACTTCGAGCGCTTCGAGCATGTAGGAGGAGCAGGTCGGAACGAAGCGGCAGGGCGACGGCCGCCAGGAGAACACGTATTGATAGGCCTCCACCAGGCCGATCAACGCTCGAGCACCGATCGAGGACGGCGGGTGGGTGCGGACCGTCTCAGCCATGCTCGTAGGCCCGTTCCGTGGCGCAGCGCACCATTCGCTTCAGCTCCTCGAACGGCAGCTCGGCCACGATCGCTTCGGCGGTGAACAGGTAGTCACCCTGTCGCAACGAGCTCGGCCGCTCCCGCTCGATGGCGACCAGCGCCTCGCGGAGCCGGCGCCTGACCCGGTTGCGGGTCACCGCGTTGCCCACCCTGCGGTTGATCGCGTACGCCACGCGGACGGGCGCTGCACCGGCCACTGGTGCGGTGCGCTCGATGTACCGCAGGCCCACCGGACCGCAACGCTGGCGACGGGACCGGGAGAAGCCGGCGAACGAGGACCGATCGCCGATGCCCCCGATCAAGCCGACAGGCGTGCCCGACCCTGGCGACGGCGGGCCTTGATGACGGCGCGGCCGGCGCGGGTCGCCATGCGCTGACGGAAGCCGTGCTTCTTGGCCCGACGCCGGTTGTTCGGCTGGAAGGTCCGCTTCATCGTGCACTCGTCCTCTCGACATCGACGCGATGCCTGTCCGGCCCGTCGGCAGCTGCCGCCGGGCCCGTGGTCGTCACCGGGGTGTGCGACCGCTCGTCCTGGAGATTCGGGCGCGCCATGAGGCGCGCAAATTCCAGCTGACCAGCCTACGCGTCCGCCGTGGTCTGCGGCAACCGGGCACCCAGGGTGAGCTCGCGGTCCGCTCGTGCACGGCCCGGACAGCGGTGCTAGCTTGCTCGCCGCTTTGGTGCACGGTCAGGCCCTCGGGTCAACCGTGCCCAGCCGCAGGAAGGGGTGCACGCCGGTCGAGCCCGAGCGGGTGCGTTCCGTCGTCCTCCACAGCTGTGGATGGGCCTGTGGACACGAGCCGACAGCGGAGACCGCCCTTGCCGAGCACGAGCCCGTCGATCAATCAGGCGTTGCGATGACCGACGCCCGGGCGGTGTGGGACGCCTGCGCGGCGGCGTTGCGGATCGAGGTGTCCGAGGCCGTCTGGCAGACGACGTTCAACCTCGTCTCCCCCATCGAGTTCGACGGCCGCCAGCTGCGGCTCGGCGTACCCAACACGCTCGTCAAGGAGCGCTTCGAAGGTCGGTTCCGCTCGTTGGTGACCGACGCCCTCGAGACGGCCGGCTGGCCCGCCTTGGACGTGATCGTGCAGGTCAGCACGTCGAGCACCCCCTCGCCGAGCGGCGCGCGGAACCAGCACGACCTCGATGCCACGCCCGCCGGCCGCTGGGTCGGGGCCCGCCAGGCCGCCGTGGACGGATCCATCGGCCACGACGGCGACCACGGCACGGACCGTCCCCCCGTGGACGAGAGCATCAACCCCCGGTACACCTTCGAGGCGTTCGTCACCGGCGCCTCCAACCGCTTCGCCCAGGCCGCGGCGCTGTCGGTGGCGGAGCTCCCCGCTCGCTCGTACAACCCGCTGTTCATCTACGGCGACGCCGGGCTGGGGAAAACCCACCTGCTGCAGGCCATCGCCCACTACGTCCGCGAGAACTACCGGAACTATCGGGTCCGCTACGTGTCCACCGAGACGTTCCTCAACCAGTACGTGGACTCGATCCGGGCCGGCACCCCGCAGGACTTCAAGCGCCACTACCGCGAGATGGACGTTCTGCTCGTGGACGACATCCAGTTCATGGAGGGCAAGGAGGGGCTCCAGGAGGAGTTCTTCCACACCTTCAACTACCTCTACGAGGCCAACCGGCAGATCGTGCTCAGCTCCGATCGGCCGCCCGATGCCATCTCGACCCTGGAGGACCGGCTCCGCAGCCGCTTCAAGATGGGTCTGATCACCGACATCCAGCCGCCGGACCTCGAGACCCGACTCGCCATCCTGCGCAAGAAGGCGGAGCAGCAGGCGTCGTCGCCGATGAGCTCCGAGGTGCTCGAGTTCATCGCCTCCAACATCACCAACAACATCCGTGAGTTGGAGGGTGCGCTGATCCGGGTCGCCGCGTTCGCCAGCCTCAACCGGGAGCCGGTCACCGCTGAGTTGGCGGGCCGGGTCCTGGCCGACTCGCTGCGGGACAAGGGCCCCCGCGTCATCACCCCTGCGCTGATCCTCGAGCTGACCTCGGAGCGCTTCAGCTTCACGCTGGAGGAGATCAAGGGCAAGAGCCGTCGCCGGCCCCTGGTGGCCGCCCGTCAGGTCGCCATGTACGTGATGCGGGAGCTGACCGACCTGTCCTACCCGGCCATCGCCCGGGAGTTCGGCGGGCGGGACCACACCACGGTGATCCACGCGGTCGACAAGATCAGCGCCCAGATGCAGGAGCGGCGCCAGACCTACGACCAGGTGACCGAACTGATCAGCGCGCTCAAGAACGGTGGCGGACGATGATCGCTCTGCGCTCGTCGGCCGCGCGATCCGCCGTAGAAGCCCTTGGGGACAACGACTCCCCGGCGTTGTGCACCGACGGTGGACAGCGCGGCGGTCGTCCACAGGCATCGGTCACACCGCGGCGACGGCTGTGCGCGGCGGTGGACAACGCACCGCGAACCTCAGGGGTGCTGAGCTGGGAAAACGGTGGTTCATCCACAATCCCCAGCACCTATTACCAGGACTATCCGAATACACATCGATTCTCTGATCTGGATCGGGAAGGGACAGCGGGATGAAGTTCCGATGCGAACGGGACGTCCTCGTCGACGCGTTGGCCACCGCAGGACGCGCCGTGAGCTCTCGTGGGGCGCTTCCCGTGCTGTCCGGCATCCGGGCGGAGCTGCAGGGCGACGAGCTGCTCCTCAGCGGCACCGACCTCGAGCTGTCGATCTCGGTGACCGTGACGGTGGCCGGCTCGGGGGACGGGGTGGCGGTGATCCCGTCCCGGCTGTTCAACGACATCGTGCGGGCGCTCGAGCCGGGTGCGGTCGAGGTCGAGATCGTCGACGACACCGCCCAGGTCAGCGCCGGGCGGTCGCAGTTCTCGCTGCGGCTGATCCCCGCCGATGACTTCCCCCGTGTGGCCGAGCCGACCGGCGATGCGCTGGCGGTGGACGCGAAGACGCTGGCCCAGGCGTTGCGACAGGTGGTCCCGGCCGCCTCGTCGGACGACTCTCGGCCGATTCTGACCGGCGTCCTGGTCGCTGCCGAGGCCGGTGGGCTGCGCCTGGTGGCCACCGATTCGTACCGGCTGGCCGTCCGCGACCTGGTCGGTGCGTCGGTGCTGGCCGAGGGCCAGAGCGTGCTGCTGCCGTCGCGTGCACTGGCCGAGCTGACCCGGTTGCTGTCCTCGGCGGACTCGGTCGACCTCCGGCTGGGGGAGCGCGAGGCGTCGTTCGAGGCCGGTCGCAGCCGGCTCACCACCCGGCTGATCGAAGGCGAGTTCCCCAACGACCGGAACCTCATCCCGCGCAACCATCCGAACCGGCTCACCGTCAGCCGCGAGGTGCTGCTCGACGCCGTCAGACGGGTGCGGTTGCTGGCCCGGGAGTCCACCCCGGTGCGACTGGCCCACAAGGCCGACAGCCTCGAGCTGCTGGCCATCACCCAGGACGTGGGTCAGGCCCACGAGTCGGTGGACGCTTCCTTCGACGGCACCGAGCTGACCGTGGCGTTCAACCCCGAGTACCTGATCGCCGGCCTCGAAGCGGTGACCGCGGACGAGGTGGTGCTCGAATCGCTCGATGCCCGCAACCCGGCGGTGCTGCGAGGGGTGGGCAACGAGGACTTCTTCTACCTGCTCATGCCGGTCCGGGTGTCCTGAGCAGGCGTGCGGCTGGACCGGTTGCACCTGCGGAACTTCCGCAGCTACCGAGAGGCGGAGGTCGACTTCTCGCCCGGTCTCACCGCGCTGGTGGGCCGCAACGGCCAGGGCAAGACCAACGTGCTGGAGGCCATCGCCTACCTCTCGACGTTCCGCTCGTTCCGGGCCGCCACCACCGAGGTGCTCATCCGGGACGGCGAGGATGCCGCCCACCTGCGGGCGGTGGGCGTGCGCCGGGGCGATCGCGACGTCCTGCTCGAGGCCGAGCTCAACCGGAGTGGGCGCAACCGGGTGCAGATCAACCGCCAGCGGACCAGCCGGCCCCGCGAGGCGGTGGGCGTGTTGCGGACCACGCTGTTCGCCCCCGACGACCTGGCCATCGTGAAGGAGGGCCCGCAGCTGCGGCGGACCCTCGTCGACGAGCTGGCCGCCGCCCTGGACCCCAGGGCGGATGGCACCCTGACGGTGTTCGAGCGGGCGCTGCGTCAGCGAAACGCCCTGCTCAAGCAGTGCGGCGGGCGCCTCGATGCCGCCGCTGCGCTCACGCTCGACGTGTGGGACGCGAAGCTGGCGCCGGCGGGGGAGCGGTTGATGGCGGATCGGGGGGCGTTGGTGGAGGCGCTGGCCCCGGAGGTGGGTGAGGCCTACCGCGCACTGGCGGGCCGCCAGGTCTCGGTCGAGGTGCGCTACCGGCCGAGCGTGGCGCCCGGCTCGTTCGAGCGGGCGCTGACCGACGCTCGCGCCGAGGACGTGCGGCGCTCGATCACGACCGTCGGGCCCCATCGCGACGAGGTCGAGCTGTTGCTGCGCGACGCGCCGGTGCGCACCCATGGTTCGCAGGGGGAGCAGCGCAGCTTCGCGCTGGCCCTGAAGCTGGGTGGGCACCGTCTGGTGGCGGCCACGGTCGGCGAACCGCCGCTGCTGCTGCTCGACGACGTCTTCTCCGAGCTCGATCCGCAGCGGTGCGATGCGCTGGTGGCGAACCTGCCGGTGGGCCAGACCGTGCTCACGTCGGCCGATCGCCTGCCCCCGATGGCGGTGGCCGATGTGGTGCACGTGGTGGCCGACGGGCGGATCGGGTGAGCGGGGAGCCGGCGTGAGCGGGGACGACGACAATGGTGAGGGCGGCCGACGGCCCCGATGGGCCCATCGCAGCCCGCGCCGCGCCCGTGACGAGGACGAGCGCTTCGACGTCGCGGTTCCCGAGCGGTTGGGGACGACGCTGGAGCACCTGGTGCGCCATCTCGGTTGGGGTCCCCGTACGGCCACGGTGGGTGTGATCGCCGACTGGGAACGGGTGGTCGGGCCGGCCATCGCGGCCCATGCCCGAGCGGTCTCGAGCGATGGCACGACGTTGGTGGTGGCGGTCGACGATCCGGCCTGGGCGACGCAGTTGCGCTGGTTGGAGGCCGAGCTGCTCCAGCGGCTGGGGGACGAGACGGGGGTGCGCTTCGAGCGGATGACCGTGCGGGTGAGACCGCGCTGAGCGCAGCACCCGCGAACCACGCTGCGCAGTGACCAATGGCCCGGTTCGCGGGCCACACGCTGGTAGCATGGCCCCCGGCAACGACCGGTTCGCGCCCGTTCCGGGACCTTCGTCGACCACCTGCGAGAGCGGTGTTCGGCTCCGGTCGGCCGCCCGTGTCGGGCGGTGGTCGGTGCCGTAGGAGGCGTACGCCTCTCCTCATGCCGGTCACACCCTCGCGGGCGCGCCGGCGCAGGTGCATTCGGAGCAAGAGAGGCCGCTTGACCTACGACGCGGGAGACATCCAGGTTCTCGAGGGGCTCGAGGCGGTCCGCAAGCGCCCGGGCATGTACATCGGATCCACCGGTCCAGCAGGCCTGCACCACCTCGTGTACGAGGTGGTGGACAACTCCGTGGACGAGGCCATGGCCGGCCATGCCACGCGGATCGATGTACGGCTGCTCCCCGACGGCTCGTGCGAGGTTGTGGACAACGGCCGCGGCATCCCGGTCGACCGGCATCCCCAGTACCCGGAGCTGTCCGCCGCCGAGGTGGTGCTCACAGTGCTGCACGCCGGCGGCAAGTTCGGCGGCTCCGGCTACAAGGTGTCCGGCGGCCTGCACGGCGTCGGTGTCTCGGTGGTCAACGCCCTGTCCTACCGCGTCGAGGTGGAGATCGACCGGGACGGCCGGCGTCACCGGATGACCTTCCGCGACGGCGGCCAGATGGACGATCGACTCACCGTGGTGGGCGATGCCCCGGATGGGCGCACCGGCACCACCGTTCGGTTCTGGCCGGATCCGACCATCTTCGAACAGACCGAGTTCCGGGCCCAGACCCTGCTCGAGCGGTTCCAGATGATGGCCTACCTCAACCGCGGCCTCGAGATCACCTTCATGGACGAGCGCCCTCGCGTCGAGGGCGACGGACGGGCGCAGGACGCGCCCATCTCGTTCCGCTTCGACGGTGGCATCATCGACTTCGTCTCCCACCTCAACGAGAGCAAGGAGCCGCTGTTCAAGACGGTGGGCTACTTCGCCGCCGCGGAGGAGGACCAGGAGGTCGAGATCGCGTTCCAGTGGAACACGACCTACCAGACCGACGGGCTGCACTCCTTCGCCAACGGTATCGCCACCATCGAAGGCGGCATGCACGAGGAGGGCTTCAAGAAGGCGCTCACCAACGCGGTGAACCGCTGGGCCCGTGAGAAGAACCTGCTCAAGGAGAAGGACGAGAACCTCCAGGGCGAGGACATACGCGAAGGTATGGCCGCCATCATCTCCGTGCGGCTGCGCGACCCGCAGTTCGAGGGTCAGACCAAGGGCAAGCTGGGCAACGTGTCGATGCGCTCGCTGGTGGAGCGGGCGACCAACGACAAGCTGAACCAGTGGCTCGAGGAGCACCCGGCCGAGGGCAAGGCGATCGTGTCCAAGGCGTTGAGCGCGTCGCAGGCCCGTCGCGCCGCCCGAGAGGCCCGCAACGCGATCCGGCGGAAGTCCGCCCTCGAGGGCGCGGGCATGCCCGACAAGCTGAAGGACTGCAACAGCCGCGATCCCGAGGAGTCGGAGCTGTTCATCGTCGAAGGCGACTCCGCCGGTGGGTCGGCGGTGCGGGCGAGGGACCCGCGCACGCAGGCGATCCTGCCCATCCGGGGCAAGATCCTCAACGTGGAGCGCGCCCGCATCGACAAGATGCTGCGCAACACCGAGATCCAGACGCTGATCACGGCGATCGGCGCCGGCCTCGGCGAGGACTTCGACGTGGCCAAGGCGCGTTACCACAAGGTGATCATCCTGGCTGACGCCGATGTCGACGGCAGCCACATCCGTACCCTGCTGTTGACCTTCTTCTTCCGTCAGATGCGGCCGTTGGTGGAGATGGGCTATGTCTACATCGCCCAGCCGCCGCTCTACTCCACCGAGGTCGGCAAGGCGAAGTTCTATCTGAAGGATGACGTCGCCCGCGTCGCCTATGAGAACCAGCAGCTCGAGGCGGGCCGCAAGCAACCGCAGTTCCAGCGGCTGAAGGGTCTCGGCGAGATGGACTGGGAGGAGCTGCGGGAGACCACCATGGATCCAGGCCGGCGCACCTTGTTGCAGGTCTCGTTGGAGCAGGCGGCCATCGCCGACGAGATCACCTCGATCCTCATGGGTGACGACGTGGAGCAGCGCAAGAGCTTCATCGTCACCAACGCCAAAGACGTTCGCTTCCTGGATATCTGATGACCGACACGCCCCCGGACGAGCCGACCGAGCCGACCGACACGCCCCCGCCCGCCGCCGACGGTGGAGGTGGTGATGGCGAGCGCGTCTCGGTGCAACTGATCGAGATCCAGGACGAGATGGAGCGCTCGTTCCTGGAGTACGCCATGTCGGTCATCATGGCGCGGGCCCTGCCCGACGCCCGTGACGGCCTCAAGCCGGTGCACCGCCGGATCCTGTGGAGCATGATCAACTCCGGCTTCACGCCCAACCGCGCCCACGTGAAGTGTTCGCGGGTGGTGGGTGACGTGATGGCGAACTTCCATCCCCACGGTGACTCCGCCATCTACGACGCGCTGGTGCGCATGGCCCAGCCGTTCTCGCTGCGCGATCCGCTGATCGACTTCCACGGCAACTACGGCTCGCCCGAGTTCGGCCCCGCCGCCTCGCGCTATACCGAGTGCCGGCTGTCGCCGTTGGCCATGCGCCTGCTCGACGGCATCGACGAGAACACCGTCGATTTCACGCCGAACTACGACGGCACCAACTCCGAGCCGCTGGTGATGCCGGCCCGGTTCCCCAACCTGCTGGTCAACGGCAGCCAGGGCATCGCGGTCGGTATGGCGACGAACATCCCGCCGCACAACCTCGGCGAGGTGATCGACGCCACCGTCCACCTGATCGACAACCCGGAGGCCACCCCGGACGATCTGATGCAGTTCGTGCGGGGGCCGGATTTCCCGACCGGGGCGCAGATCCTGGGTCGGGCCGGCATCCTCGATGCGTACCGCACCGGCCGCGGCTCGGTGCGGATGCGAGCCGACGCGGAGATCGAGGAGACCCGCCGCGGCATGCAGATCACGGTGACCGCGCTGCCCTACCAGAGCTCGGCCGGCGCCATCGCGGTGCGGATCAAGGAGCTGGTCGACTCGCGCGAGCTCGACGGCATCCGGGACATCAACGACGAGTCCTCCGGTGATCAGACCCGCCTGGTGATCGAGCTGAAGCGCGACGCCAACCCCAACGTGGTGCTGAACAACCTGTACAAGCACACCCAGCTGCAGACCAGCTTCGGGGTGAACATGGTGGCCCTCGTGGACGGCGTGCCCCGCACGCTGAACCTGGCCGGCATGTTGCAGGCCTACGTCAACCACCAGATCGAGGTCATCCGGCGCCGCAGCGAGTACCGCCTGGAGAAGGCCCGGGCCCGAGCGCACATCCTCGAGGGCCGCCTGCGCGCCCTGGACGTGATCGACGCCATCATCGCGTTGATCAGAGGGTCCGAGGACCGTGCCGCGGCCCGCACCGCGCTGCAGGCCGAACCGTTCTCCTTCAGCGAGATCCAGGCCGAGGACCTCCTCGACATGCGCCTGGCGCAGCTCACCCGGCTGTCCCGGGCCGACATCGAGGCCGAGCTGGCCGCCAAGCGCATCGAGATCGCCGAGTTGGAGTCGATCCTGGCCGACGAGCGGAAGCTCCGCCAGGTCATCAAGGACGAGCTGGCGGAGATCCGCGCCGAGTTCGCCACCGACCGCAAGGCCCGGCTCGTGCCGGACCCGGGCGAGATGGCGATCGAGGACCTGGTCGACGACAAGGAGCTGGTCGTCACCATGACCCAGGCCGGCTACATCAAGTCGGTCGAGGCGCAGGTGTTCCGGACCCAGGGCCGTGGTGGCCGCGGCATCAGCGGCACCCGGCTGCGCGACGAGGACGTGGTCACCACGATCCTGCACACCTCGGCCCATGCGTACCTGCTGTTCTTCACGAACATCGGCCGCGTGTACCGCCTGCGCGCCCACGAGGTGCCCGAGCGTGAGCGCACGGCGCGCGGCATCCCGATCGTCAACCTGCTGGAGCTGCAGGCGGGCGAGCACGTGCAGGCGGTGATCGACACCCGGGACTACGAGACCAACCGCTACCTGTTCTTCGCCACCCGGAACGGCACGGTGAAGAAGACCCGGTTCACCGAGTACGACAGCTCGTTGCGGCGCGGCATCATCGCGCTCGACCTGCGTGACGGCGACGAGCTGGTGCGGGTCATCCCGACCAACGGTTCGGACGACATCATCATGCTCGGCCGCTCCGGCCAGGCCATCCGCTTCAACGAGGACGACGTGCGGCCGATGGGCCGGGCCGCAGCCGGCGTGCGGGGCATGCGCCTGCGCCAGGGAGACGAGGTGGTCTCCTGCGACGTGGTGCGCGAAGGCGCGGACCTGTTGATCGTGACGGCGGCCGGCTACGGCAAGCGGACCGATCTCGACGACTTCCGGCGCATCGGCCGCGGCAACCAGGGGGTGCGGGGTATTCGCATCACCGAGCAGCGCGGCGGAGTGGCAGCGGCGATGATGGTCGGGCCGGACGACGACGTGATCATGGTCTCCTCGGGCGGCGTCACCATCCGCACGTCGGTGGCCGAGATCTCCCAGCAGGGCCGCGACGCGACCGGGGTGCGCATCATGAACGTCGGCGACGACGAGCACGTCGCCGCGGTGGCGCTCGTGCTGCAGTCCGACGAGGCGAACGGCGACGATGCCGCTGATCTCGATGCCGCTGAGCCGGGTGACGCTGAGCCGGGTGACGCCGGGATCGCTCCCGAAGGGGCTCGCGAGGCCGGCGACGGGGACACCGAAGGCTGAGCCGTTCCGCCCGGACCGACCGGTCCGGGCGGCCACATCGACTTCCCCTCGTGCAGTCGGCGGGCGCGGCGCGCCCACGATCGGAGTGGGTCGACGATGGAGCGGGACGAGGAGCGGGGACAGTCGAGCCTGCTGCTGTTGGTGGTGCTGGCCCTGGTGGTCGCCCTGAGCGCGGTGCTGGGTCGGCTGGCGTCGCGGGCGGTGCGGGTGGCGGCCGCCGAGGGTGCGGCCGACGCTGTCGCGCTGGCCGCCGCCGGCTCGGGTGGACCGACGGCGCGCACCGTGGCCGAGGCCAACGGCGCGGTGATCGAGCGGCTCGACCTGGGCCCTGGTTGGGCCCGGGTCACGGTCAGGCGGGGCGACGCGGTGGCCACGAGCGCAGCGGTCCTCACGGAGGATGACGAGGAGCGGGGCTGACCGCATCGGTGGACCGTTGCCGGACCCGGTGGCCTCGGCCCGGGCGCGCCGGGCTCTTCTACACTCGGCAGTGTGACCGACCCGGCCGAGACCGACGCGGCGGCGCCTGACACGGCGCCGATGCCCATCGTCGGCGACGGCCCCGTGGACGCGTCGCGGCGAGGCGACCCATCGCCCGGCGGGTCGGCCGATCGCACCGAGACGCCGGGACCGGTCCGGTCCGCCGCCGATCCCGTCGACCCGGCCGTGCCGGCCGTGCCGGCCGTGCCGGCCAATGACATCGAGCCGGAGCCGGAGGAGCAGGTCACCACCGGTACGCGCCGTCGGTCCGCCGGCCCCGGGGTGGTCCCCCGTGGCAGCGCCGGGTCGAATGGCGGGGCCGGGTCGAATGGCGGGGCCGGGTCGAATGGCGGCGCCGCGCGTCGGGGGCGGCCGAGCCGTGGCGACCGTCGAGGCCGCGTTGGGTCGGGTGATCCCGGCCGGGGGGCGCCGCCCGCCGCGCCGGTCGCTTCGACGGTTACCGAGGTGGCGGTGGACGACCTGCTCGACGTGGTGGAGCAGGGCAGCGCGGTCGATGGGTTCACGCCCACCGTGTTCGGGCCTGTACCGGCCGCGGAACCGACCCTCGCCGCGGAACCCGCCCGTACCGCGGAGCCCGAGTTGGTCGGTCAGCCGGCGCTGGTGGACACGCCGGCGAGGCGTCGGGGCGCCGCCCGTGCCGGCACCATCGGCGCGCCGAGCCGAACCCAGGTCGCTGCGGCCCGCCGACTGCAGGCCCGCAAGGTCGGTCGTCTGGTTCGCCACGTGGAGCTCTGGTCGCTGCTGAAGGTCGCCCTCATCTTCTACCTGTGCATGCTGGTGGTGGGCACCATCGCCGGGGTCATCATCTGGTCTGCGCTGCAGCGGGCCGGCGCGGTGTCCAGCATCGAGGGCTTCATCGAATCGGTGTTCCTGGTCGAGGACTTCCGCTTCGAGGGTGGTGACATCTTCCGCATCGGCGTGCTGGGTGGCATGGTCGGCGTGCTGGTCCTGACGCTGCTGACCGTCCTCGCCGGCGGGTTGTTCAACCTGATCAGCGACCTGACGGGTGGGGTGCGGGTATCGGTGGTCCAGCTGGAGTCGGCCCGCCCCGTGCCGGCCCGTCGTCGCCGCTGACCACCGTTGCGGACGACCGGCTGGCTCGCGGCCGGGTCGCTGTGCCTAGAATCAACCGTCCGTGCGGCGCCCATACGGGGGCTGCGACGAGGGCGGGGCTATAGCTCAGTTGGTTAGAGCGCACCCCTGATAAGGGTGAGGTCGCTGGTTCGATTCCAGCTAGCCCCACACGATGATCGGCCTGCTCCGGCGTCTCGCCTTCGCCCTCGGCATCGCCATGGGAACAGCAGGTGTGCTGCGCTTCACCAAGCCTCCGGTGGTGCCGTGGCGACGCGGTGGGTGGCGCGCCCTGCACGGCCCAGACTTCCGCTGATCCGACCGGAGCGTGCTGATGCAGGTCACCGTCGTCGGCTCCGGTGCGACCGGCGCCCGCGCCGCTCGAGCGCTGCGGCGGCTGCTGCCCACCGCGCAGCTCGCCATTGTCGATCGCCATCGCGCCAAGGCCGAACGGGTGGCCGAGCAACTCGGTGCCGGCGTGCAAGTTCGAGCTGCGCTGGCCGATGGCCCCCCGCCCGACGCAGTGGTGCTGTGCGTCCCGGCCGGCCTGCACGAGGCGCTGGCGATCGAGGCGTTGCACGCCGACGCCCACGTGGTGTCGGTGACGGACTCCATCCCCGACGTGAACGCACTGTTCAACCTGGCGCCCGAGGCTGAACGGCGCCACCGGTCCTTGGTGATCGGGGCCGGCTTCTCGCCCGGCCTGAGCTGCCTGCTGGTTCGCCACGCCGCGGATCGCTTCGATGAGCTGGAGGAGGTGGCGGTGTCCAAGTCGGGCACCGGCGGCCCGGACTGCGCCCGTCAGCACCATCGCGCCCTGGTCGCCCAGAACTGGGAGTGGCGCGACGGCCAGTGGGTGCGCCGCCGGGGGAGCTCGGGGCGACGGTTGGCCTGGTTCCCGGACCTCATCGGCCCGCTCGACTGCTATCGGGCGGGCCTGCCCGAGCCGTTCCTGTTGCAGCGCAGCTTCCCGACCGTCCGCCGCCTCACCGCCCGCATGGCGGCCACGCGCCGCGATCGGCTGACCGGCTGGTTGCCGATGTTGCGCCCGCCGCACGCCGATGGCGGCCCGGGCGGCCTGCTGGTGGAGGCGTGGGGCCGACGCGACGGTGTGCCCGAGGTGCTGGTCTACGGAGCGGCGGACAACCCGGCGGCGGTGGCCGGCAGCATGGCGGCGGTGGCCGTCTCCGGGCTCGGTGGTGGCTGGTTCCCCGCCGCCGGTGCGTTCGGCTTCTCGGCCTGCCGCGACACCGTCGCGGTGCTGACGATCCTGCGTGAACTCGGCGTCGAGGTATCCACCTTCGAGGGTGCGGCTTGATCAGATTTGCACGCTGATCAGGTTGCACGAATGCGAAAGGTATGTGACGAAACCGTGGGGATTTTGCTCATTCAGCCACGATCCTGAGTAGCGTACCGTGACGCACACGTCACCATGATGTGTGTAGCTGTACCCACGAGCGCAGCGGTCCAGGCGGTCCGCAGCGCAGGTCCCCGAGGTCGAGACCTCGAACGGACCGTCGTGTCACAAGGCGGGCGGGCAGAGTGTGCGCACGAAGCCCCGGCGGATCCAGCGATCGGTGTTCACCATACCGACCGCACTGTTGGCCATTCGTCGGGCGCGTGTGCCGAGCGGGAACAACGGCGGAACATGATCGGTGGAGAATCGACGGCCTCGCGCCGTCTCCAGCGCGACGAGATGTCGCTTCGAGTTGAACAGCACCTACCACTGGTACGGCACATCGTGTTCCAGGTTGCTGTGCATTTTCCACGTCATGTCGACCGCGAGGAGTTGGCGCGCGCCGGCGCGCTCGGTCTGGTCGAGGCGGCTCGGCGCTACGACGCGTCCCGCGGCGTTCCGTTCGATCGCTTCGCCGCCACCCGCATCCGCGGCGCGATCCTCGACGCGGTGCGGGCGGCTGACTGGGCCCCGAGGTCGGTGCGCAACCTGTCGCGCCGGCTGGAGCAGGTCGAGCAACAGTTGGCCAGCCAGCTCGGTCGGGTGCCGTCGCTGTCCGAAGTTGCCGCTGCACTCGGGGTCGAGGCCGCCGAGCTGACCGACCTGCAGAACCGGATGTTCCGCTCGGTGGTGCTGGCGCTCGAGTACGAGGTGTCGCAGTCGGCGCCCGGTTCGGGTGACGACGAGGAGCTCACGCTGGTGGACATCCTGCGCGACCGCTCCACCCGGGAGCCGAGCGAGGAGCTCGAGTTCCGGGAGCTGCGCGCCTACCTGCGCGACGCGGTGGGGCTCCTGCCCGAACGCCAGCGACTGGTGATCGTGGGGTACTTCCTGGAGGGCCGGACCTCGCAGGACCTCGCCCGCTTCCTCGGGGTGACCGAGTCCCGGGTGTCGCAGCTGCGCTCGGAGGCGTTGGCCGCGCTGCGCGAGGGCATCGAGGCCCAGTACGAGGCGGGTGGTGCCGATCCGGCGTTGCCGGTACGGGGGCGGGTGGCCCGGCGCAAGGCGAACTATGCCGCCGCCATCAGCTCGGCGAGCGCTTGGAGGACCCGGCTGTCGAGCGCCGATCGGACCTTCGACGAGGAGCCCATCCCACTCGCCGGCTGAGCCCGCGCCGCGAGACGGTCAGAAGTTGGCGGCGGCCTGCCAGCGGCGGGGTAGCTCGGCGTCGCCGAACACCTCGATGCCCTCGGTACCGCGCCGGCTCATCACGAACAGCAGCAGCTCCGAAGCTGGGCCGCGCAGCGCGGTGTCACCCTTGCCGTGGGCACGCTCCCAGCGGACCGCGTCCGGGTCCATGGTCAGCATCCATTCGCCTTCGGTGTCGGTCGCGTGCAGGTGCAGCGTCTGACCGGAGGCGCCGAACGACTCCCGGTCGAAGCGACGGGTGACGTAGGAGTCGAGCGCCTCGTCCACGCCGTCCACCGCCAGCGCGGGGTCGATCGGCTCCGGCGCGCCCTGCGCCGCCTGGGCGTCCCATCGGTGGATCGAGGTCTCGTGCGCCATGCGGCGCGCCCACCAGGTGCCCGGTTGGGGCCCGACGAAGGTCTTGTAGACCACGGCGAGGTCGGCGCGGTCGAACTCGGCCAGCATCGCCTCGAGCGCATCGGCGTACCAGGCGACGACCGCGCCGGGATCGGCGGGAGCCCGTTCGATGGTCTTGGGACTGGGCGGGCTGTCCGGCGGCGCGGCCAGCGTGGCGGTCACCCAGCGGTGGACCCAGGCGGTGTGGCCGAGCAGCTCGGCGACGGTCCAGTCGGGGCAGCTCGGCACGGTGAGCCCGAGCGCGTCCGCCGGGGTGGCGGCGAGCAGAGCGCCGTCACGGCGCACGGCGGCGAGGTGGGTGGTCGCGTCCATGGGTGGGACCGTAGCCCTCCGCTGCCGGACGCGACAGCGGTGCACCCCTGCGGGTCGCCGGTTCAGCTTTCGTGGGCGGTGGTTCAGTCGAATGCGGCGAGCAGTGCGTGGTGGATGCGGCCGTTGCTGGCGATGCCGCTGCCGCCCCAGAGGTCCCGGCGCCCGTCGAGGGTGGTGAAGGAGCCCCCCGCCTCCTCGATGACGACCGGCAGGGGGGCGAGGTCCCACACCGACACCTCGGGGTCGATCATCGCCTCGACCCGGCCGGTGGCGACCAGGGCGTAGCCGTACCCGTCGCCCCACGTGCGGACTTTGGCGCCGAGCCGGTGCAGGCGGTCGAGGGATCCGGCGGGCCAGTGATCGATGCCGCTGGTCATCACGGCCGCCCCCCGGGTGTCGGGGTGGTCGTTGACCCTGGCGGGTCGTTCGCCGTGGCGGTCGCGCTGGAAGCAGCCGAGCCCGCGGCCGGCGTAGACCGTCTCGCCGAGGGCGGGCAGGTGGATCACCCCGACGAGCGGACCGGCATCGTCGAGCACGGCGAGCAGGGTCGAGTAGAGGGGCACCCCGTGCACGAACCCGTAGGTGCCGTCGATGGGGTCGACCACCCAGCGCAAGCCGCTCGACCCTTCGACGGTCCCCTCCTCCTCACCGATGATCCCGTCACCGGGGTGATGGGCGGCGAGGTGCTCGCGCACGTGCCGTTCGGCGGCGCGGTCGGCGGCGGTGACCGGGGTGTCGTCGGCCTTGGTCTCGACCTCGAGCCCGGTGGTGCGGAACCAGCGCAGGGTGAGGTCGCCGGCCGCGGTGGCCAGGGCGACGGCCTCCGCCAGCAACTCGGGCGAAGCGGGCGCGGCGGTCGGTGCGGGATCGGTCATGGGTGTCACGATCCCAGGCGCTCGAGCCGTCGCGCCACCTCGTCGAGGAACCGGCTGCGGTCCTCGGCGGTGTTGGTGTCCATGCGGTAGAGACCCAACCAGATGGTGCGGGCCCGGCGCGAGAGCAGCGTGCGCAGGCCCCGGCGGAGGGTGCGGCGACCGGGTTCGCCCTGCAGGGCGTTCACCCAACGGGGCGAGCCGTAGGTCGTGACCACCACCAGGGTGCGGATGTTGCGCAGCAGGGGGCGGATCCGATCCGCTCCCTCCGGCAACGTGTAGGCGACGCCTTCGCACAGCACACGGTCCAACCAGCCCTTGAGCATGGCGGGCGGGCCTCCCCACCACGTCGGGTAGACGAGGACGAGGGCGTCGGCCTTGCGCAGCAACTCGGCGTGGGGTGCCATGGTCGGGCGTTCGGCCAAGCCGATGCGGTGGGTGCGGTGCTCGTGGGCGGACAGGCGGGGATCGAACCCCTCCGCCCACAGGTCGATGGTGTCGATGTGGGCGCCGCTCGTCCGCAGGGCGCTGACGACTCGCTCGTAGAGCGCCGCGCCGTAGCTGGCAGGGTGGGGATGGGCGTGGACGACGAGCACCCTCATCAGGCGTCCCCGATGCGCTCGATCGGTGTCCCGTTGCGCCGCGTGAGCGGGGTGCGTCGGGTGAACCGGGCCAGGAGCCGGGTGGCGGCGCGGCGGTGACGGTGGGGGCCGAGCCGGCGGTCCACCCGCTCGAGGAACGCCTTGCGGCCGTCCTCGTCGACGGTGTCCATGCGGTGCAGCGCCAGCCAGCCGACCCGAAGGCGCAACGGGTTGGGCGTGGACAGCCGAAGGGATCGGCTGATGGTGCGACGGCCGGCGTCGCCGATGAGCAGCCCGTACCACCGCGCCGATCCGTAGGTGCTGATCCCGATGATGCGCCGCAGTGAGCCGAGGTTGCCGCGCACCGCTCCCTGCTCGTCGAGCACGAAGGCGACGCCGGGGACCATGGTGCGCTCCAGCCACCCCTTCAGGATGGCGGGCAGGCCGAACCACCAGGTGGGGTAGATGAACACCAGCTGCTCGGCTGCGCAGACCAGCGCGATGTGGGCTGCGGTGGTGGCGTCGGGCTCGGCCCGTAGCTCGCTGTAGGCGGTCCACTCCGCCTGGGTCATGGCGGCCTGGTAGTCCTCGGCGTACAGGTCGAGCACGTCGACGTGGTGCCCGGCGCGCACGAGGGCGGTCACGGCGGTGTCGAGCACGGCGTGGCTGAAGCTCTCGTGGCGGGGATGGGCCCACACGACCAACGTCTGCATTGGGCCAAACGTACCCAAGGGACCTGGTCCGTGCCGGTGACGGGCGACGGTGCCGAGGCGGGACCTCCGTCACCCTCGGTTCGGGCCGCTCCCGACCACCGTCGTCCGGTTGGGACCATCACCCTGGTCACATAAAGTGGTGGATCTCGTACGTTGAGTCGTGTGTGGAGTCGACCGCCCGGACCGCAGCACCCAGATCCGACCCGGCCCGACGCTCGCGGAACGCTTGACGTCACAGGCGTCGTGCCACCGCCCTCGAGCGGTGCGCCCCTGATGCCACCACCGCCCCCGCCCGGCGGCGGTGCCGCCTTCCTGCCCCCTCCGCCGTACCTGCCGCCGCCGCCGGCGCTGACGACCGACGGTCCGGCACCCACCAAGGGCTCCCGAACCTCGGTCCTCCTGGTCGCCCTCGTCGCGGTGATCGGGCTCGTGTGCGCGGCCGGTTTCGTGCTCACCCGCCAGGGTGGCGAGGAGGGTCCCACCTACCCCGACGTGTGGGACCCGCGGGTGACCGAGTTGGTGGCCTTCGTGGAACGCGAGCGGGGACTGCCGTTCAAGCACCCCGTGTACGTGGACTTCCTGCCCGCGGAGGACATCGCCCGCCGCATGCGCTCCGAGGCCGGCGCGGTCAACGGCGCCATGCGCGAGGCGGCCGCCCTGCAGGTGTCGGAGCTGCGGGCCCTGGGCCTGGTGTCCGGTGACGTGGATCTGCTGGCCAGCGCCGGGTCGCTGTCGGCCGAGGGCGTCGTCGCCTTCTACGACCCGGTCGCCGAGCGCATCACCGCACCCGACGGTGAGCTCGACGCCCGTCAGCGGTCGATCCTCGTGCACGAGCTCACCCACGTGCTCCAGGACCAGCACTTCGAGCTCGACGAGCTGCAGCGCAAGGCCCCTGCCCCCGACACGCTGCGAGCCCTGGCGGAGGGCGACGCCGGTCGCATCGAGGCCAAGTACGTGGCGTCGCTCCCGCCCGAGGAGCAGCTCACGGTGAACACCCGCAACAACGACGAGTCCGACGCCTACAAGGAGGCCACGGCGGACATCCCGCCGGCGCTCGACGCCTTCCAGGCCGCGCCCTACGTGCTCGGTGAGGGGATGGTCAACACGCTCGCCGACTTCGGTGGCCAGGAGACCATCGATGCGTCGTTCCAGCACCCGCCGGTGTCCGACGAGGCGCTGATCGATCCCAGCCACTACCGGGGCAACGGCTCGGTGCGCGCCGTGCAGCCGCCCACCGTGGTCGCCGGCGAGACCCTGCTCGACCAGGGCACGCTGGGCCCGCTGATGCTGTACCTCGTGTTGGCCAACAGCACCGACACCGCCACCGCCATCAAAGGTGCCTACGGCTGGGGTGGCGATGCCTACGCCATGGTGCGCAACGGCGACCAGACCTGCATGCGCATCACCTACCAGGGTGACACCGCCGACGACCTGCGGGAGATGCAGGCCGCCCTGACGGTGTGGGCGAGCGCCGCCCCCGGCGTCCGCCGCGAGGTTGCCCAGATCGGGCCGCAGCTGCAGATCGTCGCCTGCGATCCCGGCCCCGACGTCGCCATCCCGCTGGCCGGCAACCCGTCGGACTCGCTGCTCGTGCCCCGCACGGTGATGGAGCTGTCGGTGCAGCTGCACGCGGAGGGCATGGCCTACGGGCAGGCCCGCTGCGTCGGGGTGGAGTTCGTCTCGCAGTACGCGCTGGTCGAGCTGACCGAGCTGCTGCGATCGCCGGCGTGGTCCCCCGAGCAGCAAGCCGCCAGGGACGCCCGCTTCACCGCCGCCGCAGCCCGCTGCTAGCTACGCCCGTTGCCCGGCTTCCATACCAACAAGTATGGTCAGGGCTCGCAGATGGCGGGCAGGCGGTCAGGTGCAGCGGGATCGGTCAGGTAGGTGTTGATCGCGGTGGCCACGCAGGTCGACGCGAAGTAGCCGGTGTGGCCCTCACCGATCCTGCTCAGCAATCGGCCGTTGGGCAAGCGCTCAGCCAGTTCCTCGGCCCATGCGTACGGCGTGGCCGGATCACCGGTGCTGCCCACCACGAGCACGGTCGGCCCGCTGCCCACCGGTGCCGGGGCGGGCTCCGGATCCACCGGCTGCGGTGTCGGCCACTGCACGCAGTCCACGTAGCCGGTGGTGGCCAGTGGCCCGAACCAGCGCAGCTCGGCGGCGAGGTCCTCACCGCGGCGCACCGCTTCGTCGAAGCCCGGCCGCTCCGGCGCATCAGCGCAGTTGACCGCGATGTTCACGTCGAAGAGGTTGCCGTAGCTGCCGTCGGGTCTGCGGTCGAGCAGGTTGTCGGCGAGCGCCTGGAGGTTCGTCCCGTCGCCGGCGAGCGCGGCGTCGAGGGCTTCGTCGAGCAGCGTCCACGCGCTCCGGTCGTACATCGCGGCCGCCGCACCGAGGTAGAGCTCGCCCAGGGTCAGCTGTCGCCCGCTGCGCCCGCCGCCGTCGACCGGCAGCGATCCTTCGCGAAGCGCGGCCTCCACCGATCGGAAGGCGCCGGCCGCGCCGCCGTCGTCGCCGGTGGCGCAGGTCCTCGTCGAGGTCGAAGGCGGGCAGGAGGCGGCGAAGCGCTCGAAGGCGGCGTCGAAGGAGCGGTACTGCGCGGCGATCGAGTCGAGGTAGCGCTCGGCGGACACGTCGGCACCGTCGAGGGCGAGCGCCCGCATGCGCTCGGGATACCGCTCGGCATAGCGGGCGCCGAGTCGGGTGCCGTAGGAGAAGCCGAGGTAGGTGAGCGCCTCGTCGCCGAGCGCGGCGCGCAGCCGATCGAGGTCGGCGGCGACGTAGTCGGTGCCGAGCACCGCGACGAGCGCGGCGTTGTCGGCCGCGCAGCTCCGATGGAACGACAGCAGCTCGTCGCGGTAGGTGTCGAGTGGGGTGCCGCCCTCGCCGAGCACGTCGATGCCGTCGTCGAGGCTGTCGCGACAGCGCAGCGCCGGCTGCGCCCCGCCGACCCCGCGGGGGTCGAAGGAGACCAGGTCGAACCGGGTGTTCAACGAGCTCAGGGCGGGGGCGCCGGCTGCGGCGCGCAGGAACGCCACCCCTGAACCGCCCGGTCCGCCGGGGTTGAGCACCACCGAACCGATGCGCCGGCTCGCATCGGTGGCGGCGAGGCGGACGACGGGCAGTCGCATCATCGTGCCGTCGCCGGTGGCGGCGCCGGGGTCTGTCGCCGCGCCGATGCCGCCGTCCCACGGAACGACGAGGGTGGCGCACTCGAACCCACCGTCGCACGGTCGCCAGTCCAGCGGCGCCACACCCTCGGGTTCGGTGGTCGGCGTCGGTGGCCCATCGGGCGCAGTGCTCGGCGCGGTGCCGGTGCCGCCGCGGTCCGGGGCGCTGGGGTCCGGGGCGCTGGGGTCCGCGGTGCCGGTGCGGGCCGGTCGGGACGCGTCCACCGACACGATCGTGCCGTCGGGGCCGTCGGGCCGGTCGTCCCCGCCGTCGCGGCACGCGCTCAGGCCGCTCATGCTGATCAGGGCGGCCAGTGCGCCCAGCAGGGTGGACGCAGCCCGTGAGCGCAGGTCGGAGGAGCGGCGTACGGGGGGCGACATCGCCTCCAGTATCGGGCGCGCCGAGCCGGCCGCGGCACACCCGTGGGGTGACGGCCCGCTCGACGCTCTAACCTGCCGCCATGCATGGGGGTCAGCTGGTCGCGAAGGCACTGAAGGCAGCGGGCGTGGAGTGCGTGTTCACGCTCTCCGGTGGTCATGTGATGGCCATCTACGACGGCTGCCTCGACGAGGGCATCAAGGTGGTGGACGTCCGCCATGAACAGGCGGCGGTCCACGCCGCCGACGCGTGGGCGCGGTTGCACCCGGGCAAGGTCGGCGTGGCCATCATCACCGCCGGTCCGGGCGTGACCGACGGGGTCACCGGCGTGGCCAACGCCTGGCGGGCGAACAGCCCGATCGTGGTGTTCGGGGGCCAGGCGCCGTTCAACAACCTGCGGCGCGGTGGCCTGCAGGAGATGGATCACATCGGCCTGATGAAGCCGATCACCAAGTACGCCGACGCCTGCTACGAGACGCACCGCGTCGCCGAGTACGTCGAGCTGGCGGTGCGCCACGCGCTGTCCGGCATCCCCGGTCCGTCGTTCCTCGAGATCCCGATGGACGTGCTGTCCGGGCCGGTGGACGAGAAGCGGGCCGTCATGCCGCGCTTCCGTGACTACCGGGTGGCCCACAGCGCGCCGCGCGCCGCCGCCGAGGAGGCGATCGACCTGCTGGCCGGCGCCCAGCGGCCGTTGGTGATGGCGGGGACGTCGCTGAAGTGGTCCCAGGGCGGACCGCAGCTCGTGGAGTTCGTCGAGTCCACCGGGATCCCCTGCTACACGAACGGCATGGCCCGGGGGCTCATCCCCATGGACCACCCGCTGTTCTTCAACCGCACCCGGGCTGCCGCCCTCAAGGCCGCCGACGTCGTCGTACTCGCCGGTACGGTGCTCGACTTCCGCATGAAGTTCGGTCGGGCCATCCCCGAGGGGGCGAAGATCATCCAGCTCGACCTCGACGAGACGCTGATCGGCCAGAACCGCCCGGCGGACATCGGCCTGGTCGGCAACCTCGGCGCCAACCTGGTGCAGTTGCTCGACGTGCTCGCCACCCGGGACATCAAGCTGGATCACAGCGCGTACACCTCCTCGCTCCGCGTCGCCGAGGATCAGGCGGAGGCGGAGCTGGCCAAGTCGCTGCTCTCCGACGAGGTGCCCATCGATCCGCTGCGCCTGTGCAAGGAGATCGCCGACTTCGTGGACGACGAGATGATCGTCATCGGCGACGGCGGGGACATCGTGGCCCAGGCGTCCAAGGTGCTGCGGGTGCCCAAGCACGGCGGGTGGATGGATCCGGGCCCCCTCGGCACCCTGGGTGTCGGCATGCCCTTCGCGCTGGCCGCCCAGCTGGCCCATCCCGACCGCCGGGTGCTCATCATCTACGGGGACGGGAGCTTCGGGCTCAACGGCTTCGAGTTCGACACCGCCATCCGCTTCGGGCTGCCCATCGTGGGCATCGTCGGCAACGACGCAGCGTGGGGTCAGATGATCCGCCCGCAGTCCACGTTGTACGGCGAGGACCGCATCGTCGCCACCCGGCTCAACATGACCCGCTACGACAAGATCGTCGAGGCCATGGGCGGCCACGGCGAGTACGTCACCACGCCCGACGAGATCCGGCCGGCCCTCGAACGGGCCTTCGCCTCGGGCAAGGCGGCCTGCATCAACGTCGAGATGCGCCAGGACATCGGCGCCATGAAGGGGTCCACCTACGCCTGACCGGCCCTGACGGAGTGTGTTGTTGAATTCACATCAAGTGATTTCGACGCCGCCTTGGTTCCGGTGATTCGACGATTCGGCGACCGGTCCCGTCGCCCCTCGCAGCGAATCGGTAGCGATTCGCTGCGAGGGGGCGCAGGTCAAGTGCCCCGAGCGTCAGCTGACGCCGACAGAGCCGGCCGCGCGGAGTGAAGCGACAACAGCGCGGTGTGATGTTCGGCGGACGGTGGTCGGTAAGCGATCAGGCGACGCTGCGTAGCGGACGGCGCAGCAGCAGATCCGGCACCTGGACACCGGGGATCGGTTCGGAGAACAGGTAGCCCTGACCGAACCCGCCGGCCACCTTGCGCAGCTCGGCCAGCTGGACCTCCGTCTCGATGCCCTCGGCCACCGTGTACAGGCCCATCGACGACGCGAGGTGGGCGATGGCGCCGACGACCGCCGCCGCCTGGTCGTCGAGGCCGAGGTCGCGCACGAACTCCCGGTCGATCTTGACCAGGTCCACCGGGAGCCGGCGCAGTCGGGCCAGGCTCGAGTAGCCGGTGCCGAAGTCGTCGATGGCCAGGCGGATCCCCAACCGGCGGATGGCGTCGAGGCGTTCCACCGCGGTCGTCTCCCGGCGTAGCAGTGCCGATTCGGTGAGCTCGACGTAGAGCGCGCTGGCCGGCAGCTCGGCCTCGCCCAGCGCAGTGGCGAGCTGGCGGGCCACCGCCGTCTCATCCAGCTCGTGCATCGA
>JADLEF010000226.1 GCA_020846295.1 Acidimicrobiales bacterium
CTCGAGCGGGCTGGTCGACACCACCGGCCCGGCCGCGCCGGCCGGCGCAGGAACCGCGAGCGGCACCCTCACCGTCGGGCTGGACTCGGACCCGCCCGGGCTCGACCCGGCCGGCAACTTCCTCGCCATCAGCGCGTTCAGCATCGGCAACGCCCTGTACGACACGCTCATGGTGGCGCCCTTCGACGGGCCGGCGGAGCCCCGCCTGGCCGAGTCGCTCGAGGAGTCGACCGACCGGCTGAGCTGGACGCTGGTGGTGCGGGACGGCGTGACCTTCCACGACGGCACACCGCTCGACGCCGACGCGGTCAAACTCAACCTGGACCGCCAGCGCACGTCACAGCTCAACGGGCCCTCGCTGTCCTCCATCCGCGATGTCGTCGCCGTCGATGCCAGGACCGTGCGCATCGAGCTCAGCGCGCCGTGGACCGCGCTGCCCGCAGTGCTGGCCGGCACCCAGGGCATGATGCTGTCACCCACCGCCATCGAGGCCGCCGGCAAGGACCTGGCCCGTGCACCGGTCGGGGCGGGCACCGGCCCGTACCGCTTCGTCGAGTGGGTGCCCAACGACCGCCTCACGGTGGCCCGCAACGACGCCTACTGGGACGGCACACCCGGCTTCGAGCAGATCGTGTTCCGCTTCCTGCCCGACGAGAACGCCCGCCTGGCCGCCTACCAGGCCGGGGACCTCCAGCTGTTCACGGCGGCCTTCTCCGACACCGCGCGAAAGGCGCAGCAGGCCGACGGCGGCGACGGCTCGAAGGTGCAGGTGGTCGAACCGCCGGTGGCGGGCCAGACGGTGCTGTACCTCAACACCGCCAAGGCGCCCTTCGACGACGTGCGCGTCCGTCGGGCGATGCTGCTCGCCCTCGACCTCGACGCCCTCGCCGAGGCCCTGGGTGGCGCCGGGTACGCCGACTACTCCTGGAGCCTGCTCCCGAAGGATTCCCCCTGGTACGCCGCGCCGGCGGAGCCGCTGCGCCACGACCCCGACCGCGCCCGGGCCCTGATCGCCGACTACGAGGCGGAGACCGGCACGCAGGTGGGCTTCACCTACAAGGCGCTCAGCAGCAGCCAGACCTTCGCCGACGCGGGCCGGGCCTACGCCCAGGCCTGGGGCGACGTGGGCATCGACGCCGAGGTCGAGAACGTGGCCGATCTCACCACGCTCGTGCTGTCGATGATCCTGCGCCAGTACGACGTGGCCGGCCTGGTGGCGGGCTACTACCCGGATCCCGACACCGTGTTCTTCGATCAGTACCACTCGGGCCGCACCTTCAACCTGAGCGGGTTCGAGGATCCCGAGATGGACCGCCTGCTGGAGCAGGCACGATCCTCGGCCGACCCGGTGGAGCGCAAGCGGCTCTACGGCGAGATCCAACAGCTCGCCCGCGAGCAGGTCCCGTCGTTGAACGGGAACTTCGGCACGATCTACCTGGTGGCCGACGCCGGCATCACCGGCGTGGAGCCCAGCGGCTACTTCCCGGCCCGCACGATCGGCCGCTGAGCACCACCGCTCCATGCCCGAACGGGGTTCGTCACTCGACCGGCGCTGGCTGGCCGGCCGGATCGCCATGACGGCCGCCGTCGTCGCGGTGGTGAGCGTGGCCACCTTCGCACTGCTCGCCGCCCTGCCCGGCGATCCGGCGGTCACCATCCTCGGACCCCGCGCCACGGAGGCGAACATCGCCGCGGTCCGCCACGACCTCGGCCTCGACCGCCCTGCGGTCGCCCGCTACCTGCAGTGGGCCGGGCGTGCGTTGCGCGGCGATCTCGGGGTGTCCTACCAAACGAACCAGCCGGTGGCCGAGAGCCTTCGCCAGCGCGTACCGGCCAGTCTGGAGCTGCTGGTGGCGGCGCAGCTCGCCGCCCTCGCCATCTCGGTGCCGCTGGCCGGCACCGCCGCGCTGCGGATGGGCAGCCGCCTCGACCGGCTCATCTCGACGGTGAGCTTCCTCGGGCTCGCCGTGCCCAACTTCGGCGTCGGCCTGCTGTTCATCGCCGTGTTCGTCATCCGTCTCGGCTGGTTCGATACCTTTGGGTACGTCCCGTTCACGCAGGACCCGCTGGGCAACCTGCGCGGCATGGTGCTGCCCGCCGCCACCCTGGCGCTGCCGCTCATCGCCCAGTACACCCGGGTGCTGCGCAACGACCTGGTCGCCACCCTGGGCCGCAACCACGTGGCCCAGGCCCGGGCCAACGGGGTGCCGCTCGGCCGGATCCTGTGGCGCCACGGCCTGCGCCAGAGCCTGACCACGCTGCTCAGCGTGGTCGGCCTCAACGTCCCGACGCTGCTGGGCGGGGCGGTGCTGATCGAATCGCTGTTCGCCGTGCCCGGCGTCGGCCGCCTGCTGTTCAACGCCATCGTGGGCCGGGACTACCTCGTGGCCCAGGGAGCGGTGCTGGTCATCGCGCTCGCCGCCGTGCTGACCAACGCTGGTGTCGACATCGCCGTTCGCCTGGCTGACCCGCGCCTGCGCCGCGGCGGCGGGCGATGAAGGCCCCTCGGGCCGCGACCGCGGCCGCCACCGGCTGGCTCACCGTGGTGGTGCTGGCGGCGTTGACCGCGTCGTGGCTGCCCTTCGATCCCAACCGGCAGGACCTCCGCAACGGACGGGCCGGACCGTCGTGGGAGCACCTGTTCGGCACCACCCGGCTGGGCGAGGATCTGTTCGCCCGCGTGCTGCACGGCAGCCGGGTCTCGCTCGTGGTCGGCCTGGTCGCGCCCGCCCTGGGGCTGCTCATCGGCGGACTGATCGGTATGGCGGCGGGCACCGTCGGCCGCTGGCTGGACCCGTCCGTCGTCGTCTTCATCGACGCGGCCGCCGCCTTCCCGCCGCTGGTCGTGGCGCTCGGCCTGACCCTGGTGCGCGGACCGGGCCTCAGCACCATCACCGGCACGATCGCGCTGCTGACCGTGCCGTTGTTCGCCCGCGTCGCCCGCAACGCCACGCTGGATGTGATGCATCGCGACTTCATCGCCGCCGCCCGGTGCGCCGGGGCGGGGCCGTGGCGGCTGATGACCCGGGAGGTGCTGCCCAACGTCATCGTCGTGCTCGCCACCTACGCCTTCGTCATCGCCGGGCTGGCCATGTTGGTCGAAGGCGCGTTGAGCTTCCTCGGCGTCGGCGTCGGCACCGACAAGACGAGCTGGGGCCAGCTGGTCGCGGCCGGCCAGGGCGAGTTGGAGCGGGCGCCGCACCTCAGCCTGTTCCCCGCTGCCGCCCTGATGTTGACGGTGGTGGCGCTGAGCCAACTGGCCGATGCGGTGGGCGCACGGTGGGCGCAAGGCACCACCGGTGCCGTCGCTTCCGTTGCTGCGGTTGGTGCCGTTGCTGCGGTCGGTGCCGGCGGTGCTGCGACGGCAACGCCGACGGCTGGGGGCCCCCACCGGCTGAGAGCCGGCGCCGGCCCACCCGTCGCCCGTCCGGCCACCCCGGCCACCCCGGGGAGCCCGGGGAGGCCGACGGGAGCGGGCGGCGCGACCGATCCGACAACGGCGCGGCTGGCGGTCACGGCACTGCACACCACCCTGGGCACCGCATCAGGGCCACTGCACGTGGTGCGCGGGGTGACCTTCACCATCGCAGCCGGCGAGCTGCTGGGGTTGGCCGGCGAGTCCGGTTCGGGCAAGTCGA
>JADLEF010000227.1 GCA_020846295.1 Acidimicrobiales bacterium
ACCACCACGCCGCCGACCACCACCACGCCGCCGACCACCACCACGCCGCCGACCACCACCACGCCGCCGACCACCACCACGACGGCCTACCCGACGACCACCACCACGACGCAACCGGGGTCGGGCGGCGGGTCGGCAGCGCCGCTGTTCACCGGCGTCACGCCGTGGCGGGCGCTCGACACCCGCACCGCAGCCGAGCCGCTGCTGGCCGGCCGCCCGCGCTCCGTGCTGGTCACCGGCCGCGGCGGCGTGCCCGACGACGCCATCGCCGTCGGGGTCAACATCACCGTCATCGACCCCAGCCTGGGCGGCTACCTCGCCGCCTACCCTGCGGCGGGCAGCGTCCCCCACGCCTCCACGGTGAACTTCGCACCGCAGCAGACCATCGCCAACGCCATCGTGGTCGGGGTGGGTCGCGGCGGCAGCATCGACCTCGACCTCGGCGCGGGCCGCGCCCACGTGGCGGTCGACGTGACCGGCTTCTTCCGCGCCGACCGCGGCTTCGAGCCGTTCACCCCCGTCCGCGCCCTCGACACCCGCCACAGCCTCGCCCTCGGGCCGAACGAGACCCGCTCGGTGACCGTCGCCGGCCTGGGCGGCGCCCCCGGTGCCGGTGCGGCGAGCGCGGTGGCGTTGACCGTCACCGCCGTCGATCCCACCGCCGGCGGTCATCTGCGGGCGTGGCCGGGCGTCGGAGCGGCCCCGCACAGCTCGGTGGTGAACTTCGCCGCGGCGCAGACGGTGGCCAACGCCATGATCCTCGGCGTCGACGCCAACGGGCAGGTCTCGCTGGCGAACCACTCGGCCGGCACGGTGCACCTGGTGATCGATGTCTCGGGCACGTTCACCACCGCCGCCGCCCTGCAGCCCATCACCCCGGTGCGAGCCCTCGACAGTCGCGCCGACGGCCGGGCGCTCGGGCCGGGCGGCCGTCGGGTCGTACGGGTGACCGGGATCGGCGAGGTCCCGGCCGCGGGGGTGCGCGGCGTGGTGCTGAACGTGACGGTCACCGAGCCGACCGCCGCCGGCTACTTCAGCGCCTTCCCGGCCGGCGGGCCGCTGCCGACCGCGTCGCTGCTGAACTTCACCCCGGGCACCACGGTGGCCAACGCGGTCGTGCTGGGCGTCTCGGCCGACGGCACCATCGAGCTGGCCAACAGTGTCGGATCGACCCACGCGGTGGTGGACGTGCTCGGCTGGTTCTGAACCCGCCGCGGGGCACCGTCGAAGTGGGATTCACGTTTCGTGCTGGTGGTGTCCCCCGCCGTGCTCCGATGCGCAGCGAGCCGGCTGTTCCGGACGACGACAGCATGTCGAATGGCGATCATTCACGCTGCGTGGCGTCGCCGGCGGGGTCGGATCCGACGCCACGCGGCCTACGCTGAACAGACGTCCCCAGCCCGGTTCCGGCGGACCGACCCCCAACGTGGGGTTGCGGAGCCCAGGCGAGCGGGGCGCCGTCGGATTGATTGCCGTGTCTTCGTAGGCGTGGGCGAGGAGCGTGAGTGCGCAACAAGAGCAGGGTTTTCGTCGCGGGTTCGGTGCTCGCGGCCTCGTTGACGGTGGGCCTGGTCGCCACCGCGGTGCCGGACACCGGCTTCGACGGTGATGGCAAGGCGGTGAACAGCGGTACCGGCAACCTGGCCTCGGTCGCCTGGGGCGACGGGTCGGTCACCGCGGTCGGAGCGGCCGGTGGCGGGGTGCGCATCGTGCAGTACGCGGCCAACGGCTCGGCCTCCGAGAGCAGCGCCGGCGGGCCCGCCGGCATCTCGCTGTTCGAGCCCCGCGGCATCGCCGCCTCGGGCGGGTCGGTGGTGACGCAGTTCGCGGCCTCGAACAACGCCATCGGGCTGGTGAAGACGTCGGGCGGCGGCGTGCAGTGGGCCAAGTCGACCAGCCTCGGCGCCTGCGGCAACGGCGACGGCGAGGTCGCCGACGTCGCGGTCGGCCCCGACGGCAGCATCTACAGCGTCGCCTGGAACTTCCTGGGCAACTCGCCCTCGTCGTGCGACGGCACGACGGTCCGCAAGTTCGACGCCAGCGGGAACCTGCAGGCGTGGGGGGCCAACCAGTCCGAGGGCGGGATGCACGACACCCGCCTGGAGTCGGCCTCCATCGCGGTGGACGGCAGCGGCAACGTCTACACCGCCTGCGTCATCTTCAACCAGGGCGGCAACACCGAGCAGGTCGGTGTGCTCAAGCTCAACAGCAGCGGCAACCCGGTCGGCCTGTTCTCCGTGAACGTCGGCACCGTGGCCGAGTACTTCGGCGGCACGGCCGGCTTCAGCCGCACCTTCGCCGCCCGCGCCGCGGCCGACATCAACATCGACAACTCCGGGCTCATCGTCATCGTCGGCGCCGGCCGGCGCACCCGCGGTGGTTCGGTGGACGGCTGGGTCGCCCGGCGGCACAACGACGGCAGCCTCGACAGCAGCTTCGGCGGGGGTGTCGTGCCGTTCGATCTCGGCGGCGCCAACGACTACGCGCTGCGGGTCACCGCCGACCCCAACGGCCGGGTGATCGTGGCCGGCACCAGCAACAACCGCGAGTTCGTGACGCGCTTCGGCGCC
>JADLEF010000228.1 GCA_020846295.1 Acidimicrobiales bacterium
CTCGCGAGCGAGGTAGGCGTGCAGGCCGTGCCCCATCTCGTGGGCCAGGGTGAGCACGTCGCGCCGTTTGCCGGTCCAGTTGAGCAGCAGGTAGGGGTGGTGCGAGGGCACGGTGTACGCGCAGAACGCGCCGGGTCGCTTGGCCGGCCGCACCGGGGCATCGATCCAGGCTTCGTCGAAGAACCGTCGGGCTGCGTCGGCCAGCTGCGGCGAGAAGCTGCCGTAGCTGTCCAACACCAGCTCCTTCGCCGCCTGCCAGCCGAACGGCGTCTCCGAGGAGGCGACCGAGGCGCTGCGGTCGTAGTCGGCCAGCTTGTCCACCCCGAGGATGGCGGCTTTGGTGGCGTACCAGCGCTGCGGGATGTCGTAGCGACGCACGACGGCCTCGACGAGGGCCTGCACCGAGGCGTCGGACGCCTCGTTGGCGAGGTTCCGCGACGAGATCCAGCTCGGGTAGCTGCGCAGCCGGTCCTCGACGGACTTGTCGAGCAGCAGGGTGTTGAAGATGAACGCCCGGGTTCGCAGGCCGGGAGCGAGGCCCTCGGTCACCGCCTGGGCCGCGTCGCGGCGCACGCCCCGGTCGGGATGGGACAGCAGCGCGAGGCCCTGCTCCAGGCGCACCGGCTCGGCCTGCTCGGGCAGGCGGATCTCGATGGCGGAGATGAGCTCACCGAACAGTCGGGCCCACGCCGAGCTCGACGTCTGGGACTTCTCGGTGTCGATGCGCTCCTCCGGCTCGGAAAGCAGGTGGGGCCGGTACCGGCGGGCGGAGCGCAGGTGGTGGGCGCAGAAGGCGAGCCGTTCGTCGGCCAGCACGGCCTCCGCCTGGTCGTCGTCGAGGGCCGCCCACTCGAGGTCGAAGAAGATCAGCTGGGTGGACAGCGCCGTGCCCCGCTCCTGCACCTTTGCCAGCAGCGCCCCTTTGGCCGGATCGGCGGTGTCGGTGGCGGTGTGCAGGCTGGCGTAGTTGCCGGCTCGCGACAGCGCGTCGTGCAGGGCGGCGGTGGTGGTCATGACCTCGACCCACTCGTCCGCGCTCAGTGCGGCGAGGCGGCCCCGGTAGGCGGCGATGGTGGCGGTGAGCGCCTCGGCCCGCTCCAGCAGCGTGTCCACGGTGCCGTCCCCGAGCAGCGTTTCGAGGTCCCACCCGGTGTCGGCGGCGGTCAGATCGGCGTCCGTGAGCGACATGGCGGCCACACTACCGACGGCCCCGCCCACTGGAGGGCCGGCCAGACGTCAGGCGAAGGACGGGGGCGGGCCGGACGCGTCGGGCGGTGGGGGCGGGGGCTGCTCGGTCACCGTGACGGCCAGCAGCTCGCTGTCGAAGGTGAGCCGGTCGAGGCCCGGCGCCACGCTGCCGTCGCCGGCGAAGCGCCAGAGCACGAGCTGGTTGTCCCAGGCGTGCACCAACGTCGCGCCGTCGGCGCTGAAGGCCAACGGGGGTAGCCCGCGGGGTGCGTGCACCGCGGATGGGCTGTCGATGGCTTCGGTGCCGGTCCGTCCGGTGGCGTCGAAGATGCGGGCGACGCCCTCGGCGCCCTCGCCCGGGGCGATCACCGCGAGGTGGCTGCCGGTGGCGTCGAAGACGCCCGCGTTGCCGAAGTACCACGCGCCGGCGACGTCCACCGGACCGAGGTCCACCGCGTCGGGCTGCGCCACCGTACCGCTCAGTACGGTGCAGCCGGGGGCGGCGCAGCCGACCCGCGCCACCGCGGTGGCACCGGCGGCCAGATGGCGGCCCTGGCCGAGCACCGGGCCGGGTGAGCCGTCGAGGCGGACGAGCTGCAGCGTGCCGGCGAAGTCGACCACCAGCGCGTCGTCCACCGCGCCCTGGACGGACGCCCCGCTGGGCAGCGAGATCGGCGCGCCGTCGAGCGGCAGCCCGGCGCCGTTGAGCACCACCACCTCGCCGGCTGCGGCACCGAAGGGGACCAGCGCCGCCCACCGACCGCTCGGCGGCGCGACGATCCAGCGCTCGTCGGCGATGCGCTGCTGATCCGCCATGGAGGCCCTGTCCACGGCGAAGACCTGACGGCGGTTGCCCACCAACACGACCTCTTCGAGGGCGACGACCTGGCTGACGAACCACGGGGCGATGTCGAACTGCAGCGCCGCCAGCCGAGCGTGGCCGCTGCCGAGGTCGATCTCGATCAGGCTCTCGTCCTCGCCGAGGGCGTACAGCGTGCCGGCCATCCCCGGCGGTACGGGCAGGTCCGACTCGCTGAGGGGAGGGCGCTGCTGGGCCGGCGCCCGCTCCAGCGTGGTGGGTGGCGCGGCGCTCGGCGGTTCGGCGACGCTGCGGCGGTCGAACACCACCACGGCCACGATGGCGGCGACGACCAGGCCGAGGGCGATGGCCCAGCGCACCCAGTCGGTCTCGCGGTCGCGGCTGCGACCGGCCCCGACGGCCCGGATCGCAGCGGGGCGGCCGGTGGCCCCGGTCGGGATCGAGCCGGCGGTGGGGCCGGCGGTCGGTGTTGCGGGGGGCATCGCCGGCGGAGGGGGCTCGACCGGCAGCAGCTCGATGTCGGGCCGGTCGTCGCGTCGTCGTCCCATCGCCGTCAGGCCTCCACGTCTGGTTCGGTGCCGGCCGCCACGGCCCCCACGAACCCGAGTGCCTCGTGCGGGGAGAAGGGCTGCATGAACTGCCCGGCCCGCACGTCGCGGACCAGGCGCGACAAGGGGTTGCCAGCGGTGTACCCGCTCCCCCCGGCGAGGGAAAGGGCCCGATCGACCACCGCATGGCTGAGGCGCGTCACGTTGAGCTTGGCGGCCTGGAACTCGGCCATGAACCAGCGAGCGGTGTCCTCGTCGAGGCGCTCGGGGTGGTCGCGCACCATGGCTGCCACCTCGTCGGCCCGCGCGGCCAGCGCATCGACGACCGCCTCGAGGGCGAAGCGATCGGTGACCAGCTCGGCGAGGGCGAATCGCACGGTGGCCCGGTCGGCCAGCGCCGCGCTGCTCACCCGGCTGCCGGCGGTGACCCGTTCGAGCGCCAGCGCGTGGGCGGCGGCGGCGATGCCCGCCATGGCGGTGACGTTGCCGACGTTGCCGAAGGCCCGTCCGCACAGCGCGCCCGGGCTGAACGCCCCGAACCGGCCGCCGGGGTTGACCAACGACTCGGCCGGCAGCCGCACCCCCTCGAAGCGCACCACCCCGCTGCCCGAGGCGCGCATGCCGAGCCCGTCCCAGTCGTCGTGCACAGTGATGCCGTCGAGCCGGGCGGGAACGATGGCCTGGGCGAGGTGGTCGTGGCGGTCCCCGCCGAGCAGACGGGCGTTTACCGAGAAGTGGGTGGCCGCCGGCGACCCGGTGGCGAACACCTTGACGCCGTCGAGCCGCCAGCCGCCGTCCGCGTCGAGCTGCAGCGTGGTGCGAGGGTGGAAGAAGTTGGTCCCGGCCTCGGTCACCGCGGCGCACATCCAGGCCTCGCCGGCGGCGATGGCCGCCAGCAGCGGGGCCCGCGCCTCGTCGCGGGCGCGGGCCAGCGACCAGCTCGAGCTCAGGTGCATGTGCACCACCAGGGCCAGCGACGCGTCCCCGAAGGCCAGGCGGTGGACCACCGCCATCACGTCACGGAGCTGGTCGACCCCGAGCCCACCGAGGTCGGTCGGCACGCAACAACCGGCCAGCCCACCGGCGCGCACCGCATCGAGCAGGGCGGGATCGAACCGGCCGGCGGCGTCGCGCTCGGCCACCGTCGCCGCCCAGGTGCGCGCCAGCTCCTCGGCGAGCACGCAGGCGCGCTCGCCGGCAGCGGTGACGGGCGCAGGGTGGACGCGCACCGCTCCATGATGGCTCCCGGGCGGGGTGCTGGCTACCCCGCCCTTGTAGCGGCGTTAGCAAACCCGACGGACCGTTGTGGGGTCGGAGCGCCCGCTTTTGCCCGAAGTGGGTGAAATTTCCCCTCTCCGTTGTGGGGATCGCTGCCCACCATGGCGCTCGAGCAAGCAGCCTCCGCCGGAGGCCGGGAAGACGTCGTCGAGGCCTCGGGCGAGGCGGAAGAGGAAACGCTCATGGCAGAGCAGAAGCGGTCAAGGCGCACGAGGTTCGCGACGCTGGGTCTGGGGGCGACGGCCCTCGCCGGCGTGATCCTCGGGATGGGTGGCGCCACGGCCGGCGCGACCTATGCGGCGTGCTCCGGGTCGCAGATCTTCGACATCCCCGGGATGCAGGGCGTCGAGCTCTACGAGGTCTCCGGGTACGACGTGGCGACCTACGACCTGGGCTTCTCGCTCGAGGCGGGCACCTACGACATCAGCGCCTCCTCCTTCGACGGCTACATCGGTCGGAGCGAGGTACCCGTGGAGAAGCAGGAGAAGTCCGAGCGTTGGTGGGCCGAGTTCCTCGATGCCGACGGCAACGTGGTCGGCGCGCTCCCCGGCCCGACGACCGACCTGCCCGACGACACCGACGTAGCCGAGGTCGTCGACCTGTTCCGGGACGTGGAGCTGGATGCGACGGCCACCCAGGTCCGCTTCGTGCTGATCAAGGACGGGCTGTCGCTCAACCTGGTGCACGTCGGCTGCGTGGGCTTCGAGCGCCAGCAGGCGACCACGACCACCGCACCGGTGGATGAGGAGACCACCACCACGGTCACCCCGCAGCCGACCACGACCACCGCGGCGCCGGTGTCGACCACGGCCGCACCGGCCAGCACGACCAGCAGCATCCCGGTGACGGTGCTGGCCTCCACGCTGCCGTTCACCGGTGACCACACCGGACTCATCGCAGCTGCGGGCGGCGCGACGGTGGCGGCCGGCCTGGCGCTGGTGCTGCGCTCGAGGCGCCTGTCGGCGTGATGGCGCTGCACCGCGCCTGATCCTCCCCTCCTTCGTTTGGCACCGAACGGTAGGGATCAGGCGAAGGAGCGACCCGCGCGGGTCGCTCCTTCGCCGCGTCCGGGGCCGCTACCGTGCCGACGATGCGCACCGTGATCACCGGAGGGGCGGGGTTCCTCGGCGCCCGGCTCGCCACCCGCCTGCTGGCCGCCGCCGATACGGCGGACGATCCCGTCGACGCCCGGCGGGTGGTGGTGGCCGATCGGCCCGGCGCCGCCCTTCCGCCGGCGCTGGCCGGCGGGCACCTCGACCATGTCGAGGTGGACCTGACCGCTTCGCCGGAGGAGGTGGAGGAGCTGGTGGCAGGCGCCGACGCGGTCGTCCACCTCGCGTCGGTGGTCTCGGCGGACGCCGAGGCCGACCCCGAGCGGGCGTGGCAGGTGAACGTGGAGGCGTCCCGGTCGCTGCTGGCAGCGTGCGCCCGTCGAGCTGCCGGTTGCCGAGTGCTGGTGGCGTCGAGCGTGGCGGTCTTCGCCGGCTCGCACCTGGCGTCGGGTGACGAGACCAAGCCGCGGCCCCGATCGACCTACGGGATGACCAAGACCATCCTGGAGCTGCTGGTGAACGAGGCGACCCGGCGGGGCGCGATCGACGGGCGGATCGCTCGGCTGCCCACCGTCACCGTGCGGCCGGGCAAGCCGAACCTCGCCGCCTCGTCCTTCGCCAGCGGGGTGTTCCGCGAGCCGCTGGCCGGCGTGGACTGTGTCGTGCCGGTGGCCGACGATGTCACGTTGGTGCTGATCGGTGCGCACACCGCGGTGGCCGGCATCGATGCGCTGTTGCGGGTGCCGGCGGCGAAGCTGGGCCCGGACCGGGGGGTGAACCTGCCGGGGCTGTGCGTCACCGTCGAGCAGATGATCGCCGCCTGCCGGGCGGTGGGGGCCCGGCGCGGGGTGCGGCTCGGCTCCATCGCCGTGCGCCCGGACGCAGCCATCGAGGCGATCGTGGCCTCGTGGCCGGCGCGGTGGGACGCCCGCCAGGCGCTGGCGCTCGGGCTGCCTGCCGACGCATCGCTCGAGTCGATCGTCGAGCGGTACCTCGACGACCAGGTGCTGGTCGACCGCTGACGCGGCTGAGCGGCCCGGGGGGACAGGTTCCCGGGCCGCTCCGCATCCGCCGTTGAAGGTGGCATCTCCGCCCGTTGACGCCTGCCTTCGAGGACCATGGAACCGATGGGGCGGCCTGCGATGCATGAGCCATCCGACCTATCGGGCCATCCCCGGATCGAGGTAGCGCGGGCTGAGCGGGCGACGGCGGGCGCGCGGCCCCTGGACGCGGACGAGTCCGGGTGTGAACCCGGACTCGTCAACCGCCTGTGGGGAACCGCCCGCACCTTCCCCGGTGGGGGATCCGCCTGCCGTGGCTCCAGTCAAGCGGACGATCGGCCTGGTCGGCACTGAGTTGTTCTACCTGGCCCTCAGCGGTCGTAGGAGCGGGTCGCATCGTTCGATGACGAGCCGAAAACGCCGAACGCCGATCACCGGGGGAGGTGATCGGCGTGGCTGTCGACCGGTCGGCCGGGGGGAGGGGCGACCGGTGACGGACGGCCCGCGGGGGACGGGCCGGCGTTCGCGTCAGCGTTGGGTCTCGCGCTTGGAGCAGTCCGCGCAGTAGGGCGCCGACTTCCAGCCTTGGCTGGTGACGTACTGCACAACTTGACGCCCACAGGTGCACAACTGCGCCAGGGGGCGGGACTTCGTTGTCGCGCTTGCCATGGTGGTTCTCCTTGCGGTGCGGGGGCACTCCGACACTTCCCCCGGCTGGGTGGGGCCAAACTATGCGATCGTGAACACAAGCACAAGGGCCCTTCGCCCTGGTGCGACCCCTGGACCAAGGTCCGCGCCCGGCTCCGATCGCCGACGCGACCAAGCGTTGACGCAGGGTGGTGTCGCGACCACTTTTCTGCGGGTTGGGCCCGAGCGCTACCGTCCAGCCGATGACCGACTCGGGCTGCGGGATGATCGGGTGGGGCCGCGGATGATCGTGCTGGTGTTGGGCGGGGCCCGCTCCGGGAAGTCCGACCTGGCCGAGCGCTGGGCGGCCCGCCGCGCTGCTCCCGTGACCTACGTCGCCACCGGGTGGGCGGGCGACGAGGACATGGCGGCCCGCATCGAGGCGCACCGCCGCCGCCGGCCGGCCGGCTGGACGACCATCGAGACGGGCGGGCCCGGGTTGGCGGCCGTGTTGCGAGGCGTCGAGGGCACGGTGCTCCTCGACGCGCTCGGCACGTGGCTGGCCGCGCACCAGGACTTCGCCGTCGACGCCGGGGAGCTCTGCGCCGCCCTGTGCAGCCGCTCCGGTGACACGATCGTCGTCAGCGACGAGGTCGGCCTCAGCGTCCACCCCGAGACCGAGCTCGGCGTGCGCTTCCGCGATGCGCTGGGTTCGCTCAACCAGGCGGTTGCCGCCGTGGCCGATCGCAGCGTGCTGGTGGTCGCCGGGCGCGCGCTCGAGGTGCGACCGTGGGACGACCTGCTCCCGTGAGCGACGTGCCGCCCCGCCGCGGCTCCCCACGATCGGGCCCGTCGGGACCGTCGGGTGCGCTGCGCAGCGCCTGGGGGTTGCTCACCGTGCTGGGTGGCGCGTCGCCGCCGCATCCCGGGGCGGCCGGTGCCTACGGGATCGTGGGCGGGATCCTCGGCGGCATCGTCGGGATCGCCTGGTGGGCGTTCGACGGTCGGTTCCCCGCCCTGGTCGCCGCCGCGCTGGTGGTGGCGCTCGACGCCGGACTGACCGGCATGCTGCACCTCGACGGCCTGGCCGACTGCGGCGACGGGCTCATCGCACCGATGGAACGCGCCCGCCGCCTGGCGGTGATGCGAGCGCCTGACGTGGGAGCGTTCGGTTTGGTCGTGGTCGCGATCACGCTGGCGTTGCGCGTGGCCGGCCTGGCCTCGATCGAGGCCGATCCCTGGCTGCTGATCGCCCTGTGGAGCGCGTCGCGCGCCGCCATGGCGGCGCTGCCCGCCGCGTTGGTCTACGCCCGGGCCGAGGGCGGCCTGGCCTCGCAGTACGCCGGTCGGGGTGCCCACCTGCTCGGCGCAGGCCTGGGTGCCGTCGTCGCCGCTGTCGCCGCGGCGATGTCCGGACGGGCCGCCTGGGTCGGGCTCGCCGGCGCCGCGATCGGGGCGGTGGCGGTCGCCGCCCTCGCCCGGCGTCGCCTCGGGGGCTACACGGGCGACGTGCTCGGCGCCGTTGTCGTCGTGGCCGAGACCGCCGGGTTGGTCGCCGCCTCAGCGCGCTGGTGAAGCGGCGTCGAAGTCGCGTTCGTAGCGCCATTGCGGCCCGTCCATCCACAGGCGGTGCCGGGTGCCGGCGGCATCGAGATCTCCGCTCTGGTGGCCGGCGTCACCCGCCCACAGCAGCGCCTGGCGGCCGTCGTCGTGCTTGACCAGCCGGGTCACGAAGGTGTCGGGCTCGCGCCCGCCGACCGCTTCGAGCGCCTCGGCCACCGTGGCGAAGGCCGACAGGCTGAGCAGCGTCACCCATGTGGGCGGGATCATCTCGATCTCGCCTGCGTCGCGGCGGCGCATCGCCTCGGCGGGGGCCACCCAGCTGTGCTCGTGGATCTCGCCGTTGTCGATGACCACGTCCTCGCCGGTGGCGGGACCGACGAAGAACCACGTGTTGAACCGCCGGGGGGCCTGCGGCGGGGGGCACCAGCGCGACAGCACCACGAACTCGGCCGGGTCGAGCGCCAGCCCGGCCTCCTCGAGCGCCTCCCGGGCGGCCGCGTTGCGGGCGGTGGCGATCTCGTCCTCGGGGCGGGCCGGGTCCACGTCGGCCGGGTCCACCCGGCCGCCGGGGAACACCCACGCGCCGCCGGCGAAGGCAAGCGACGAGTTGCGCCGCACCATGAGCGCCTCCACGCCATCGTCGCCGTCGCGCAGGAGGATGACGGTGGCAGCGGGGACGGCGTCGGTTGCGAACGCAGGCTCGTTCATGACCGACGAGTCAACCGTCAGCCCTGGGCAGCTTCCAAAACCTGCTCGAACTGGGCGATGCTCAGCTCGCCCGCGGCCCGAACCTTCACCGTCCCGTCGGCGCCCACCGCCACGAAGCTGGGGAACGACGTGAGGCCGGCGGCGCCGAAGGCGGTGTTCTTGGCGTCGTCGGCCAGCGTCGGCACCGGGAACTGCTCCTTGATCAGCCAGTCGGCGGGCGGGTAGTTGCCCCGATCCTTGGCCACCCCGGTCGACACGGCGTAGAGATCGACGCCCTGGGGCATGCCGTTGTCGGCGATCCACCCGGTCAGCAACGGCACCTCCTTCTGGCAGTGCGGGCACCAGTGGGCGAGGTAGATGATCACCTTGGGGCGGCCGTCGTTGGTGATGGCCAACGGCGACGAATCGGTGACCTTCACCCCGGTGAGGTCCGGGAAGGTGAGCCCGACGGCCTTGTCCGCCCCCGATTCGGGGAACTGCGGCAGGGCGCTGCCGGCCACCGCCAGGGAGCCGGTGACCGTCGCCGGTCCGCCGTTGGTGATGGGCGGCAACGATGTCGGGGCGATCCCGACGGTGGGGCCGGCGGTGTCGGGGACGGACGAGGCGCTCGACGCCGCGCTCGACGCGGTGGTGGTCGTGGCGGCGGTGTCGTCGTCACCGCCGCGCGACAGCAGCACGACGGCGACGATGGCGACGACCACCGTCGACGCAACGGCCACGATCAACGAACTGCGGTTCTTCCGTTGGGGCTGGGACGGTTGGAAGCTCACGGGGCAACGCCCTCCTGGGCTGGGTCGGTGCGGCCGGCGAGCAGCAGCACGGTGATGAGCAGGAAGCCGGCGAGCGCCATGAACGGGATGGTGACGAAGCCGAACTGGTCGACCTCCTTCGCCGTGCACGGCGCCTCCAGCGTGCAGAACCCCGAATGCTGGGAGGGGAACTGCTGGAGCTGGTAGTGGTAGATCGAGATGCCCGCGCCCACCAGCGACAGCGGTAGGCCGTACTGCCAGGCCGCTCGTTCCCGTCGCAGGGCGGCGACGGCGAGCACCGCCACCAGCGGGTACATGCAGATCCGCTGGAACCAGCACAGCTTGCACGGGATGAAGCCGGCGACCTCGGAGTAGTAGAGGCTGCCCGCCATGCAGGCGGCGGCCACCGTGACTGCGAAGTACGGCGCCACCCCGGCGATGTCGGCCCGCAGCCCGCGGATCGCCTCGCCGGGGGCCACCAGCGTGACCGTCACGATCAGCGCGCCCGTCGCAGCGGCGAGAGCCAGCAGCGCGAACAGCAGGTTGAACGAGGCGACGTCCACGCCGTCAGCCTAGGGACCCCGGGGCGCTCCGGGCGGTCAGGCCCACCGGCGGCGGGCGTGGCGTGCGTCCCACCGCCCCGTCGATCCGCCCGCCGGTCGATCGCCCGCCGGTCGGTCCCGCGGCGGCCGCCGCCTAGCCTCGCCGTCGTGACGCGGACCCCGGAGGGCGACGAGGAACGGCGGACGTTCGTCGTCGGCCCCGGCGAGGGAGGGACCCGGCTCGACCGGGCGGTCTGGGCCTGGCTGCGCGCCGGTGACGGCGCGGGCGGGGCGGTGCCGGCGCCGGTGGCGACCCGCTCGGCGGTGCAGCGGCTGATCGTGCGCGGGGCGGTCGCTGTCAACGGTCGGGTGGTCACCCATCCGTCGGCCACCGTCCAGGCCGGCTACCGCGTGGTCTGCACCCTGCCCGCGTCGGGCGGGGCGACCTCGCCGGTGGCCCGCCCGGCGCCGTCGCCGGCCGAGGTCCAGGCGTGGATCCTCTACGAGGACGACTGCGTCCTGGCGGTGGACAAGCCGGCCGGGTTGCCCACCCACGCCACGGTCGACCCGGCCCGGCCCCACCTGGTCGGCGCGCTGCTGGCCCTCCTCGCCGACCGCGGGGTGCAAGCGCCCTACCTGGGGCTGCACCACCGGCTCGACGTGGACACCACCGGCGTCGTGGTCTTCGCCACCGATCGCCGGGCCAACCCCGGGCTCGCCGCCCGCTTCGCCGAGCGCCGCGTCGACAAGCGGTACCTCGCCCTGGCGGAACCGCC
>JADLEF010000229.1 GCA_020846295.1 Acidimicrobiales bacterium
CGGTGCATCGACATCGAGAAGATGGCGGCGCGGATCTGCCGGATCACCGCGTCGATGTGCTCGACCGCGGCATCGAGGCGATCGCGCAGCTCGATCGGCGCCTGCATGGCGGCGCCCTGCAGCCCCAGGCCGGTGGCGAAGAGCTCCTGGATGGCGGTGTCGTGCAGATCGCGGGCGATCCGCTCCCGATCGTCGGCCAGCGCCGCGACGCGTTGCACCCGTCGCAGCTCCTCCTCCTCGGCCAGGCGGGCGCTGATGTCGCGCGCCATCAACACGTAACGGTCGGCGCTGCCCCGAGCCGGGGTCGGCGCCTCGATCCGGCACTCGACGGGCCGGTCGGCGCCCGCCCGGGTCCGCAGGGTCGTGACGAGCGGACCCGCCACGCTCGGATCGGAGGCCTGGACCGTCGTGGTCCAGGTCCGCATGGCCGCGTGGTCCAGCTCCGGCAACAGGTGCAACGGGGTCATGCCGTGCAGCTCGCTGCGCTGGTAGCCGGAGAGCTGCACCGCGCCCTCGTTCGCGTAGACGATCTCCAGCGAGTCGGCGTCGAGCACGTAGACCGCCTCGCTGACCCGATCGAGCAGGCCGTACACCGTCCGCAGCTCCACCTCGGCCTGGTGGCGGGCCGAGACATCGCGCACCACCGCCACGTAGCGCTCACCCTCATCGCTCCGCCAGGGGCTGAGCGAGATCTCGAGCGGGAACTCGGCCCCATCCGCTCGTAGGCCCCACAGTTCGAGGCCGTTGCCCATCGGCCGCACCCGCGGCGCCGCGACGTAGCGCAAGCGGTGGGCTCGGTGCACCTGCCGGTGGGTCTCGGGCAGCAGCAGCTCGACCGGCTGGCCGACGAGCTGATCGACTCGATACCCGAACAGCTCCGCGGCTCGCTCGTTGACCGAGGTGATGACGCCCGTCCGGTCCGTGATCACCACGCCGTCGGGGAGCGCATCGAGCAGGCCGTGCCCGCTCCGCTCCTCGCCGGCGATCTCCGCCGGCGCCGCTGTCGAAAGGTCCCGTTCGTTGCTCGCCATGCGAACCCCGTTCGCCGTACCGCTTTCGCTGTACCGCCTGCGCTTCGCAGTCTCACACGGCCCCAGGTGCACCGCAACACCCGACGGCGAGCGCGGACAGGTCGCGTTCGGAGGCGCCTCCCGGCGGCGCGACGATATCGGGCGTGCAACGGGTGTCGGTGGTGGGCAACAGCGGCGCCGGGAAGTCGACCCTGGCCGCCCAGCTCGCGCGCGTGCTCGCAGCACCGCACGTGGAGCTCGACGCGCTCCACCACCGCGCCGGCTGGGTGCCGATCGAGCCGGAGGTGTTCCTCGCCGAGGCGGCGCGCATCGCCGCCGGGGACCGCTGGGTGGTGGACGGCAACTACCGCCGGGTCGTGATGGAGGGTCCCATCTGGGAACGAGCCGACACGGTGGTGTGGCTGCGGCTGCACCGCCGTGCGGTGATGGTGCAGCTCGTGAGGCGCACGCTGCGCCGGGTCGTCACCCGTCAGCCGCTGTGGAACGGGAACCGGGAACGGTGGCGCAACCTGCTGCGCTGGGCGCCCGAGGACAACATCGTGCGCTGGGCCTGGACGCAGCACGACAAGTACGAGCGGCGCTTCAGCGGCGCGATGGGCGACCCTCGCTACGCCCACCTGCGCTTCGTCGAGCTCCGCTCCCGAGCCGAGGTCCGGGCGTGGCTCGATTCGGTGGCCTCGGCCGAGGGCACCGGGCCACAGTCCTGACAGCATGTTCGGCGGGTCAGCCGCCGCAGCCGTCCACGAGCTCGGCCACCAGGCACCCGGCGAGCAGGTCGAAGGCGAGGGCATCGAAGGCGAGCGCATCGGGTCGACCCTCGGGCGGGGAGGCGCTGCCCGCTGTCGGTCCGGACGGACGGGGCCGCAGGCACACCGCGCAGGCCTCGACCGCGGGGTCGGGGCAGATCCTGGCTTCGAGCGCCCCGGTGGCGCTGCCGCCCGACCGCTGCCCGAGCACGCCTTGCAGCATCGGCGCCGGCAACGTCGAGGCGAACCAACGCTCCTCGACCCCGGAGGGGGCACGTCGCCGGTAGAGCCCGGCGCCGAGGGGCTCGACGCCCCCGCACAGGTCGAGGTCGGCGAGGAAGCCGGCGCGACGCCCCTCGTCACGGGCGGCGTCGAGGGCAAGTGCCCGCAACTCGGTCGCGCTCAGGTCACAGGCCGGATGACCACCGGCGAGGAAGAGCCGCCCGTCCAGGCAGCGCAGCGTCGCCCGGGCATCCGGCGCGGCGTGCAGCAGCGCGGCGGCCAGGCGCAACTTCACGGCGACCGACACGTCACCGCTCCCATCGACGCGGGCCGTGGACGGTGGTGCGATGGCGGGCGCCTGGGCCGGCGGTGAACGGTGTGGGGGCCACGCCGCCGAGCTTGCCCGACCCCGGACTCGATCGTCAAGTCACCTGATATTATCTATCAGGTGAACCTAACATTCCGTGGAGGATGGTTGCTGGTCAGGCCTCCCCGCCGCCGGCGCGGAGGCCTGCCCGATCACAGGATGACGAGCATCTCCTGGTAGGTGGCCAGGGGCCACAGGTCGTCGGCGACGACGTCCTCGAGGCTGTCCACCGCGGCGCGCACGGCACGGATCTTCGGGATGAGGGTTGTCCCGGCGTAACACGCGTGGTCGAAGGAGGTGGCGTCCTCGTCGTCGTGGGCCAAAGCGGCGCGCAGCCCGGCGAGCGCCTTCTGCAGCTCGAGCACGCCGTTGGACACCGCGTCGAGGGACGTGGGGTCGTGCTCGTAGCCGAGCGCCTTGAGGCCCGTCGCGTTGGCGACGAGCTCGCTCTGGTAGCGGATGGCGGCTGGCAGCAGCGCTGTCGTCGCGACCTCGAGCGTGCTGCGGGCCTCGACGGAGACACTGAGGGCGTACTGCTCGAGGGCGACCTCGTAGCGGCTGGCGAGCTCGCGCTCGTTGAGCACGCCATAGGTCGAGAACAGCGTCCTCGCCTCGTCGGTGTCGAACTGCGGCAGGGCCTCGAGGCAGGTCGGCAGGTTGAGCAGGCCCCGCTCGGCGGCCTCGGTATGCCAGCCCGGCGAGTAGCCGTCCCCGTTGAACACCACGCTGCCGTGCGCGGCCATGATCTCCGCCAGCACGCTCTGCACCGCGACGTTGAACTCGGTGCCGGCCGCCACCGCCGCCTCGAGCTTGCCGGCGATGACATCGAGGGATTCGGCGAGGATCGTGTTGATCACCATCATCGGCCCGGCGATGGACTGCGACGCGCCCGGGGCGCGGAACTCGAAACGGTTCCCGGTGAAGGCGAAGGGGCTGGTGCGGTTGCGGTCCCCGGCATCCGCCGGCAGGTCCGGGATGGTGTCGACGCCGAGCACGAGCGTGCCGCGCTCCTTCGAGCTCGTCGCACCGCCGTTGGCGATCTGGTCGAACACGTCGGCCAACTGGTCGCCGAGGAAGATCGACATGATGGCCGGGGGCGCCTCGTTGGCGCCGAGGCGGTGGTCGTTGGACGACGACGCCACCGACGCCCGCAGCAGACCGCCGTGGCGGTGCACCGCACGGATCACCGCGGCGCAGAACACCAGGAACTGGGCGTTGTCGTGGGGGTTGTCGCCGGGGTTGAGCAGGTTGCCCTGTCCGGCGTTGCCGATGGAGAAGTTCACGTGCTTGCCCGAGCCGTTCACGCCGGCGAAGGGCTTCTCGTGGAAGAGCACCTCCATGCCGTGCCGCTGGGCCACACGGCGCATGGTGACCATGAGCAGCTGCTGGTGGTCCGACGCGAGGTTGGCCTTCTCGAAGACCGGCGCGATCTCGAACTGGCCGGGGGCGACCTCGTTGTGGCGGGTTTTGGCCGGGATGCCGAGCTTGAACAGCTCCCGCTCGGCGTCGAGCATGAACCCGAGCACCCGCTCGGGGATGGCACCGAAGTAGTGGTCGTCGAACTCCTGGCCCTTGGGCGGGTGGGCGCCGAAGAGCGTGCGGCCGCTGGAGAGCAGGTCCGGGCGGGCGAAGTAGAAGCTGCGGTCGATCAGGAAGTACTCCTGCTCGGCCCCGGCGAAGGACACCACCGCGGCGGGGTCCTCGTGGCCGAACAGCCGCAGGATGCGCTGCGCATGCACGTTCATCGCCTGTTGGGAGCGCAGCAGCGGGGTCTTGTGGTCGAGCGCCTCGCCGGTCCAGGAGACGAACACGGTCGGGATGCACAGCGTGTTGCCGTGCGGGTTCTCCAGGATGTACGCCGGGCTGGTGACATCCCAGCCGGTGTACCCGCGGGCCTCGAAGGTGTCGCGCAGGCCGCCGTTGGGGAAGCTCGACGCGTCGGGCTCGCCCTGCAGCAGCGTCTTGCCCGCGAACTCGGCCATCGAGGCGCCGCTCGCATCCGGCTCGAGGAAGCTGTCGTGCTTCTCGGCGGTGAGCCCGGTGAGCGGGTAGAAGACGTGCGCGTAGTGCGTGGCACCGCGCTCGATCGCCCAGTCCTTCATGGCGGAGGCGACCACGTCGGCCACTGCGGGGTCGAGCGGCTTCGAGTGCTCGATGGTGGCCAGCAGGGACGTGAAGATCGGCTTCGGCAACCGGGTCTGCATCACCGCCTTGCTGAAGACGTTCTGCCCGAAGATCTCGCCGGGGGCCTCCGTGGGCGAGAAGCGCTCGAGCGGAGCCTGATAGCCCACCACCGCATCGATCGCCTTGAGGCGGGCCGCGCTTCCACTCATTCAGGTCTCCTTCGCGATGTCGACGTTCGCACCGACGACCGACGCTAGAGCACGAGGCTTTCCCGGATGTTTCCCGAATGTGAACAATCCGGCCCTCGCCCGGGGCGCGTGTCCTACGGCGTTCCCACCGCTGCGTTGCACACCGAACGGTATGGAACCGCGTAGGTCACCGTCGTCGGGCGGGCACCGTCGTGATCTTGGCGGCGTTGCCGTCGCGGTCCCACGTGGTCCAGGTGCCGACCTTCTCCCCGTGGGCGAAGCGACCGGTGCGCAGCAGCGTGCCGTCGCTGCGATACCACCGCCAGGCACCGTGGAGCTCGCCCTGCTGCATCGGCCCCACCGCCTTGAGCCGGCCGTTGCGGTCGTACTCGCGCCTCGTGCCGTCGTCCACCGCGGCGAGCTCGGCCAGGCGGAGCTCGACCAGCCGCCGGACCAGGGCCACCGGCAGGCGCTCGTCGAACCCGAAGCGGATCCCGCCCTTGGAGTGCCGGTAGCCGGCCACCGCATCGCCGGCCGCCTCGAGGACCTTTCCGCTCAGCGGGAAGTAGCCGCAGTGGTCGCGGAACGCGGCATACCCGGCGACGCCGGTGCCGTCGAGCACCATGGCCGGCATGGCGTAGCGGAGGCCTTCTTCTGCGTGGGGCAGGATCGTGCGCAGCGTGCGGCGCACCGCGGCGAGGCACGCCTGCGGCTCGGGCGCGAGCCCGGCCAGGTAGGCGTCGACCGGGCCGTCGACGGCGGCGTCGGTCGGGGCGGGCGACGGCCGGTCGGCGTTGCGGGCGGCCGGTGCGTCGCGGGCGGCCAGTGCGTCGCGCAGCACGGCGAGCGCCTTGGGCCCCATGCCGTGCAGCGCCTGCAGGTCGGCCGCCGTCCTTCGGGCCAGCTCGTCGTAGGACGTGATGCCGGCGGCGGCGAGCGCCCGCGCCGCCGGCGCGCCGATCTTCGGGGGGAACACCTCGGCCATGGTGACGGGCTCAGCGCCCTTTGAAGTCGGGCAGGCGTCGTTCGGCCATGGCCCGCACGCCCTCCCGCCAGTCCTCGGTGGCGCGCAGGCGGTCCTGTTCGGCGCGCTCGCGAGCGATGACGGAACGGACATCGGCCACCAGTTCGGCCCGCATGGTCCGGCGGATGCTGGCCACCGCCAGCGGGGCGGAGACGGCGATCTCCCGGGCGAAGGCCCGCGCCGTGGCGCGCAGCTCCGACAGCGGGGCGATGCGATCCACCAGCCCGATCGCGAGCGCCTCCTCGCCCTTGAGCCGGCACCCGGTGTAGAGCAGCTCGAGCGCCTTCTGCTGGCCGACGACCCGAGGCAGCGTGGCGGTGAGCACGAAGCCGTGGTGGAACCCGAGCCGGGCGAAGTTGGCGGCGAAGCGCGCTTCGGGGGCCGCCACCCGGAAGTCCCCCACCAGCGACAGGCCGAGCCCGGCGCCGATCGCTGCGCCCTGCACCGCGACCACGATCGGCTTGCTGGTCGAGAAGAACCGGTCGGCGTCGTCGTACACGCCGCGGCGCCGTTGCCCGGCGCCGCCCTCTCCGCCGCCTTCCGGGGGGACGGCTGCGTTGGGGCTGAAGTCGCCGCCGGCGCAGAAGTGCTTGCCCTGTGAGCACAGCACGATGGCCCGGCACCGCTCGTCGGCATCGAGATCGGTGAGCGCGGCGGCCAGCGCGTCCACCATGGCCACATCGATGTGGTTGTTCGGCCCCCGCTGCACCTCGATGGTGGCGACGTGGTCGTCGCCCACCTCGACGGCGAGGTCGCCGTACTGGACTGTCGTGCTCATCGGGCCTCCCGCTCGACGGACGCTCCTGCCTGGATCGCCACGCAAACCTACGCCCGCTGCGATCGGCGCGTGCGATGAACGCCGGCGTCGCGCCCAGCAGGGCGGGGCGGGGCGGGGCGGGGCGGGGCGGGGCGGCGGATGCCAGCATGGCGCCATGACGACCATCGCAGCACGACTCGCCGCGCTCGACACCCCCGCGCTGTCCGACGCGCTCGACCGCCTCGGCATCGAGGGCCAGGCGGTGGGCCTCCTCCCGCTCGACCGGTCGTTCCGCGGCGTCGGTCAGGCGTTCACCGTGCGCATGCTGCCGCGGGGCCTGTCGGGCAAGTCGGTCGGGGACTACATCGACGACGTGCCGGCGGGGCACATGGTGGTGATCGACAACGGGGGGCGCCTCGACGCCACCGTCTGGGGGGACATCCTGACCACGACCGCCCACCGAGACGGCGTGGCCGGCACCGTGATCGACGGTGTGTGCCGCGACGTGGGGCGCAGCCTGGAGCTCGGCTACCCGATCTGGTCGCGCAGCAACACCATGCGCACCGGCAAGGACCGCGTCAGCGCCGAGGCGTACGGGCAGCCGGTGCAGCTCGCCGGGATCCGGGTGGAGGCGGGCGATTGGCTGTGCGGCGACGCCGACGGGATCGTCGTGGTGCCGGCCGTGCGGCTCGATGCGGTGCTCTCCGCGGCGGAGGAGATCCACGCCGCCGAGGACCGCATCCGCGTTGCGGTGGCCGAGGGCGGGCGCCTCGACGCCATTCGGGAGCGCCTGCGCTACCACGACCTGCAGGCCCGGCGGGACTGACCGCGCCCGTCCCGGACGGCCTGCTCCGGTCAGTCCACTTGTCGGACTGACCGCCAACGGCAAGACTGCGCCGACGATGGGAACGGAAGGGCGACGGTGAGAGTGACGGCTGATCCACAACGGTGGGCCACGCACATACCGGCCTGCCTCACGGTGGCCTCGCCGTGAGGCGCACCCGTTTCGACGAGCATCCGTGTCCGATCGCCCGCACCGCGGACCTGCTCGGCGACTGGTGGACGCCGCTGGTGCTGCGCGAGCTGCTCTTGGGCCGCACGCGCTTCTCCGACATCCAGAGCGGGCTCGACATCAACCGCAGCGTGCTGACCCAGCGGCTGCGGCGGCTGCAGGACGAGGGCGTCGTGGTGCGCCACCGCTACCAGGAGCACCCGCCCCGGGATCGCTACGAGCTGACCGACAAGGGCCGCGCCCTGTGGGAGGTGCTGAGCGTGATGTGGGACTACGGCGAGACCTGGCTGTTCGACTCCCCGGCAGCCATCGAGCTGTACGACAAGCGCACCGGAGCGGCCATCCGACCCGGTGTGATCGACCGGAGCACCGGCGAGCCACTGGATCTGACCACCACCCGCCGGCGGGTCCGCGCCGGTGCCGAACAGAAAGCCGGGTGACGTCGATGACGGCCGCCGCAGCATCCCCCTCGCACCCGCCCAACCCGCCATCGCCCGGTCGCGGGCTCACGCGCAACGGCCGCAACCTGATCCTGGTGGTGGCTGCGGCCAGCGTCATCACCTCGATCACCCTGGGGGCGCGCTCGACGTTCGGGTTGTACCTCGATCCGGTCATCGCCGAGCTCGGCACGGGTCGGGGCATGTTCAGCCTCGCCATCGCCATCCAGAACATCGTGTGGGGGCTGAGCCAGCCCTTCGCCGGGGCGATCGCGGACCGCTACGGAGCGGCCCGGGTGCTGTGCACCGGTGCGGTCGGCTACGCCGCGGCGCTGGTGCTGATGTCGAACGCCCACACACCGGCGGTCTTCACGCTGTCGGCGGGGTTCCTCGTGGGTCTGGCCACGGGAGCGGCCAGCTTCTCGGTGGTGCTGGCCGCGGTGGGTCGCATGGCGCCGCCGGAGAAGGCGTCGATGGCCCTCGGGGTGGTCACCGCGATGGGCTCGGTCGGCCAGTTCGTGTTGATCCCGATCACCCGGCAGCTGATCGAGGCGTTCGGGTGGCGGACCACCGCCACCGTCCTGGCCGCGTTCGTGGCGACGATCGTGCTGTTCTCCCAACCGGTGCGGGGTCGTGCCGTGGACCAGCAGGGCGGCGCGGCGCGCGCCAACGGCGGCCCGCCCGCCGTGCCGCTGGCCCAGGAGCTGCGCCGGGCGTTCAACCACCGGGCGTACCTACTGCTGAACGCGGCGTTCTTCGTGTGCGGCTTCCACGTCACGTTCATCTCGACCCACCTGGTGTCCTACGCCCAGGACGTGGGGATCAGTCGCGGGCCGGCCACCACGGGGCTGGCGCTGATCGGCCTGTTCAACATCGCCGGCTCGCTGCTGGCCGGGTATCTCGGCAGCCGCCGGCCGCGCACCTACCTGCTGTCGATCATCTACGGCCTGCGTGCCGTGGTGATCACCGCGTTCGTGCTGATCCCGATCAGCGCGGCGAGCGTGGTCGTCTTCGGGGCGGCGATGGGCGTGCTGTGGCTGTCGACGGTGCCGCTCACCGGTGGCATCGTGTCCGCCCAGTTCGGCACCACGCACTCGGGCACGTTGTTCGGGTTCGTGTTCCTGTCCCACCAGTTCGGGGCGTTCATCGGCGTGTGGTTGGGTGGGGTGCTGGCCGACCGGACCGGCAGCTACCTGGTCGTGTGGTGGATCGCGGTGAGCCTCGGGGTGCTGGCCGCGGTGCTGCACCTGTTCATCGACGACAAGCCGGCACCGGCCGCGCCGGTGCGCATGTCGGGCGCCGGGGCGGGCGGGATCGTCCCGGCGGGAGCGGCGGCGGTGATGGTGGCGGTCGGCACCGCGGCAGCGCTCAGCGCCCCGGCTGCCGAGGCGGCGGGCGCCGACGGAACGCAGGCGAGCGATCTCGGCGCCGCGTTCTGCGTGGTGCACCCGATCGGCTGAGCGCGCCGGGCGGGGGTCAGACCCGGGGCACGACGTTGCGCATGAACGCCCGGATGGCGTCGATCAGGTCGTGCACGGTCCGGCCGGTGGCGGTGAGCATCAGCTCGTCGGCGCCGGCGGCGGCGAAGTCCCGCACGTCCTGGGCCTGCTGCTCGGCGGAGCCGGTGAGCAGGCGGCGGCCGTCGGCCAGCTTCAGCCCGCCTGCCTGGACCCGCACGTTGACCGGGCCGGGCGAGCGTTCGAACCGTTCGCACTGGGCGAGGTAGGCGGGCAGCTTCTCGGCCAGCTTGGCGGGGGTGAGCGCCATGGGGTGCCAGCCGTCGCCGAGCTCGGCGGCGCGGCGGATGGCCGCCGTGGAGTTGCCGCCGACGGTGATGGGGATGGTGCGGCCGCGGCGCGAGGGGCCGGCCTTGGGGAACATCCGCATGTCGGTGTAGCGCTTGAAGCGGCCCTCGAAGCTGCAGGTGTCGTGCTCCCACAGGTTGCGCAGCACTCGCAGCGCCTCGTCGGTGCGGGGACCGCGCTCGGCAAAGGGGACCGACAGCGCCTCGAACTCGCGCTCCAGCCAGCCGGCGCCGACGCCGAGCTCGAGCCGGCCGTCGCACAGCGCGTCGAGGCTGGCGAGGTACTTGGCGGTGAAGGTGGCGTCCCGGTAGGGCAGGACGAGGACGCTGATGCCGAGCCGGACGTGCCGGGTGCGGGCCGCCAGCCAGGGCAGCAGGGCGAGCGGCTCGTGCATCAGCTCGGGGACGTAGCCCTCACCGACGGGGACGACGATGTGATCGGCGATCCAGAGCCCGTCGTAGCCGAGGTCCTCGACGGCGTGCGCCATCGCCTCGAGCGCCTGGGGGGTGGAGAAGTGGTTCGCTTGGGGGATGGCGACGGAGTAGCGCATGGCGGGTCCTCGGGGTCGGTCGGTCGGTCGGTCGGTCGGTCGGGTCGGGGACCGGGTCCTGCGGGGCCCGGGGTGTCCAGGGCTGTGCGGGGCCCGGCTGCAGCGGTGCATGCCGTGCGACGCGCCCGCCTGCGGGGGACCGTCGATGGAAGTCCTTATGCTCGAAATCGAATTGGATCTCACGGATCTGGACGCGGAGTACCACGGCCGATGCGCTCCGGCGGCGACCGCTACGGACCGCAAGCACGCTGCCCACTCATGCACCGGAAAACTGCGTCACCTGACCAAGTGCGAGATCGATTTCGATTTGCTCCATAAGGGTTTCAGACTGTGTCTGCGACCCGGCGGTCCCGGCCCACCCGGCCGGCCTCCGGCAGCCCGACCGACGGCGGACGACGAACCGGACTGCGCTCAGCCCTCGACGACGGTCGGGTCCGGCACCACGTCGCGCACGAGGTACTGGAAGGCATGCCACGCCACGTTGGCCACCTCGTAGGAGATGGCCACCTCCTTGGCGCCGTCCTCGGAGATCGGCCGGGCCAGCGTCCCCGCCTTGACGTGCACCTCGGCGACGCGCTCGGCGAGCACGAATCGTGCCACCGCCGCCTCGACCGATTCCGCTGCGGTGAGCAGGCCGTGGTTGCGCAGGATGCACAGGTTGTTGTCGCCGATGGCGCGGGCGATGCGCCCCCCGCCCACCGTCGACACCACGTTGAGCTCCTCGTCGTCGAAGATCGCCTGGTCGAACACGAACATGCACGACTCCTGGCTGATCGGCTCGAACAGTCGGGCCTGTGCGGCGAACGGGGTGCCGTACGGCGAGTGGCAGTGGGCGGCGGACACCACTTCCGGCCGGGCGACGTGGACCGGATGGTGGATGTGGTAGGCGGCCATGTTGATCCCACCGCTGCCCTGCGCCAGGGTGCCGTCAGGCGCGACCAGCACGAGCTCGTCCACGGTGGCGTGCTTGAACGGCACCCCGTAGCGCAACAGCCAGAAGTGGTCGGTCAACTCCGGATCCCGGGCGCTGATGTGCCCGTCACCGGTCTGCCCGTAGCCGAGGTTGCCGAAGATCCGGTAGCCGAGCGCACACATGCGCTTGCGGTGGGCCCGCTCCTCCTCGATGGTCGCGAAGGTCGGCGGTCGGCTCTTGGCGTCATAGTGCGGGTGCGCTCCCATCCGCTCACCCTACCGCCCGGTACCGGCGGCGTCCCGCGCCGCGACACGCACACCGACACGCACGCCGGCACGGTCGCTGGTTTGGTCGCTCACCGCCCGGCCGCCAGACTGGCCGCGATGACCAGCGACGCGGCGACGCAGACCGGCAAGCTCACGTTCGCGTTGGTCTGCCTGTCCACCCTGGGGAACTTCGTCGCCCAGGGCCTGCTCTACCCGGCGCTCCCGCTGTACCTGACCCGCGAGCTCCACACCTCCAAGGCGGTCGCCGGGTTGGTGGTCTCGGTGCTGGCGCTCACCTCGATCGCCGTCCGGCCGTGGGCGGGCGGATTCATCGACCGGGTCGGACGCCGCCCGCTGCTCATCGCCGGCCCGATCCTCGGCACCGTCTCGGCGCTCGGTCTGCTCACGCTCGAGTCCGTGCTCGCCGTGCTGATCATGCGGCTGATCCAGGGGGCCGGCTCGGCGATGACCTACAGCTCCGCGGTCGCCGCGGTGGCCGACGTCGCCCCGCCGGAGCGACGGGCGGGCTACCTGGCGTTGTTCAGCACGTTCTTCTACGTCGGGTTCGCCCTCGGCCCGTTCATCGCCGAGCTGCTCATCGAGTCGAGCGGGTTCGCCGCGGTGTGGTGGACGGTCGGCTCGTTCACCGCGTTCGGGGCGGTGGTGGCAACCTTCGTGCGCGAGACCAAGCCGGTCTCGACCACCGCGCCGCCCAAGGTGCCGATGCTGCACCGCCTCTTCCACCCCGCCGCCCGACTGCCCGGTATGGTGTTCTTCTGCACCGGGATCGGCTGGACGGCGATCGCGTCGTTCCTGTCGCTGTACGCCCGGGACATCGGCTTGTCGAACTCCGACATCCTGTTCGTCGCCCTGTCGATCAGCGTGCTCGCCACCCGCTTCATCAGCGGCGGCTTGGCCGACCGGTTCGGACGCCTGGCGGTGGTCGTTCCGTCGATCGTGCTGGTCACCGCCGGCCTCACCGGGTTGGCCGTGTTCGACACGCCCACGGCCGCGGTGATCTCGCTGGCCGTGTTCGGGGTGGGCTATTCCGGCGGGTTCCCGGCGCTGTTGACCATGGTGGTGGATCGGGCGCCCGAGCGGGAGCGGGGCGTCGCCATGTCGTCGTTCAACGTGTTCTTCGACATCGGGGCGCCGATCGGCGGCTACGGCGTCGGCCAGCTGATCGACTGGGGCGGGTTCCCGATGGGCTTCGGGTTCTCGGCCCTCGCCGCCGGGGTCGGGTTGCTGTTCCTGCCGGCCATGCGCCGGCCGACGACAGCGGGGGTTGCCGCAACGACGTGAGCCCCGTCCGGACCCCGCCGCCGCGGTGCGGGCGTTCCTGCCGGCTGATCAGGAACGCCCGCGATCCGGCGGGATGGCGGCATGACGGGACGGCGTCAGTGGCGGGCGCGGAAGATGCTGTAGCCGCCCGGGCCGACCAGGCAGGCCGCGATCAGCAGCACGATGCCGAAGATGATCTGACCTTGGATGAGCTGCACGACGCCCACCACGGCGATGACGGCGGCGATGATCCACAGCAGGGTTGCGTTCATGACGGTGCCTCCTTTGGCGAGGTCCTTCTACCCGCCGACGAGGCCGCTGAACCACGGCGCAGAAGATCAGACGTGGCCGCCCGAGCCACCGTCGACGCTGAGGGCGACACCGTTGATGTACGACGCGGCGTTGGAGCAGAGGAACACGATGGCGTTGGCCACCTCCTCGGCCGTGCCGTACCGACCGACCGGTACGGTGGTGGCGTTGCGGTCCAACACGTCCTGCGTGGTCCCGCCGACCGCGGCGGCGACCTCGCCCGCGGCCCGCTCCCACATGGCGGTGTGGATCAGGCCGGGCAGCACCGAGTTGATCAGCACGCCGTCGCCGCCGTACTTGCCGGCCAGGGCCTTGCCGGTGGCGATCATGGCGGCCTTGGTGGCGGCGTAGTCGATCAGCGCGGCGTTCGGGTAGATCGCACCGCCGGTCGCCACCATGATGACCCGGCCCCATCGCTGCTTGCGCATGGCGGGCAGGCAGCGCCGGGTGCAGCGCACCGCCGACATGAGGTTGAGCTGGTGGAGATGCTCCCAGTCCTCGTCGCTCATGTACAGGAAGTTGCGTGACGGCGACGCGCCGACGTTGTTCACCAGGATGTCCGCGCCACCGAGGTCCGCTTCGACCGCGGTGAGGAAGGCGTCGGTGGACGCCGCGTCGGCCATGTCGGCCACGTAGCCGCGCACGGAGCCGGAACCGACCGGGCGGTATGCCGCCAGGGCGTTGACCCCGTCCTCGCCCCGGGCGCAGAAGGCCACGTCGGCCCCGTGGTCGGCGAGCAGGCGCACGGTGGCCGCGCCGATGCCGATGCTGGCGCCGGTCACGATGGCGCGCTTGCCGGTCAGGTCGAGATCGATCATCGGGGCCTCCTGATCAGCGGGTGGGTCGGACGACGCGGCCGGGGCGGGCGCCGGTGTCGGCGTCGTGCTCGCGGACGGCGACGCCGTTGACGATGGTGGCCAGGTAGCCGCTGGCCAGCTGCAGGAAGCGCTGGCCGCCGGCGGGAAGGTCGTTGCGCAGCCGCGGGATGTCGATGTGCAGCCGGTCGAGATCCACCAGGTTGAGGTCGGCCCGCTTGCCGACCTCGAGGGTGCCGCGGTCGGTGAACCCGTACAGACCGGCCGGTATGGCGGTGGCCTTCGCCACCACCGTCTCGATCGGCAGGCGCTCGCCCCGGGTGCGGTCGCGCACCCAGTGGGTCAGGTGGAACGTCGGGTTCGACATGTCGCAGATGAAGTTCACGTGCGCCCCGGCGTCGGACAGGCCGGACACGGTGTTGGGGTCGAGCAGCATCTCGCGGCAGGCGTCGAGGTTGCCGTCCACGTAGTTGGCGCCGAAGACCACCGCCACCGCGTTGCCCTCGTCGCCGAGCAGGTAGTCGTAGAGCAGCTCCTCGGGATCTCGGCCGGCGGCAACGGCCTGCGCGGCCAGCGCGCTCGACGGCAGCGGCTCGTAGTCGATCGGGTCGGTCATCGGGAACGTGCGGTGCAGCGCGGTGCGGAAGAACGGCGGCAGTGCGTTCTCCATCGAACCGGGCCGTTCGTCGCGCACGTCGGTCTCGGCCAGGATCGCCGCCTTGACCTCGGGCCGGCGCAGCTCGGCGACCAGGCGGGCCAGCGGCAGGCCCTTGTGGCGCAGGAACGTGGGCCGCTGCATGAACAGGTGGTACCCGCGCAGCGTGGTGAGCACGGTGCCGCCCCGCGGAGCCACCATCGGGTGCAGCCGGGCGCCGCTGGCGTTCTCCTCGGCGGAGATGGCCAGGGCGTGGCGCCAGCTGTCGGCCGGCTGGTCGGTCTGGAACGTCGAGAACGTGCAACGCAGGCCGGTCTCGCGGGACAGACGACCCAGCATGCGGACCTCCTCGGCCATGGTGGCCTGCTCCCGCTTGGAGGTCATGTACTCCCCGACGGCGCTGGCGGTGATGGCCTGGAACACCGCGCCGCCCCCGTCGCGCATGGCGCGGGCGATGGCGGCGAGCTCCTCCTCGGGGGCGAAGGTGCCGGGCACCGCGTAGCCGGACATGGCACGGTGGCCCCGGATGCGCGAGGTGGAGAACCCGGCGGCGCCGGCGGCCACGGCCTCGGAGACGAGGGTGGCCATCTGCTCGAGGTCCTCGGCGGTGCAGTCCTTGGAGCGCACTGCCCGCTCGCCCATCACGTAGAAGCGCAGCGCGCCGTGGGCGAGCTGGGCGGCGACGTCGACGGTCCAGCGACGGCGGTCGAGAAAGGCGAGGTACTCGGGGAAGGACTCCCACTCGCCCCACGGCATGCCCTCGTACAGGGCGGTGCCGGGGATGTCCTCCACCCCTTCCATGAGGTCGATGAGGTCGGGCACGGCGTCGGGCGGGGCCGGGGCGAAGCCCACCCCGCAGTTGCCCATGACGATGGTGGTGACGCCGTTGGCGCTCGACCCTTCGAGCTGGTCGTCCCAGGTGACCTGGCCGTCGTAGTGGGTGTGGGCGTCGACCCAGCCGGGGGTGACCAGCGCGCCGTCGGCGTCGATGGTGCGGCGCGCCGCACCATCGAGCCGGCCGATCCCGACGATCGTGCCGTTCTCGATGGCGATGTCACCGGTGAAGGCCGCAGCGCCCGTGCCGTCGACGATGGTGCCGCCCTTGATGACCGTGTCGAACATGATCCCCACTTCCCCCTGGAGCCGAGCCGGCCGTGCCTGCCGTCACGCTAGTGCAGCGGGTCGCTAATCACACGCGTGTAAGTTGGGGGTGTCTGGGAGGGTGTGATGTTCAAGGCTGCGCCGATCGTGTTGGATTCCGAGACTCGGGCTGTGCTCGAAGCGCGGGTGCGGGC
>JADLEF010000230.1 GCA_020846295.1 Acidimicrobiales bacterium
CGGGGAGCCGGCTGTGGGCGTTGAGCCCGGACGGGTTGCCCATCAGGTAGGCGGGCCGCCCGGCGAAGCCGTCGGGCAGGGGACCGGCGGCGGCGCGGGGGTCGATGGCGCGCCGATAGCCGCTGAGCCCCAGGAAGCAGACGACCCCCGGTCCCAGCCACCGCACCAGCCGCTCGAGCCGCGCCGCACCGGCCACGTACTCTGATGCCTCGAGCTCGTCGGCGGCGCGCGTGGCCCGCTTGACGAGGTCGGTGAACCCGATGCGGTCCACCTCGAGCACGAGCTCCGGTCGTCGATCGCGCTCGGCGGCGGTGAGGCCGGCGCCGATCAGCGCCGGCCAGAACCGGTTGCCCGGCCGGGCGAACCCGACCCCGGCGTCGGCGGCGTAGAGCGACGGGTTCAGCCCGCACACGAGCAACCGGAGCCCCGGCCCGACGCGATCGGGCAGGGTCCGGGCCCGCACGAGCGGCCCGCGGGGACCGGATGGCTCGAAGCCCGCCCCGGCCACCAGGTCAGCGGTGGTGAACCCGCCCCCGAACGGCTGCGCCGGCCGCCCCCGCAGCCGCACGACATCACCGACGGCCGACGAGCCGTGCACGAGCGCCAACCGCTTCGGCAACTCGACCGCCTCCCCGCCGCCGCGCTGGGCTGATCGAACCCAGCCAGCCGACCGGTCCGGGGCGAAACGGCGAAGCCGGGCGAAAACGGCGAAGCCGGGCGAAAACGGCGAAGCCGGGCGAAAACGGCGAAACGGGCCGAAACCCTTCGGTTCCGGCCCGCTCCGCGCTGCGTCTGTGACGCTCAGCCGACCTCGCCGTCGATCTTGTCGACCGCGTCCTTCACCGAGTCGGGCACCTTGCCGACGGTCTTCTCGTCGATCTTCTCGACGACATCCTTTGCCGCATCCTCGACCTTCTCGGCGGCGTCCTTCACGGCTTCCTTCGCCTTGTCCATGAAGCTCATGTCATACCTTCCTTACCAACGGTGACCACAGCGACACCGACACTAGTCGTAGCTCCGATCGCGCGGCAGGTCGGGAACGGCGACCGATCGGGGGTTCACCCGCCTTCGCCCCCTCCCGCGCCTATCGTCCGGCTCATGGCTGCAGTTCCCCCGGATCGGATGTTCATCGGCGCCGACCTCGACCCGGCCACCAGGCAACGCTCCGAACAGCTCACCACCTACGACCCGGACGACCTCGTGACCCACGGGGTCATCGTCGGCATGACCGGCTCGGGCAAGACGGGCCTCGGCCTGGTGCTGCTCGAGGAGGCGCTGCTGCAGGGTGTCCCCTGCCTGATCATCGACCCCAAGGGCGACCTCGGGAACCTGGCGCTCACCTTCCCCGAGCTCGACGCTGCGCAGTTCCGGCCCTGGATCGACGAGCAGCAGGCGGCCAAGGACGGGCTCACCCCCGACGCCGCGGCCGCCAAGGCGGCGCAGGACTGGAAGGACGGCCTGGCGTCGTGGGGCATCGACGGCGCCCGCATCAAGGCGCTGCGGGATCGGGCCCCGGTCACCCTGTACACGCCGGGGTCGAGCACCGGCGTGCCGATCAACCTGGTCGGCTCGCTGCAGGCGCCCGCCGAGGGCACCGACCAGGAGACCCTGCACGACGAGATCGAGGGCTTCGTCTCCGGCCTGCTCTCCCTCGCCGGGCTCGAGGCCGACCCGTTGACCAGCCCCGAGCACATCCTGCTCACCAACCTGATCGCCGACGCCTGGGCCAATGGCCGCAGCCTCGATCTCGCCGGTCTCATCGGCGCGGTGCAGTCCCCGCCGCTGCGCAAGCTCGGCGTGCTGGAGCTCGACAGCTTCTTCCCGCCCAAAGAGCGCATGGGTCTCGCCCTGCGACTCAACGGCCTGCTCGCCTCGCCCAGCTTCCAGGCCTGGTCGCTGGGTGCGCCGATCGACTTCGACGCCATGCTGCACACCCCCGAGGGCGGACCACGCGCCGCGGTGATCGGGCTGTCCCACCTGGCCGACGCCGAGCGGCAGTTCGTGGTGACCCTGCTGCTGTCCAAGCTCGTCACCTGGATGCGACGCCAGTCCGGCACCACCTCCCTGCGGGCGCTGGTGTACATGGACGAGGTGTTCGGCTACGTGCCGCCCAACGGCATGCCACCGGCCAAGAAGCCGATCCTCACCATCCTCAAGCAGGCCCGCGCCTTCGGCGTCGGCATGGTGTTGGCCACCCAGAACCCCGTCGACGTCGACTACAAGGCGCTGTCCAACGCGGGCACGTGGATGGTCGGCCGCCTGCAGACCGAGCGGGACAAGGCCCGCCTGCTCGAGGGGCTCACCGCGGCATCGGGCTCCGTGGACGTGGGCGAGATCGACCGCACCATCTCGGCGCTGGGCAAACGGCAGTTCGTGCTGCAACAGGCCGGGTCGAGCGGGCCCAAGCTGTTCACCACCCGGTGGGCCATGTCCTATCTCCGCGGTCCGCTCGACCGGGACCAGATCGCCGCGCTGACCGCCACCGCACCCGCCGGAGACCGGGCCACCACCGCCGTGCCGACCCAGGCGGCCGCCGCGCCGGCCGCGCCCGACCTCGCCGACGACGAGACCACCGTCGCGCCCGTGGTGGCCGACACCGTCGCCGTGCGGTACCTCGCTCCCGACGCACCGTGGGCCCGCGCCGTCGGCGCCGTACCGGGCGGTACGCGCCTGGAGGCGGCGCTGGTGGCCGGCGTCCAGCTGCGCTTCGACGACGCCCGCTCCGAGCTCGACGAACGCCAGGAGTGGGAGGCGGTGCTGCACCCGTTGGGCCGCGAGGTGGACTGGTCCGCCGCGGTCGAGGTCGATCACGACGACCGGGACCTGCGCACCGACGCACCCGCCGGCGCGACCTACGTGCTGCGCGACGCCCCGCTCGACACAGCGGCGTGGTTCCGCACCGCCGAGAAGCGGCTCGTCGAGCACCTGCGCCTCGCCGAGGAGCTGAGCCTGCTCCGCAACAAGCAGCTGAAGGTGCTGCAACGACCCAACGAGGACGAGGCCGCCTTCCGGCTCCGCGTCGACGCCGCCGCCGACGCCCGCAGCGACGAGGAGGCGGCCGCCCTGCGCACCAAGATCGCCGCTCGGGCCGAGACGCTGCGCGACGCCATCGCCGATGCCCAGGAGCGGGTCGAGGACCTCGAGGCCGAACACCGCCGCAAGCGCACCGGCGGGATGCTCAAGGCGGCGGGCGGCCTGCTCGGCGCCTTCCTGGGCGGCAGGAAGTCCTCCCGCAGCCTGGCCCGGAGCATCACCACCGCGGCCGGCTCGGTCGTCGGCCAGAGCGGATCGGCGACGCTGGACAATGCCCAGCAGAAGGTCGAGCGCGGCCGGCGCGAGCTCGCCGAGCTGGAGGCGGAGCTCGCCGAACAGCTCGTCGCCCTCGATCAGAAGTGGGACGCGATCGCCGCCGAGGTGGACTCGATGCGGGTCCGCCTCACCGCTGCGGACATCACCGTCACCCAGCTGGCGTTGTGCTGGATCCCGACGGCACCCTGAACCGGAGGCGGTCGGTCAGCGGCCGCAGGCGCGCCGCCAGCACCGGCGTAGCGTGCTCGGCCAGGCCACGCGGCACGGCGACCATCAGCACGGCGGCGGCGACGGCGCACAGCGCCAGCGCGGCCGGTCGATCCAGCAGCCGTTCGGACACCACGTAGACCAGGGAGCCGATGGCGGGCCCGCTGAGCGAGCGCATGCCCCCGAAGGCCGCGGCCACCAGCGGCGGCACCGCCCACAGCAGCGGATCGAACGCGCCGGCGGCGGACACGACGCCCGTGCGGAACCCGACGAGCGCGCCGGCGGTCCCGGCCGCCGCGGCGGCCATCGTCCACATCAGCTGGCGCGACCAGTCGGCGCGCACCCCGAGGGTCGAGGCAGCCTCCGGGTCGTCGCGCTGGGCGATGGCGGCCAGACCGAGCCGGCTGCGGCGCACGGCGACGACCGCCACCACGCTGCCGACGCCGAGCACCACCGCCAGCCACGTGGTGAGGCTGCGGCGCACCGTCGGGCCGAGGGAGCTGACCGCGGCGATGGCGCGGCCCTGCTGCGACGGCTCGTCGACCCCGGCGACCAGCGCCGAACCGGCCGCCCCCGCCACCAGTCCGGCCAGCGCCGTCCAGGCGGGGGCGAGCTTGAGCAGCAACCACCCGGTGGGCAGCGACACGACCGCCGTGCCCATCGCGGCCAGGGCCAACGCCACGACCGGGTTCAGCCCACCCCAGCTGACGAGCGCGACCCACAGGTAGGCGCCGACGCCGGCGTGGAAGCCGCCCGACAACGACGGGGTGCCCGCGAAGCCGGCGAGCAGCGCCCACCACTGGGCGAGCGCGACCAGCACCAGCAGATCGACGAGGAAGCCCGACGCCGCCTGGCCGACCCACAGCGGCAGCGACACCACCACGAAGAACAGGGCGACGGCGGCCGCCACCTGCGGCCAGCGGTACCCCGTGCGGGGTCCCACCGGCAGTAGCGGATCGGGGGCAGGAGGCAGCAGCGGCGGATCCCCGACCATCGCACCGGGGTCGACGCCGGCGGCACCGGGGTTGCCTGGGTCGCCGGCGTCCGAGCGTGGGCCGCCGGGGTCCACCCCGGACCGGCCGGGGAGCTCGGTCGGCGGGTCGACCGAGGTGGCGGCGTCGCCCTCGTCGCGGCGCGGCGGATCGGTGGCGCTCATCGGGCCGCCTCCCATCGGGGTGTGCTCCAGCGACCGACGTGGCCCTGCCGGGCGAACAGCACGACCAGCACGACGGCGTGCACGGCGAGGCCACCCCAGCCCTGGCGCACCTCGTCGCCCAACGTGCCCAACAGCGACAGCACGACGGCGGCGCCGATCGCGCCGGGGATCGAGCCGAGCCCTCCCAACAGCGCCGTCTCGGCGCCGACGACGGTGAGGGCGACCGCTGCGGTCGGGGTCAGGGCCCCGTGACGGGCGGCGAGCACACCGGCGAGCCCGGCGGCCGAGGCGGTCACCGCACCGAACAGCGCGGACACCTGGCGGGCGTCGTGGCCGGCGCGCACCAGCAGTTCGGGGGCGCGATCCATGACCACCAGACGAACGCGGAAGCGGCTGAGGGTGACCAGCGCGCCGAGGGCGAGGATGGCCGCCGAGGCCACCGCGGCATCGACCGCCGAGTCGACGGAGACCGACGGGCCGCCGAACAGCTCGCGGAGGTTGCCCCCACCGGTGGCGGCCACCGGGTCATCGCCGCGCCACAGCACCGTCACCGCCACCGCGGCCACCGCCAGCAGCGAGCTGGCGGTGAACATCCGGGTCGGGTCCCCGGCGATCTCCGGGCGGGTGGTGACGAACACGCCGAGCAGGTAGGCGGCCCCGAAGACCAGCGGCACCACCGCGGCGGCGTTGGCGACCGGCCCGAGCCCCGTGGCGCTGCTCAACCACCCGGCGCCCACCGCGGCCACCGCCGCCGCGGCACCACCCCACAGCTCGCAACGGGCACCGAAGCGCTGGCCCACCCCGAACGCGAGCGCCAGCAGCGCCAGCGTCGGCGCCCGCAGCAGCGCCTCGATGACCAGGTCGACCCACCTCATGACGGGACCTCCACGAAGCTCATCGGACCTGCTCGCCGACGGTGAAGGGCGTGACCCGCCCGCCCTGCACGGCGCGGGTCTGGTCGGCCAGGGTGCGGGCGAGCGCCAGGTTGCGGGTGGCGACGACCAGCGCCACCCCGGTGGCCGCGACCCGCCGCAGGCTGGCCCGCAGCCGCTCGATCGACACGTCGCCGAGGCCGGCAGCCGGCTCGTCGAGCAGCACCACCTGCGGGCCGCTGCGCAACGCCAGCGCGATGCTCACCGCAAGTCGCTCCCACGCCCCGACCGACTGCAGATCCGCCTCCACCACGCGCTCCAGACCGGGGAGGTACTCGCACAGGTCGTACATCGACCACGGCGCACCGGGGCGGGGGCTGCCGCCGCGACCGAAGCGCATGCGGCGTCGCCGCCCCCCGAGGGCGGCCGGCAGGTCGAGCACCTCTTCGACGATCAGGTCCGGTAGCTCGATGCCGTGCTGGGGGACGAAGCCCAGGCCGTCGCGCACCCGCTCGTGGGGACGTCGATCGTGCAGCGGGCGCTCCCCCAGCCACACCTGGCCCGTCGTCGGCTGCAGTCCGGCGATGCCGCGCAGCAGCAGCGTCTTGCCCGCGCCGCCGGGCCCGACGAGGGCGACGATCTCGCCGGGTCGGACCGACAGCTCGTCGAGGCGGACCACCGAGGTGGGCCCGACGAACACCTCGAGCTGCTCGACGCTGAACGTGCCGGCCGAGAACGAGCTCACCGCACCAGCTCCTGGTTGCGCAGCAGGCGGTACTCGGCGCTCGCCTCCACCGCGTCGGGCGGTCCCTGGGCGACGATGCGGCCGCCGGCGAGCAGGACCAGCTGGTCGGGGCGCACGTCGAGCGGGCCGGGGGCGTCGAGCCAGAGCACGGCACCACCGAGCTGCGCCGTGGCCACGAGGGCGGCGGCGAGCTCGGCCCGGTGGTCGGCGGCGAGGTCGTTGGAGAGCTCGTCGACCACGATCAACCGGCGGGGTGCGGCGAGGACGCGCACCACCTCGAGGCGCGCCGAGCGCTCCGGGTCCAGCTGCCAGGCGGGCAGGTCCGCCACCTCGACCAGGTCGAAGCGCTCGAGCAGGCGGCCGGTGCGCACGACCGCCTCCCGACCGCCCCAGCGGCGGGCCGCCGAGGCGGCGACGAGGATGTTCTCCTGCACCGTGAGGGTGGCGAACGGACGGGGCCGCTGACGGACCCAGCCCACACCGAAGCGGGCGCGGCTGGCCGCGTCGACCTCGGTGATGTCGACGCCGTCGAGCACGACCCGCCCGGCGGAGGGGGTCAGCACCCCGCACACCACCTTGGCGATGGTCGTGCGGCCCGACCCCACCGGCCCCACCACCGCCGTGACCATACCGGCCCGCATGGAGAGCGAGAGCGCGCTCAACGGGCCGGCGCTGACCCGGTTCAGTTCGAGGACGGCGGCGTCGACGGGCATGATCAGCGGGGGGCGAGATCCCGCAGGGCCCGGGCGACCGCCTCCTGCTTGGAGCCGGCCTGCAGCCCGAACGGCATGATCGACAGCGCCGCGGTGGTGACCCCGTTGTCGAGGTAGCGCTCGATGTGCTCCCGGCACTGCTCGGGCGACCCGTGCACGATGAGCTCGTCGACCAGCGAGTCCGGGATGGCGGCGAGCGCCGCCTTGCGATCGCCGGCCTGCCATGCCGACCACATACCGGACAGTACGTCGCCGCGGCCCAGCCACTGGTGGAACGCGGCGTAGACCGGCACGTTCAGGTACGCGGCGATGGCGAACCGGGCGCCGGCGTACACCGCCTCGGTGTCGGTCGAGGGCGCCACGAAGATGCGGGCGACGATCTCCTTCGGCCGGCCGCCACCGGCGTCCACCACCGGCTTGACCACCTGGGCCACGTCCGTCGCCGCGAGCCAGTTGATGATGGCGCCGTCGCCCTCGCGGCCGGCGAGGCGCAACATGCCCTCGCGCAGCCCGGCGACCAGCAGCGGCACCGGCTCCGGGGGCACCACGCCCAGCCGGAAGCCGTCGATGCTGACGGTGTCGTAGGTCTCGGTCACCTTCTCACCGGCGAGCGCGGCCCGCAGGAAGCGCAGCACGTCGCGGGTCTTCTTGTACGGCTCCTGGAAGGGGATGCCGTTCCAGCGCTCGACGATCACGTTGGAAGAGGTGCCGAGGCCGAAGGCGAACCGGCCGGGAGCGGCCTGGGCCAACGCGCCGATGGACTGTGCCATCAGCGCCGGTCCCCGGGTGAACGCGGGGACGATGGCGCACCCCAGGCGCAGCGACGGCGCCCACTGCGAGGCGAGCACCAGCGGGGTGAAGGCGTCGCTGCCGTCGGCCTCGGAGGACCACACGTCGGTGTAGCCGAGGTCCTCGATCTCCTTCACGAGGTCGCGCTGCTCGCCGAGCGGGATGCCGCCGAAGGGCACGGACATGCCGTAGCGACGCGGCACTGAGGCCTGACCGGTGGCGGCGGATGGTGCGGCGGTGTCGGCCACGTCCTGGCCTCCGTTTCTCGGTGGGTCCGTCGGCCGGATCGGTCCGACGCGTGGGTGCGGGTACGGCTGGGCGGCGTCACGCCGTTCGGCGGCGCCTCGGCCTGGGAGCGTAGTGGCCGCGCCCTGTGGTTCAGGTCACCCTGGGCCGGGCGCGGTGGCGGGGGTCCTCCGGGACCGAGCGGGCCCGGGCACCGCCGGCGCGGTCGGCGCGGTCGGCGGACCTCGGTGGCGCCGCCGGCGGAGCGGTTTTTCGTCCGTCGCTCCCTTCCCCCGGCTTCGCTGTCACACCCCCTGGGGAAGATGGGTGCATGACCGAGACGCAGCTCCGCCTCATCGATCCCCGCGAGGTCTCCTGGCGGCTGGACGAGCACACCAAGGCCGTCGGACGGCAGGGCATCGCCCGGGCCCGCGCCGCCCTCGCCGCCGCCCGCCACCCCCACCGCGAAGCCGTCGTGGCCGAGGCCGGCCAGCGCCATGCAGCCTGAGCGCTCCGGCTCGCGCACCGTTGCGGCGCGGCAGCGGGTGCGGCGGCGCCGGAGAAGGTGTCGAGGTCGCAGCCCACCTCGTAGCATGCGCGCATGGATACCGGTCGTGAAGTCGTCATCGTCGAAGCCGTGCGCACGCCAGTGGGCCGTCGTGGCGGTGGCCTGTCCACCATCCACCCGGTCGACCTGTTGGCCGGCCTGCAGAAAGAGGTCATCGCCCGCTCGGGCATCGACCCCACCAAGATCGAGCAGGTGGTGGGCGGCTGCGTGAGCCAGGTGGGCGAGCAGTCCTTCAACGTCACCCGCACCGCGTGGCTGACCGCCGGTCTCCCCGATCAGACCCCGGCCACCACGGTGGACACCCAGTGCGGCTCCTCCCAGCAGGCCACCAACGTTGCGTTCAGCCTCGTGGCCGCCGGCGTGGTGGATGTCGCCATGGCCTGCGGGGTGGAGTCGATGAGCCGCATCCCGATCGGGTCGAACTCCGACAAGAAGCTCGGCCTGGGCAAGGCCATCCCCAAGTCGTACTTCGACGAGCACGAGTTCACCTCGCAGTTCGAGGCGGCTGAGCGGCTGGCGGACAAGTGGGAGATCAGCCGGGACGACTGCGACCAGTTCGGGCTGCGATCGCAGCAGCTGGCCGCCGCTGCGTGGGCCGAGGATCGCTACGGCACCCAGATCATGCCGGTCACCGTGCCCGAGGTCGATGCGGAGGGCAAGCCCACCGGAGCGACCAAGGTCATCAGCCGGGACGAGGGCATGCGCGACACCACCCTCGAGAACCTCAAGCAGCTCAAGCCGGTCGCCCGGCCCGATGGCGCGCACACCGCCGGCAGCTCCTCGCAGATCTCCGACGGCGCCGGCGCGTTGCTCATCATGACCCGGGCCAAGGCGGATGAGCTCGGCCTCAAGCCCCGCGCCCGCGTGGTGGACACCTGCCTCGTGGGCACCGACCCCACGTTGATGCTGACCGGCCCGATCGACGCCAGCCGTCGCATGTTCGAGCGCACCGGCCTCTCCATGGACGACATGGACGTCGTGGAGATCAACGAGGCGTTCGCGTCGGTGGTCCTCGCCTGGGCCAAGGAGCTGGACGTGGACATGGCCAAGGTCAACCCGAACGGTGGCGCCATCGCGCTCGGCCACCCGCTCGGCGGCACCGGGGCCATCCTCGTGACCAAGGCGCTGCACGAGCTGGAGCGCACCGGCGGCCGGTACGGCCTCGTCACGATGTGCTGTGGCGGCGGTCTGGGCACCGGTACGATCATCGAACGGATCTGACCACCCGGTCGGTTCCCGGTACCTCCCCGGGCCCCGCCCGGCCGGATCCACCACGCAGCGCCAGCGCTGCCCCCCAAACCGACACCCCTCGGGAGCGTTCGTGCCCATGACGGTCCGGGCCGTCCTCGCGGCCCTGTTGTTGGGCCTGTGCAGCGTCGGCTGCACCGCCCCCTCCTCCGGCGCGTCGACCGCCACGACGCAGACGGCGAGCCCCGCGCCCCGAACCGGCATCGTGCGCAAGGTGGTGGACGGCGACACGGTGGACGTGCAGCTCGGCCGCCGCGTCGAGCGGGTCCGCCTCATCGGCATCGACACACCGGAGTCGGTCAAGCCCGACGCACCGGTGGAGTGCTACGGCGTCGAGGCCTCCCACCACCTCGCCGAGCTGCTGCCGGTCGGCACCGAGGTCGAGCTGGTCCGCGACACCGAGCTGCGGGATCGGTACGGGCGCCTGCTGGCCTACGTGTTCCGCCCGTCGGACGGGCTCTTCGTGAACCTGGCCATGGCGGCCGACGGGTACGCCAACACCCTCACGTTCCCGCCCAACGTCACCTTCGCCGACGATTTCGTGGCCGCGGTGGCGACAGCCCGCCAGGCCGGATCGGGCCTGTGGTCGGCCTGCGCCGATCCCACATCGCTGTTCGACGCCGGGCAGTAAGGGCGCCGCCGCCCAGTAACCTGCCCCGACGGTGACGACGACGCTGGAACGCCTCGGACTGGAGCCCGGGACCCGGGCGCTGCTCATCTGCTGCGACGGGCTGGGCATGAGCCACGCATCCAACCAGGCGGTGCTCGCCGCGCTCCGCCTCGGCGTCGCCACGACATCATCGTTGCTGGTGCCCTGCCCGTGGTCCCGTGATGCCGCCACCCGCTACCGCGCCCACGATGACATCGGCGTGCAGATCGTGGGCAACGCGGAGTTCGAGCACTATCGCTGGGGCCCGATCACCATGTCGCCCACCCTGGTCGACGGCGACGGCGGGTTCCCCCGCACCGTCGAGGACCTGTGGGACCACGCCGACGTGGACGAACTGCGGCGCGAAGCGCGCGCCCAGGTCGCCAGGGCGGTCCATTGGGGCATCGACGTCACCCACCTGGGCAGCCACCTCGACGCGCTGACGCTGCGTCCCGAGTTCTACGACGTCTACCTGGAGCTGGCCGAGGAGTTCGACCTCCCGATCCGACTGCCCGATGAGCCGGCCGAGTCCCGGGTGCAGTTCCCGCTGCGGGACCTCGCCGCCGAGGTCGGCGTGCTGCACGCCGACCGCGTGGTCAGCCTGCGTTCCACCGGCTCGCGCGCCGCGCTGCTGGACGTGCTGCGCACCACCACACCCGGCCTGACCGAGCTCCACCTGAGCCCGGCCGTCGATTCGAGCGAGCTGCGGGCCTTCGATCCCGAGTGGAGGCGCCGGGTCACCGAGTACCAGTTGCTCACCGGCGACGCCGAACTGACCACGGTGCTCAACAGCGTCCGCTTGATCGGGTACCGCGAGCTGCGCGACGCGCAGCGGCGCCTGCGCTGACCGCTACTGCTCGAGCAGCCGGAACAGCTCGTAGAGCGGCCGGGTCGCACCCTTGGTCTTGGTGCTGCCGCGCATGTAGCCGATCACCGGCCTGCGCTCCCCCCGGGCCTCCGCCTCGGCATCGGTCCGGCTGAGCTCGAGCGTGGCCGACGCCCCGCCGGGCGCGGCACCGGCCCGGAACTGCGGCGGCGTGCCCGGCTCGAGCACCACGTGGTAGGTGAACCCGTCGCCCACCTTGTCGCCATTGACCACGACGTCGATGCGGTAGGCCTCGGCGCCCTCGTAGGGTCGGGCGCCGTCGCTGCGGGCGGCCAGCCAGCTGTCGCTGCCGAGTTCGGCGGTCGTCATGTGTGTCGTTCGTCTCCTCCGGCGCGCGTTGCGCCGGCTCCGGGGGGAGGGGGCGGTGCGGGCGGCTCAGCCGCTGCGCACGACCTCGCCCATGTTGTCGAGCAGCTCCCACGAGCCGGTGTCCTCGTCCACGTTGAAGCCCCAGCCCAACAGGTTGGCCAGCGCCTCGCGGCCCTCGTAGGGACCCTGCGCCAGCAGCTCGTCACCGGCGAGCAGCACCACCGAACCCCGCGGCCGGTACAGGTACCCGCCGGCCCGCCGGATGGCGAGCACCTGGAACCCGGGCTCGACGTCCATGGCGAGGGAGGACAACGACGCACCGTCCGCCTGCGAACCGGGTGACACCGGCAGCTGGAACACCACCTCGTCGGTCTCGCCGAAGGCGATGGCGAGGATGGGGTGCACCTCGTCGCCCGGATCCTCGACCAGCCACACCATCTGCTGGGCCTGGTCGCCCAGGTCCTCGGCCGCCTGGGAGAGGTGCAGCAGCCCGCGCAGCGCTCCCGGGTCGAGGTCCCGCTGCGCGGCGCGCAGCACCCACAGCTCGAGGCGGTCCTTCATCTCGTCGAGGCGGTCCTCGAGGTGCTTCACCTCCGCCGCCAGCAACGGGTCGCGCAGCACCAGCGCCGAGTACGCCAGGCCCACCGCGACTTCGGAGAGGTTCTTCATCTCGACCAGCACGTCCACCGCCCGGTCCAGGTCGGACAGCGCCACGTTGTCCTGCGCCGGCTGCGGCGGATGCCAGTACGGCGCTCCGGCCAGCTCCCGCAGCCGGGTGATGCCGGCCGGGGGACCGTGCAGGAACAGCACGTCGTTGGGCCGCAGCACCAGGTCCCCGTCGATGTCGTCGGTGATCCAGTCCCGGCCGCGGCGCACCGCGGTGACCCGCATGCCGGTGACGGTGGGCAGCTCGAGACCCTCGAGCGGCCGATGGGCCATGTGCGACCCGTCGCGCACCAGCACCCGGTGCGACACCTCCTCGGCGTTCGAGAGGTCGGCCACCAGCTCACGGGGGATGCCCAGCCGGTGGGTGACGATGCGGGCGATGTCGACCGCGTCCCCGGCGATGCGCTGGATGCAGTCGATCACCTGCAGCACCGAGGCCATCGCTTCGGCCTCCTTGAGGTTGCGGGCGCCGAGCACGCACGTGGCCCGCATGTCCGAGGCCAGCAGCTGCAGGTCCTCGTTCAGCTCGTCGACCTCTTCGGCCATGTCCGGGTCACCGAAGTACAGCGCCGCATAGGCGAGGTCGACCATGAGCTCCGAGGTGTCCTTGGCCTCGGTCAACATCGTGCGCAGGTTGCGGCGTCTGCCCTCCAGCCCCAGCGCACACTACTCGGCGCCATCGGGCGCGGGCGGCCTCCGGGCTGGCCGCCCGCGGCCCCCGCCCCGCTCCCCTGCGATGGGGAACGAGGCGGGCCCGTGCTCCCAATCCCAACAACGGTGGATGTAGCGCATCGGTGCGGTGCCGATAGTCCGTATCGGTGGAGACGCGATCGAGCGGTGGGACCCCGGCCAGCCGGTGGGAGCGACGCCCGTACCTGGCGCGCCTGGTGCGCGTCGTGGCCTGGGCGACGCCGGTGCTGGCGTCCTCCGGCAGCGTGCTCGTCGCCAGCCGGACGCTGGTGCGACCGCACGGGCTGTGGCCCGCGGTGCTGTGGTCCGCCGGGTTGTTGCTGCTCGGCACGGTGGTGCTGCTCGCCACCGAGCGGCTGGCCCGCCGCCTGCTGCCCCTCGCCGCCCTGCTGCGCCTCTCGCTCTCGTTCCCCGATGCGGCCCCGTCGCGCTTCGGCGTGGTCCTGCGCAACGGCAACAGCCGTCACCTCGAACGCGGTCAGCCCACGCCAGACCCCGAGCGCGGCCCCGGCATCCTGGCCCGTCGCGCCCCGGCGACGGCGGGGCGCAGCACGCCGGCCCAGGCGACGGCCGAGCTCGCCCGCCTGGTCGCCGCGTTGCACAACCACGATCGCCGCACCCGGGGGCACTGCGAGCGGGTGCGGGCCTACTCCGTGCTGATCGGCAACGAGCTCCGCCTGCCGCCCGAGGACCTCGATCGGCTGCAGTGGGCCGCGTTGCTGCACGACATCGGCAAGATCACCGTGCCGCCCGAGCTGCTCAACAAGCCGGGCAAGCTCACCGACGAGGAGTTCCAGATCGTCAAGGCCCATCCCGCCGAGGGCGCCCGGATGGTCGAGCCGCTGCGCTGGTGGCTGGGTGAGTGGACCGATGCCACCGGCCAGCACCACGAGAAGTACGACGGCAACGGCTATCCGTTGCGGTTGGCCGGCACGTCGATCTCCTACGCGGGGAGGATCGTGGCGGTGGCCGACGCCTACGACGTGATGACCGCGGCCCGCTCCTACAAGAAGCCGCTCGATTCCGTGGTGGCGCGCACCGAGCTGACCCGCTGTGCCGGGACCCACTTCGATCCGGTGGTGGTCCGAGCGTTCCTGTCGGTGTCCATCGGGCGCCTGCAGCGCTCGACCGGCCCGCTGGCGTGGCTGGCCAACGTCCCGATCCTGGGGACCGCACCGCTGGCGAACGCCGCCGCCGTCGCCGCCGCCGGTGCGGTGACCGCCGGCGTCAGCACCGGCCTGCTGCCGGTCACCACCTCGCGCGACGTGGTGGGTCCGGCGGAGACGACCGAGGTCGCTCTCGACACCGTCGTCGAACCGACCACCACCGTGACGGCCGCGCCCCCCGCCGCACCCGACACCACCGTGCCGAGCGATCCGGCGCCCACCACCACGCCGACGACGAACCCCGAGCCGGTCGTCACCGCCGGCGACGAGCCGACGCCGACCTCCGAGGCCGGTCCCCCGGCAACCGACCCCGCTCCCGAGCCCACACCGACCAGTGCGGCGCCGGAGACCACCACGACCACCGAGCCCTACCGGCCGTCGTCCGACGTGGTCATCCCGCTCGACGTGGACCTCGGTACGTTCGCCGTGCCCAGGGCAGGCTCCAGGACGCTGACCGTGTTGGCCGACGCCGAGGCCGCCACCCTGCTCTACGGTCTCTGCGACACCGGCACCTTCGAGTTCAGCGGCAGCGGTGACCCGGTTGTGGTGCGACCGCAGGGCGCGACGCAGACCTACCGCTGCGAGTTCCAGGCCGACCGCGCCGACGGGACCACCGTTCGGGGCTGGTTCCTGATCCAGCCCACCTGAGACACCTAGCGGAAGTCCCTCGATCGCAGCTCCCCCACCGCTGCGGCCATCGGTTCGAGGCGTTCGGCGATGACGTTCAGCACGTCGCCGTCGCCGCGCTCGAGGCGACCCTTCACCAGCAGCGCCGGCGCCCCGCGGGCGAGGCGACGGTGCCGGGCCCAACAGCCCTTGGACACCACCACGTTGATCAGGCCGGTCTCGTCCTCCAGGTTCAGGAACGTCGTCCCGCCCGCCGTCGCGGGGCGCTGGCGGTGGGTCACCACGCCGGCCACCTGCACCTTGGCCCGGTGGCGCACCGAGCGAAGCCCCTCGGCGGACACCACCCCCAACGCCGCCACCTCGGCCCGGTGGAACCGGGTGGGGTGACCGTCGGGGCTGACCCCGGTGGCCCACAGATCGGCCAGTGCCTCCTCCTGCTCGCTGAAGCCCGGCAGCTGCGGGGCGCGGACCCCGGTGACGATCCCGGCCAGCCGCCCGGCGCCGCTCTGGGCCACCGCCCCCGCCGACCACAGCGCGGCCCGGCGGCTCAACCCGAAGCAGCCGAACGCCCCCGCGGTGGCCAGCGCCTCCAGCGCCGGCAGACCGGCCCCGGTGCGGCGGCGCAGATCCTCCATGTCCCGGTAGGGGCGGCCGGTGGCGATGCGATCGGCCAGTTCGTCGCCCAGTGAACGGACCGAGGAGACACCGAGCCGTACGGCGACCCCGCCGGTCGAGCCCTCGCACGGTTCGAGGGTCGCCGCTGCGGCCGAGGCGTTGACGTCGGGGGTGTGGACCACCACCCCGTGACGGCGTGCATCCTGCACCAGCGAGTGCGGGCTGTAGAAGCCCATCGGCTGAGCGTTGAGCAGCGCGGCGCAGAACGCCGCCGGGTGGTGGTGCTTGATCCACGCCGATGCGTACACCAGGTAGGCGAAGCTCACCGAATGGCTCTCCGGGAAGCCGTAGTTGGCGAAGGCGGCCAACTTCAACCAGATCTCCTCGGCGATGTCGCCGGTGACGCCGCGCTCGGCGGCGCCGTCGAAGAAGCGCCGGTGCACTGCCTCCATGCGCTCGCGGCTCCGCTTGGAGCCCATCGCCTGGCGCAGCTGGTCCGCCTCGGCCGGACTTAAGCCGCCCACATCCATGGCGATCTGCATCAACTGCTCCTGGAACAGCGGCACCCCCAGCGTCTTCTCCAGTGAAGGCTTCAGCAACGGATGGAGGTACGTCGGTTCCTCCAGACCGTTGCGGCGGCGGATGAACGGGTGGACGGAACCGCCCTGGATGGGCCCGGGGCGGATCAGGGCGACCTCGACCACCAGGTCGTAGAACCTGCGAGGCCGCAAACGGGGCAGGGTGGCCATCTGGGCCCGCGACTCCACCTGGAACACACCGATCGAGTCGGCCCGGCACAGCATGTCGTACACCGCGTCCTCCTGGGGGATGGCGGCCAGATCGATGGCGACGCCCTCCGCCTCGGCGATGAGGTCGATGGCGTAGTGCAGCGCGCTCAACATGCCCAGGCCCAGCAGATCGAACTTCACCAGGCCGACCGCGGCGCAGTCGTCCTTGTCCCACTGCAGCACCGAGCGGTCCGCCTTGGTCGCCCACTCCACCGGGCACACCTCGATCACCGGCCGGTCGCAGATGACCATGCCGCCGGAGTGGATCCCGAGGTGGCGCGGGAAGTGCTCGACCTGCCGGGCGAGGGCCAGCACCGCCTCGGGCACGTCGTGATCGGGCTTGCCGTGCTGATCGGTCGAGGTGGCGTGATCGCCCACGCTGGACCAGCGGTCCACCTGCTTGGACCAGGCGTCCTGCTGGCCGGGGGCGAAGCCCAGCGCCTTGGCCATGTCCCGCACCGAGGACTTGGCCCGGTAGGTGATCACGTTGGCCACCTGGGCGGTGCGCTCGCGGCCGTAGCGCTCGTAGACGTACTGGATGACCTCCTCCCGGCGGTCGGACTCGATGTCGAGGTCGATGTCGGGCGGGCCGTCGCGCTCCGGGGACAGGAACCGCTCGAAGAGCAGCCCCAGCTCATGGGCGTCGGCCTTGGTGATGCCGAGCACATAGCAGACCACGCTGTTGGCCGCCGAGCCCCGGCCCTGGCAGTAGATGTCCGCCTTGCGGCAGAACTCCACGATGTCGAACACCGTGAGGAAGTAGCCGGGGAAGTCCAGCTCCTCGATGAGGGCGAGCTCGTGGTCGATCTGGGCGTAGACGCTGCGCTCCGCCCCGGTGTGGGCGGCTCGGGGACCGTACCGGGCGGTCGCCCCCCGCTCCACCAGCGCCCGCAGCCACGTCATCTCGCTGTGGCCGGCCGGCACCGGGAAGTCCGGTAGGCGGGGCGCGACCAGGGACAGGTCGAACGCACAGGCGGCGGCGAGCTCCGCCGCTCGCTGCACCACCCCGGGGTAGCGGGCGAAGCGGCGGGCCTGCTCGGCACCGGAGCGGAGGTGGGCGCTGCTGCAGGCAGGCAACCAGCCGTCGAGCTCGTCGAGGCCGCGCCGGGCCCGCACCGCGGCCAGCGCAGTGGCCAACGGCCGTCGGGTCGGGGTGGCGTAGTGCACGTTGTTGGTGGCCACCACGTCGAGACCGAAGCCGTCCGCCAGCCGGACCAGCGCGTCGTTGCGCACGCTGTCGAGCGGGTCGCCGTGGTCCCACAGCTCGGCGAACACGTTGTCACGCCCGAAGGCGTCGGTCAGACGGGCCAGCTCCTCCCCGGCGGCGGCCGGGCCGTCGGAGGCGAGCGCCCGCTGCACCGGGCTCTTGCGACAGCCGGTGAGCACGACCCAGTCCCCCGCTCCCCCACCGGCGTCCCCGATCTCGGCCAGCTGTGCGAGACCGATGCGGGGGGTGGCCTTCCGTCCGGCCAGCTGGGCGGTGGTGATGGCCCGGGCCAGTGCGGCATAGCCCCGCGGGTTGCGGGCCAGGACCAGCAGGTGCTGACCGGCCGGGTCGTCCTCACCGGCCGACGGGCGGGTCATGTCCAGGGTCAGTTCGGCGCCGAACACGGTGGGCAGGCCGTGGGCCCGGGCCGCCTCGGCGAAGCGGACCACCCCGTAGAAGCCGTTGTGGTCGGTGAGGGCGAGCGCCCGCAGGCCCAACCGGGCCGCCTCCTCGACCAGCTCCTCGGGATGGGAGGCGCCGTCGAGGAAGGAGAAGTTGGAGTGGCAGTGCAACTCCGCGTACGGGGTGTCCGAGGTCGGGCCGGGCGACGACGCGGTGGGAGGGCCGGGGCGGTACGGCGCCCGCTTGCGGGACCAGGCCGGGCTGTCCCCCCCGTCGGCGGGGGCGAAGCGGCCGTGGCCCGGCCCGGCGGCGCGACCGTCCGACAGGCGCCGCTCGATCTCCGACCACGGGACGGAAGGGTTGTCAAAGCCCATCGAACACATGATCGCAGAACAAGCGTTCGATGGCAACGTCCCGGATCGGATCCCCGCGGTGCCCGCCTCGAGGTTCACCGGCATGCTTCACCGGCGGAGTGGACCGGGCGTAGCCACGACTGCGACGCCATACGTCCCCTCCGAACGCTCCAGACATGGCGACACATCCTGATTGTCCATGACAATGCTCCAGACGCGAACGAGCCGCCGGCGCAGGCCGGCGGCTCGTCTTCAGCACGCAGCGGTGCCGGCGTGATGGAGCTCAGCTCGGGGGGTAGACCCCCATGTCCTTGCCCTTGTCGGTCTGCCAGAAGATGGCGGCGATCTCGTCGATGTACGCGATGAGCTGCTGGGCCACGGCGGCATCGGTGGACTTCTTGACCTCGCCGCACTGGTGGCAGGCCTTCCAGAACAGATCGTGGAGCTGCGGGAACTGCTCGAAGTGCGCCGGAGCGAAGAAGTCCGCCCACAGGACCATCAGGTGGTGCTTGGCCTCCTCGGCCCGCTCCTCCTTGACGATGACGCAGCGCGTCCGAAAGTGCTCGTCGGTCGAGTCGTGGTACTTGTTGATCGTCTTCAGGCACGAGAGCGCCTCGATCTTGGCCTGCGCCGGGTCGTACACGCCGCAGTACAGGTCGCAATGGGCGAGGGCCCGGTCGGCGCCCGAGAACAGCTTGTTCAGCATAGGGGTCTCCTGTTGCTTGAGGGATGGTCCTGAGAGATGCCTGCCGAGGCTAGTTGCGGGCCCTACGCTGCCACGAGTGCGGTCACCTCGCAATCGATCCCGGCGCATCCGCCGCTTCGTCGTCGAGGGCCGTTCGATGGAGCCCGCCCTGCGCGATGGCGACGGCCTGATCGCGGTGCGGGCGAGGTGGGCCCGAGCCGGCCAACGGCGCCTGTTCGAACATCCCCACCGCCCGGGCACCTGGCTGGTCAAGCGGGTCGACGCCGTGCGGCCCGACGCCACCATGTGGGTGCTGTCGGACAACGCCGATGCCACCAGGGCGGACTCGCGCACCTTCGGATCGATCCCGATCGACGGCACCTACCTCGTCCTGGTGCGGATCCCGGGTCGGCTCCTCGGCGCCCGGAACGGCTGATCCGTCGCCGTCGAGACGTTGCACCACCCTCGCCCGGCGGGCCGCGTCGGCACCGGCATCGTGGCGACGATGCCGATGGCCGACGCTGTCCGAACTCCCGAAGCGTGGTGACCCCGACGCTCGTCAGTCGCCACGTAGACGTAACCTGTAGCCACCCAGCGCGCTCTAGGACCACATCCCCACGTCGGGCCTGCAGGCCAACGACCCCGCCGGGCGCGCCAAGCCCGCCCGGGCGCGCCGTCAGGCAGGCTCAGACGATCGTGACGCCGTCGACGCACCAGCCGCGGTGGCCGCGGTCACCCGTGGCCCGCGCCAGGCTCAGCGTGATCGACACGTCACCCCCCGGCGTCCCGACCGTCCCACTCACCGACGCACGGGCGTTGACGATCTCGCTGCTGTCGAGATCCTGGCTGCCGTCCCAGTCGGTGCGCTCGAGCAGGCGGGCGACCTGGTCGAGGTCGTTGCGCAGCGACGGGCAGGTCAGGCGTTGCACCTCGTCGTCATCGCGCTCGTCGATGGCATCGAGCCACCGGTTCGACGCATCGACCGGTGCGGTCAGCGTGCGGAACCCGGCCCGCAGCGCGACCGCACACCCGCCGATGCCGAGCAGCACGATGACGGCGAAGATGCCGGCGGCGATGAGGCAGCCCTTCTTCTTGGACTTGGCGGGCGGCGGCCCGTACGTCGGCGGCCCATACGTCGGCGCGCCGTAACCCGGACCCGGCCCGGGTCGGCCCCCGTACGGTCCCGGCTCCGGGTAGGGCCCCGGCGGAGCTGGATGCTGCCCGGGCTGACCCGGCCCCGGGAACTGACCCGGCCCCGGGTACTGGCCGGGCTGGCCCGGCACCCCGTAACCGGGGGGCGGGACCGGCCCACCGGGAGCCGGCCAGTTGCTGGGCGCATCGCTCATGACCCAAACGGTACGGAGCGCGAGCGCTGGTCACACGCGTACCGGGCGGATCGGGCCTCGAGCCGCCCGATACGGATCGATCAGTCATAGGTGGCCACCGCCCACCAGCATCCCCCTTCGAGCACCATCAGCCAGGCCGAGTCGTCGTCGAGCACCAGCTGCAGACGGGCCAGGCGACGACGCTGCGCCGGATCCCACCACCGCTCCTGCAGCGGCCACGGCCCCGCCCAGGCCACCACCGGGCGGGGGCCACGGACCCCGCCGGCCACAGCGGCGCCGTCGAGCACCAGTACCGCCGGTGGCGCGGTCAACTCGCCCCGACCGGTGACCCCCACCCCGCCACCGTCGGCGTCGAGCACCTGCGCCGCCACCCGCTCACCCTCACCTCGCGGCCCCGAACCGCCCCACAGCACCGACGGCGACGGTGGCGGCAAGCGCCCCGGCCAGGGAGCATCCGCCCCCGCCGCCGCCGGCAACCCGGTGGCGTCCGCCCGCTCCACCAGGTCCACCGCGGTGGCCGCCAGCAGGGCGAACTGCTCGCCGGGCTGACGGCCCCCGCGCCGCTGCACCACCCGCACCGCGTCGGGGCCGAGCAGGGCGGCCACCCGGCCCGCCGCCCGCGCCGCCCGCGCCGCCGCCTCGGTCTGACCTCCCCAGAACCCGAGCTGGCGACCGCGGGCGGGCACGACCTGATCGGGCACCAACGCCAGCCGGGTCAGCCCTCCGGTCGGCTGCCGGCCCGGGGAGGTGCTCAGCCAACCTTCGAGCTGCCAGCGAACCCGCTCGGCCATCGCCCCCGGGGTGAGCGCTCCGTCGTGGCGCCACAGGCGCAGCAGCCGCTCGCCGTGCTCGGTCTCGGCCTCCACCGCCAGGCGAAGGCAGGACCAGCCGGCCCCGTCGAGCTGCTCGCTCAGCCGGTCGGCCAGGGACTTGGCCGCGAAGGCGGCCTGGTCGATGCGCTCGATGGGCGGGTCCAGCTCCGTGCTGACCGACAGGTCCGCGGGTGCAGAGCGGGCATCGATCGGCTGCTCGTCGAGCCCGATGGCCAGGCGGTGGGCGTGGCGGCCCTCCTCCCCGAAGCGACCGAGCACGTCGGCGGCGGGCAGGGCGGCGAGATCCCCCATGGTGCGCAGGCCCAGGCGGTCGAGCACGTCGACCAGCGCCGGGCGATCGAGCACCGACAACGGCAGCGGGGCCAGGAACGCCGGGGTCGTGCCGGGCTCCACCAACACGCCCCGGCGGGTGCCGCCGGCCCGGGCGGCGAGACGGGCGGCGAACAGGCCGTCGGCCACGCCCACGCGCACCAGCCCGGCCTGATCGGGCACCGCCTCATCGACGGCATCGCGCACCCGGGCCACCAGCGCCTCATCGCCACCGAAGTAGCGCGACGGTCCTCTGGTGGGGAACGCACAGCTCCCGGGCCAGGACAGTTCGACCCAGGGCGTGAACGCGCTCGCCACCGCGGCCACCGGCTCGAAGGCGCGCGCCTCCCGGTCGAGGTCTCGTTCGACGACGGTGAGCTGCGGGCAGCGGGCCTGGGCGTCGCGGCGGCGCATGCCCGCCGCCACACCGTCGGCCCTGGCGGCGGCGGTGGCGGCGAGCACCCGGTTGCCCACCAGGACCGCCGCCGGCACCTCGCGACGATGACCGAGGGCGAGCACCGGCCAGTCAGGACACCAGATGACCAACGTACGGGTGACCGTTCCCATGGCGAAGGCGGTCACCGGCTAGGCGGGCTCGCGGACCAGGGCCAGGAGTGGTCCGGGACGGCCCCGGCCGTCCTCGTCCGCGCTGCGCCGGCCGAGCGCCGCGGGCTGCGCCTGTTCGACGGGGGCGAAGCGACCATCGGCATCGGGCAACCAGAACCGCGACCGCAGCCCGCGATCGGCCCCGTGCCGGCCACTGACGCGCAGCTCCACCTGACGGCCCTGCAGGTGGCCGTGCCCGACGCCGATGCCGTGCCAACCGAGCGGCTGGGCGTGCAGCTCGAGGGCGGTTCGCTCCGGCCAGCGACCGGATGGCCACCCGACCTGCACCAGCACCGAGCCCTGCTCACGGACCCGGGCCGTCACCCGGCGGGCCGTCCCGGGAGACACCGAGGCGGCCGGTGGCGCGACCAGCACGAGATCGACCGACTCGGCCACCGCCACCACGGTGGCCGCCCACTGCCCGGCGGGCACCGGACCGACGAGCAGGACCCGTTCGAGCGACACCCCGAGCTCCTCGGCGGCGGCGAGCCCGACCCGTTCGAGCCCCACCAGCGCCGCCCACGATCCCGAGGCGGTGGCCGGACCGATCAGGGCCAGCGCCAGTGAGGTGGCGACCCCACCGGTGGCCACCACCGTGCCCCGCTGCAACCCGCGTTGGGGCAGCATCGGCGCCAGCGCGGCCGGGGCCTCCAGGACGCGTTCCTTGGCCAGGGCGACGGGACGGACCCGTTCCTGCAGGATGCGAGCGGCGGCTGCGCGATCGGCCACCCGATCATCTTAGCGAACGAGTGTTCGGTTCCGGCCCGGCTCGGCGATTCCTGACGAATCGGCACCGATTCGCCGCGAACGGACGACGTCGCCCACCCGCAGCCGATCAGCCCGATCAGCCGGCGGCGGGGGCGTCCGCCGTGCCGGCCGTCTCCGGCCGGTAGTAGACGTAGAGGTCCTCGATGATCTGCTTGATGCCGCTGTCGTCCGGCGCGGCGAGCTCCACGGTGATCACGCCGCCGTACACGTGGATCGACGCCACGCCGCCGCGTTCGAACAGGCGCTTGGCCAACACGTCCGGTGGACGGTCCCCCGTGATGGCCTTGTCCGGGTAGTAGCGCTCGTGGCCCATCCCGGTCAGGTTCCGGTTGGTTTCGAAGCGCAGCACACCGGCGCGTCCGGTTGGTTTCTCGATGACCGAAACGGGCTGTCCCATAGCGACCGCAGCCTATCGGTACGCGCCGCGCGGGATCAGGTTGGTGCGCATCAGCCGCTTCCCGGCCGCCAGCGCCAGCCCCACCGACACCACCGAGAGCACAACGTGGACCATGCGGAAGCCGAAGGACCGACCGTCGAAGAGGATGAACACGGTCCGGATCGGCCAGTAGAGCAGCACGGCCAGGATCACCGCGGCCAGCGGGCGGGCCAGGGCGGGGTTGCCCTTCCACCAGGCGGCCAGCGCCACCACCCCGCCCACCCCGAACACGACGGCGGGCACCAGCCACATCGCCTTGCCCGCCGCGTCGAGCGACTCGTCCTGGGCGATGTTGCGGATGCGGGTGAGCCAGATCGCCGCATTCCACGCACCGAAGGCCAGCACGGCGGGGTGACGGAAGCGGGCGGGTGAGGCATCGACGAAGCCGGCCATGGGCGCAACGTACACGCGGCCGCTACCTTGACCGTGTTCAGCGGACCGTTGGGGGCAGCAATCGTGGCCGACATCACACTCGAGCAGTTCACGGCGGAGGTGACCGCGTTCCTCGACGCCAACGCGCCGCGCAAGGCTGAGCAGCAGGCGTTCGTGTGGGGCGAGGGCCCGGACAGCCCGGGGCTGTTCCGCGAACCCGACCGCGCCGAGGAAGCGGGCCAGATCGCCGAGGCCAAGGCGTGGCGGGCCAAGCGCTACGACGCCGGCTTCGGCTGGATCACCGGACCGATGCGCTACGGCGGCCGGGAGCTGCCCCACGCCTTCGAGCGGCGCTACAACGAGCTCGAGGCCCGCTACGACATCCCGCTGCAGTCCTTCTTCGGGATCGGCCTCGGCATGGTCGCCCCCACCATCAACGACCACGCCCAACCCGCGGTCAAGGACGACGTGCTGCCCAAGCTGTGGCGCGGCGACATCATCGCCTGCCAGCTGTTCTCCGAACCGGTGGCCGGCTCCGACCTCGCCGGCCTGCAGACCAGGGCCGAGCGCGACGGCGACGAGTGGGTCATCTCCGGGCAGAAGGTGTGGACCTCCGGCGCGCACTACTCCGACATCGGCGAGGTCGTGTGCCGCACCGATCCGACCCTGCCCAAGCACAAGGGCCTCACCTGCTTCGTGGTCGACATGCACGACCCGAACATCGAGGTCCGCCCGCTTCGCCAGATGACCGGCGGGGCGGAGTTCAACGAGGTGTTCTTCAACGAGTACCGCGTCCACGACGACAAGCGGCTCGGCGAGATCAACGACGGCTGGCGGGTGGCGCTCACCACGCTGATGAACGAGCGGGCCTCCATCGGCGCCGGCGGCGGGGGCGGGGGCGGCGGGTTCGCCCGTCTACAGGAGATGGTCCGCCACTTCGACCTCGAAGGCGACGCGGTCGTGCGCCAAGAGCTGATGCAGCTCTTTGTCGAGCTGAAGGTGCTGGGCTACACCAGCCAGCGGGCCATGGACCGCATCAAGGCCGGTGGGCTGCCGGGCCCCGAGCTGTCCATCGCCAAGCTCGCCCTGACCGAGAACATGCGCAAGACGTCAGCATTCGTGTCCCGCGTGCTGGGGCCGCGCCTCATCGCCGACACCGGCGAGTGGGGCACCTACTCCTGGTCCGCCTACGTGCTGGGCATGCCGGCGATGGCCATCGCCGGCGGCTCGGACGAGACGCTGCGCAACATCGTGGGCGAGCGGGTCCTCGGCCTACCCAAGGAGCCGGGCGTGGATACCGTCAGCGCCTTCAAGGACATCCCCCGCAACGGCATCATGGGCCGCTGACCGCAGGCTCCGAGCAGCGGCCGAGCAGGGACGGTCAGAACAGGGTGGGCTGAGCGCCGGCCGGCGGGGTGCGCTTGATGCCGCTCCACGGCAGGTGCTCCATGAACACCCACGTGCGCCGGTGGATGGTGGTCGGCCCGTAGGCCTTCAACGCCAGCTTGTGGCGGGGGCAGGGATAGCCCTTGTTGAGCTCGAAGTCGAAGCCCGGGAAGTGCGCCGCCTCGGCCCGCATCAGCCGGTCCCGGGTCACCTTGGCCAGGATCGACGCCGCCGCGATGGACAGGCAGGTGGCGTCGCCCTTGACGATGCGCCGGGTCCGGCCCCCACCCACGAAGTCCCAGTTGCCGTCGATCAGCACCCGGTCGGGGGTGACGCCCAGCCCGTCGATGGCCCGCCGGGCGGCCAGCTTCTGAGCGGCGGACATGCCGAGCTCATCGCACTCCTGCGGGCTGACGTGGCCGACCGACCAGACGGTGCACCAGGACGCGATCCGATCGAAGAGCGCCTCGCGCTCGGCCTCGGTGAGCAGCTTCGAGTCCCGCACCTTCAGCACCCGGCGATCGCGGGGCAGGACGGCGGCACCGATGCTGAGCGGGCCGGCCCACGATCCACGACCGACCTCGTCCACCCCGACGATGATCTCGTCTCCCGCCGCCCACAGCTCCCGCTCGACGCTGAGGCTGGGCGCCTTGCCCTTCAACGCCTTGCGCAACCGCGGAGCCGAGCTGACAGCCATCGCCGCCCGACTCTAGTGGAGCCCCGTCCGTACCTTCCGGTATGGTCTCGCGAGCGACGGGACGCAGGGGAAGCAACAGGAACGGACGGGGCCGCGGTCGAGCGCTCAGCCCGGGGACGAGACGGGTTCGGCCAGCAGCGCCTCGCCGCTGGGCCGGGCCGACGAGAACCCGGGATCGAGGGCGGGGGCCCGCAGCACCACCTCGGCCGGCGCGCCGGGTGTCCGGTCGAGCTGCCACAGCAGCGCCGGCCGGCTGCCGTGCCAGCGGATGGCGAAGGACAACGTTCCCGCTGCGGTGGGCAGGCCGTGCACGTCCACCGGCCGTCCCCGCCAGGCCGCCCGCCAGCCAGGCAACAGGTCGACGACACCCGGCTCGTCGTCATCGAGCAGGACCGCGCGCTGCACCAACAGCCCATACCCTTCAGTATGTTTCGGGGCGGCGCGGCGCACGGCGGCGGGAGCGCCCCCGGGGGCGACGGCGCCGTCCGCAGGGGGCGTACCGGCCCGCACGGCGAGCTCGTGCAACGCCCAGCGCGCCACCGGGTCCTCCCCCCGAGCCGACGAGGCCCAGGCGGCGAGGTCCAGCGCACCGGGCAGCAGCAGCGGCGCGAGCGCCGGGGCCTCGGGCGAGCAGCGCACCACGTCGGCCATGGCGACGAGCACCCGCTGGGCCACCGCGGCATCGAGCGCAGGGCGAAGGGAGCCGAGCACGGCGTCGAGCCGGGCGAGCGCCTCCACCGGGTGACCGAACCAGGCCAGGGCGGAGGCGTCGAGCACGGCATCGACACCCACGCCGGCACCGGCAGGCTGCGGCGCCACGGCCGCACCCAGCAGCAGCTGGGCCCGCCGCCGGGTGGCGTCGGCCTCGGCCGCGTCATCGCCCAGATCGAACCGGCCGACCGCGCCGAGCTGCTGCAACCAGCCCCGCACCACCGCATCGCCACCGGGCGCCCGCGCCACGTCGGCCGGGGTGGGTGCCGCACCGGCGGGCGGTGCGGGCTCGGCGGCGTGCGCCGAGGGGCCGACCGGGGACAGCAGGACCCGCAGCGAACCGGCGTGGGTCAGGGCGAACACCACCGCCGCACACCGGCCCGCGCCCGCCGCCCGCGCGCCGGCGGCTCCGGTGGCGGGATCGAACAGCGTCGTGTCCCCGGCGCGCAACCGTTCGAGCAGCGCGTCGGCGTCGTCGGCGTCGCAGCAGGCGTCGGCGGGGCGACCGCTCACCAACAGCGGGGCCGCGGCGCCGGCGCGGCGCAGGGCCGTGCCCTCGAGCGTCCAGGGCGCGGGTCCGCCGGCGGTGCGCTCGAGCACGAGCGCCAGCGTCACCGGCACCCTGCTGTCGTTGTGGACCTCGACCACGATCCACTCCCGGCCACCGACCATCGCCCCGTAGGACTCGGTGCGCAGGTCCCCGCCGGCCACCCGCCAGGCGGTGTCCACCACCGGGGCGCCGCGCCGAAGCGACTGGCGCACCGCCACCTCCTCGGCCGGACGGTGCCAGGCGTCGCCGGCGCCCACCCACCAGGAGAACCGTTCACCGTGCAGCTGGACCGAACCGAACGCGTCGATCGAGGCGGCGCACCGGCCGCCGAGCACCCCGAGCCGGGTCACCGGCTCAGCACGGCCGGGTTGGCGGAGCGGCGCAGCAGGCCGCGGTAGGCCTCGTGCGGCGAGCGACCGCGGTTGAGCACCGCGTCCATCTCGGCGCAGATGGGCAGGTCGAGCCCGTGCTGCGCGGCGAGCTGCATGATGACCCCGGCCGCGTGCACGCCCTCCACCGCGTAGCCCAGCCCGGCGCGCACCTCGGCCAGCGGCCGGCCCCGACCGAGCTGCTCACCGAACCACCGGTTGCGGCTCTCGGGGTTGATGCAGGTGGCGATGAGGTCGCCCATCCCGGCCAGGCCGGCGAAGGTCTCCGGCCGGCCGCCCATGGCCACCCCGAACCGGGTCAGCTCGGCGACACCACGGGTGATGACCGCGGCGCGGGTGCTGTCGCCGGTCTCGAGCCCGTCGGCGATGCCCGAGGCGATGGCGATGACGTTCTTGAGCGGGCCGGCGACCTCGCAACCCACCACGTCGCTGTTGGTGTAGACGCGGAACAGGTCCGAGGCGAACACCCGTTGCAGGACCTCGGCCACGTGCGGCTCGCGCATGGCCACCACCGAGGCGGCGGCATGGCCGGCCACGATCTCCTGGGCGAGGTTGGGCCCGGTGAGCACCCCCGCGGGGTGACCGGGCAGCACCTCGTTGATCACCTCGGTCATGCGCAGGTTGGTGCCCTGCTCGAAGCCCTTGGCCAGGCTGATCACCGGCACCCAGGGGCGCACGTAGAGGGCGGCGGCCTCGAGCACCTGCCGGAATGCGTAGGACGGCACCGCCATGACCACCACATCGGCACCGGCAACCGCCTCCTCCAACGAGGCGGTGGCGCGGAGGGTGTCGCTGAGGGCGACTCCGGGCAGGTAGTGGGCGTTGCGGCGGGTGGTGTTCACCTCGTCGACGACCTCGGGGCGGCGGGCCCACAGCACCGTGCCGGCGTTGCGCGACGCCAGCGTGGCCATCGTGGTGCCCCATGTGCCTGCGCCGAGGACGACGACCCGGATGTTCATGGCACACAACCTACGGCGTGCGGCCACGGCGCGCCGAGCTTCCCGCGCCGACGGTGCTCCAGGGTGCGCCGGAGGGGCGGGGGGCGGCGGATCCCTAGACTGCGCCCGTGTCCGGGCCATCGCCGTTCGTCGAGAGGGTGGCCGTGCTGGTGCCCGTCAAGGCGTTCGACGCGGCCAAGGGCCGCCTCGCCCCCGCCCTGGCCCCCGCCCCCCGGGTGGTGCTGGCCCGCCGGATGGCCACCGTGGTGGTGCACGCCGCCGCCCCGCTGCCCTGCTTCGTGGTGTGCGACGACGACGCCGTCGCCACCTGGGCGAGCGACGCGGGGGCGACGGTGCTGTGGCGGCCGGGACGCGGCCTGGACCAGGCGGTGCGCGACGGTGTCGCGGCGCTGGCCGAGCAGGGGTTCCGGCGGGTCCTCGTCGCGCACTCCGATCTCCCCCTGGCGACGTCGTTCACCGGGCTCGACTGGTTCGACGGGGTCACCATCGTGCCGGACCGGCGGGAGGACGGCACCAACGTGATCGTGGTACCGACCGGCGTGGCGTTCCGCTTCGCCTACGGAGCAGGCAGCTTCCGCCGCCACGCCGCCGAGGCCCGCCGGCTCGGGCTGGGGCTGCGGGTGGTGCGCGACGCACGGCTCGGTTTCGACGTCGACGTCCCGGCCGATCTCGACGATGCCGTGGCCCGCCGGCCCGAGCTGCTGGCCGAGGCACCCGGCGGTCTGCACCCGCCCGCCGTTTAGGCTGGCCGCCGTGAGCGAGACCGCGTCCCCGAGCCCGCCCGCCGCCCCGAGCCGGCCCGACCCCACCGTCGTCGATGACGGCACGACGGCGCCGGTCGTGTTCGGCTCGGTGGCGGCCACCGTATCCTGCAACCTGCCGACGCCGGCGGTGGTGCTGGCCATCGGCGCCCACCCCGACGACATCGAGTTCGGCTGCGGGGCCACGCTGGCCAAGTGGGCGGCCTCCGGCGCGGTGGTCCACCACCTGGTCTGCACCGACGGCTCGAAGGGCACCTGGGACCCGGGCCAGGACCCGGCGGAGCTGGTGATGCTGCGCCAGCAGGAGCAGCGCCAGGCGGCGGCCGCCCTGGGCGCCACCGGCGAGGTCGTCTTCCTCGGCTGGACCGACGGCGAGCTGGACTCCGGTCTGCGGCAGCGGTGGGAGGTGGCGTACTGGATCCGCCGTTTCAAGCCCGACGTCGTCATCGGCCACGACCCGTGGAAGCGCTATCGGCTCCACCCGGACCACCGCCACGCCGGCCTGCTCACGGTGGAGGGCATCGTCGCCGCCCGGGACCCGCTGTTCGTCCCCGAGCAGAACCTCGAGCCGCACCGCCCCTCGGCGCTGCTGCTCTACGAGGCGGACGAGGCGGACCACGTGGAGGACGTCACCGGCTTCGTGCAGCGCAAGTTCGACGGCCTGTTCGCCCACGCCAGCCAGTTCCGCTCGACCATGAAGATCGAGGACGGCGACGGCGGCGAGCAGCGCGACACCTTCGTCGCCCGCATCACCGCTCGACTCCGCCAGCACGGTGCCATCGTCGGCTTCGAGTACGGCGAGGCGTTCAAGCTGATCAGCCAGCTCTGACCGGTGGCCGACCGCGCCATGCGCGCCGGCGCCGACCCGGCGGCGCCCGTGGTGAGCGCCGGCCTCGACGGCTGCCGCCGGGGCTGGGTGCTCGCCGTGTTGGGCTCGCCCGCCGCCCCGCTCGTCGTCACCGTGCACGATCGGTTCGGCGATGCGATGGCCGCGGCGGACGCAGCGGGGGCGGTCGCCGTCGGAGCCGACATACCGATCGGTCTACCCGCCGATGGTCGGCGCATCGCCGACGGCGAGGCACGCCGGCTGCTCGGGCCGCGCCGGGGCAGCGTCTTTCCCACCCCCTGCCGGGTTGCACTCCATGCCGAGGAGTACGGCGAGGCGCTGGTCCGCTCGCGGGCGGTGTCGGGCAAGGGGCTCTCCAAGCAGGCCTGGAACCTGATCCCCAAGATGCGCGAGGTCGACGCCTGGGTACGGCCCCACCACGCGGCGGTCCTGTTCGAGGTGCACCCGGAGCTGGCCTTCGCCCGCCTGGCGGGCGCACCGCTCGAGCAGTCCAAGAAGACCGCCGCGGGCCTGGCGGCGCGGGGCGCCCTGCTGCGCCACGCCCTGGAGGCGGCCGGCACGCCGGGCGCGGCGGCAGCGGCCGCGCTGCGGACTGCGGCCGGCCTCACCGGACGCGGGGTGCTGCTCGACGACGTCTGGGACGCGGTGGCGGTGGCCTGCTCCGCCCGTTCCATCGCCCGCGGCAGCGGGGTCACCCTGGGGGATGGCGCGTGCGACGAACGTGGGCTCGTCATGCGGATCTGCTACTGACCGGCCGGGCCACCCTCCCCCGCATTGAGGATGAACGCGAGTTGCTCGGCCACGGAGCGTGCTGATTCGTCGTCCGGATAGCGCGTGCGGGGCCAGAAGAAGCCCCGCAGACCGTCCTTGGGGTTGCGGGGCACCACGTGCACGTGGAGGTGGGGCACACTCTGGCTGACCACGTTGTTCATGGCCACGAAGGTGCCCTGGGCGGCGCACGCGGCGCGCACCGCAGCCTCGATCCGCTGCACGAAGGTGAAGAACGGCCCAATGGCCTCCGCCGGAAGATCGGCCAGGGTGGCGATGTGGCGGGTCGGCACGACCAGCACGTGCCCGGGGAAGAGCGGGCGCAGGTCCAGGAACGCGCAGACCGCGTCGTCCTGCCACACCCGGAAGGCGGGCTCGTCCCCGGCCGCAATGCGACAGAACGTGCACGTCATCCGAGCGTCAGAAACATGAAACGAGCGTTTCAAATCACCTCTTTACCGAGTCGCGATCCCACAGTAGGGTTTGCGCCACTTGGGGGGAAGACACGGTTTCGAAACGGGAAGGATGCGAACCCCATGACCACGGCGAGTCTTTCGCCCCGGTGGATGCAGCAGGAATGGATGTCACAGGGCGCCTGTAGCGGCAAGACCGACGTGTTCTTCGCTCCCCACGCGGAGCGACCGCAGGCCAGGGCTCGCCGTGAGGCCCAGGCCCGGCTGATCTGCCAGAACTGCCCCGAGCTCGAACCGTGCCGTACCTATGCGCGCGTGCACCGCGAGTACGGCTTCTGGGGCGGGGAGTCCGAAGAGGACCGGGCGCGAGCCGGCTACTCCGTGCCGTGGCCCATCGGGGTCAGTCGGCGCCGCAGCAGCCTCGCCGCCACCGGCTGAGCTCGGCTCGACCCATCTCGTCACCGACGGGCGCCTCCCCTGAGGCGCCCGTCGGCGCGTGGCGGCCGTACCGGGCGGTAGGTCGGTGGCCCCGCCACCTTCGCTGTCACACCCATGCGCCATACTGGCCGCTGCGGGCTTCGACCTCCCCGCAGCAACCAACGGGGTCGCCCCAACCGTCCGATCGAAGGACATCTCATGCGATCGCTCGTACCGGGCGACGTGCTCGCCCAGGTCGCCGAACTGCTCGGCGACGCAGCGACCTCCGACAGCGCCGACGCGGCCGTCGGCGTCCGCCTCACCGAAGACGGCGTCGAGCTGCACCTTCGGACCGCACCACACGGCCTGCACGTCGCCGAGCTGCTCGTCGGCTTCGACGCCCCTGCGGAGTGGGACGCCATCGGCGTCATCGCCCACGGCCGCGCCTTCCCCGTCGCATCCGGTCGCGCCGCCGCCCAGCCCGTGACCGTCGTGCACCTCCAGGCCCGCTCAGGGGCGGCCTGCTCCAGGTACGGGCCGCCGGGTGGCGCGCCACAGGTGGACACGTTCGCCGAGGGGCGGGTGGCGGAGCTCTGTCGCCGTTGCGTCGGCCTTCCCAACCCCCCGCCGCTCGTGAGTCCCCTGCACTGGTGGGCGGTCGCCTGGCTCGATGAGCTCGCCGCCACCCCGGCGGTCGAGCTGTTCCGTCGCGAGCGCGAGCTGGTCGAGCTCTTCCCGGGGGGCGAACCGTTCGGGGCCGAACGAACGCTCAGCGCCCTGGAGGAGCACGGCCGGCTGTTGGAGCACAGCTGCCCGTGGCCGTGCCTGCGCGCCGCCGTCGCGGCGGGCACCATCGAGATGCCGGGCGTGGCACCCGACGAAGCAGCCTGGCTGGACGACGGGCTGTTCTCGCGCTTCGCGATGGGTGGGCTGGCCCACCCCGCCGCCCTGTTCGAGGAGCTGCGCGAACGCCTCCAACCCGAGCTGCACGGCGCCCTGGGCGCCCTGTTGCGGCGATGGCGGGTGCTCGAGGGGTGCGAGGGGTGCGGCGCCTGCGGTTGAGCCACCGCCGGCACGGCCCGGCTACCGTCGCCGCTCATGGCAGATGACCGCGCCACCTCGTTCTCGCCGCTCGACCCCGAGCGCGCCGCCCAGTGGGATCGCTTCCTGGCACCCGGACGGGTGTTCCTGCCCACCACGCTCGGGTTCGTCCTCGAGGAGGTGCGCGCCGGGTACGCCCGGCTGCGCCTCCCCCTGCGCCCCGAGATCTGCCAGGCGGCGGGGTTCATCCACGGCGGCGCCATCGCCACCCTCCTCGACACCACGGCCGTGCCGGCGGTCGGCACGTTCTACCCGGAGCAGCCGGAGATGATGACCGTGTCGATGACGGTGGCCTCCTGCGGCGCGATCAAGGGCCAGGACGCGGTGGCCGAGGCGTGGGTGCGCAGCGGTGGCAGCTCCCTGGCCTTCGTGCAGGCCGAGGCCAGGGGGATGGACGGCACGCTGGCCGCCACCGCCTCGCTGGTCTTCAAGGTCCGTACGCGTCCCGCCCGCACCTGACCGAGCGTGCCATACCCTTAGGTATGGCCAGGCCCCGATCCGCCCGGGGCGAGCGGCGGCATCACCTCAGGCCGGCAGCTCGGTCGGGCCAGGTCGGTCGGGCCAGGTCCGTCGACGGTGGGCAGCACCAGGATCCGGGCCGCGGCGAACGGCCCGATGCCGATCGGCCGCTCCCCCACCACCACGGTGATGGTGCCGTCCGGCGACACCGCCTGGACGGTGCCGCACCGGCCCGGCGTGACCGAGGCCTGTTCCAGGAACGGCAGCAACCCCGGGGTGAACTCCAGCTCCTCGGGGATGCGCGTCACCTGGAAGTGGGCGCCGGGCCCGAGCTCGCCGAGCGCCACGGTGCGCTGCGGTGCGTAGGCCGAACCGGGTATCGGATTGCCGTGGGGGCACGTCGTCGGGTCACCCAGCGCGTCGCTGATGGCCGCCTCCACCTCGGCCGACAGCACGACATCCCAGCGCGACGCCTCCACGTGTGCCTCTGACCAGGGCAGGCCGAGCAGGTCGGTCAGCATGCGCTCGACCAGGCGGTGCTGGCGCACGGTGCCCTCCGCCAGGCGCTGGCCGGCCGGGGTCAGGCTGATCTCACCGTCGAGCACCACGAGGCCCTCGCCCTCCAGCCGGCGCACCATCTCCGACACAGCGGGCCGGGAGACCCCGAGTCGCTCGGCGATCCGGGCCTGGATGACACCGACCTCGTCCTCGGCGAGCTCGAAGATGGCCTCGCAGTACTGGGCGAACGCAGGGTTCGCGCTCGACGCGTTGTTCGCAGCCATCGTCGATCAGGGTAGTCAGTCGATCAGGGTAGTCAGTCGATCAGGGTGGTCAGACGCCGGCCCCGCCCGGTGCGTTTCCGGGCGCTGCGCCGCGCTCCCGGGCCAGCGCCGTGCTCCGGGGACGCCCGGCGTCCGGCCCGGACAGACGGCGGCGACCGGCCGGACCGTACCGCTCGGTACCGGCGGCACGGGTCAGGCGGGCAGCGCCTCGGCGAGGGGGACGGCGGCCTGGCCGAGCCCGTGGGCGACGGCGGCGTTGGTGAGCCGGCCGGCGGCCACGTTCACCCCACCGGCGAGCTCGGGGTAGCGGGCCAGGGCCGGACGCAACCCGGCGGCCAGCGCCACCACGTAGCGCATGGTGGCGTTGGTCAACGCGAAGGTGGAGGTCCGAGGCACCGCACCGGGGATGTTGCCCACCGCGTAGTGCAGCACCCCGTGCTCGACGTAGACGGGGTCGGTGTGCGAGGTCTCCCTCGAGGTGGCGAAGCAGCCGCCCTGGTCGATCGAGATGTCCACCAGGACGCTGCCCGGCTCCATCGAGGCCACCATCGCCTCGTCCACCAGGACCGGCGCCCGGTCCCCCGCCACCAGCACCGCGCCGATCACCGCATCGGAGCTGCGCACCGCTTCGGCGATGCCGTGGCGCGACGAGTGGATCGTCTCCACCCGCCCGCCCCACATCTGTTCCACCGCTTCCAGCTTGGGCAACGAGATGTCCAGCACCGTCACCGCCGCTCCCATGCCGACGGCGACGTCGATGGCGTGCCAGCCCGACACACCGGCGCCGAGCACGGTCACCTTGGCCCGGGCCACGCCCGGGATGCCACCGGTCAGGATGCCCTTGCCGCCCTGGGGTGCCTCGAGGTAGTGCGCCGCCGCCTGCATCGCCATGCGCCCGGCGATCCGGCTCATCGGGGCCAACAGCGGCAGGTGCCCATCGGGCAGCTGCACCGTCTCGTAGGCCAGCGCCGTCGCCCCGCTGGCCAGCAGCGCCTCCGCCACGGCCGGGTAGGCGGCGAGGTGGAGATAGGTGAACACCACGTGGTGCGGCCGGAGACGCTCCAGATCCCGTTGCTGCGGTTCCTTCACATGGAGCAGCAGCGTCGCCTGCTGGTACACGTCGTCCACGCTGCCGAGACGGGCGCCCGCCGCGCTGAACAGCTCGTCGGTGATGCCGGAACCCCGCCCGGCGCCCGCCTCGACGATCACCTCGTGACCGGCCGAGCACAGCTCGACCACGCCGGCGGGAGTGATCGCCACCCGCCGCTCCAGGGTCTTGGTCTCCGCAGGCACCCCGACGATCATGACGTTCGTTCCCTTCGTGCACGCCGTCCGGGCGGCGGCGCCGTGACGCGATGAACGGTACCGCCACCGCTAGCGTTGACCGCTCATGCTCCGCAGCCTTCTGTTGTCCGTGCTGCTCGCCGTGCCGGCGCTCGGCTGCGGTTCGGACCCCGCCCCCGGCGCGCCGGCCACCACGCCGGCCACCACGCCGGCCACCACGCCGGCCGCCGGCCTGGCGCCGGCGGACACGACGGCCCCGGCGCACGCTGCCGCCACGATCGATCCCAACGCACCGGCCGAGCGGCTGCAGGTGCGGGTGGTGGAGCAGTTCCCCCACGATCCCACCGCGTTCACCCAGGGGCTGCTCCTGGTCGACGGCGTGCTCTACGAGAGCACCGGGCTCGAGGGCGCCTCGAGCGTGCGACGCGTCGACCTGCCGACCGGTGCGGTGCTCGCCGCTCGGCCGCAAGCGGCCGATGTGTTCGGCGAGGGCCTGGCCATGGTCGGCGCCGAGCTCTACCAGCTGAGCTGGCGCAACGGCCTGGCCTTCGTCTACGACCGCACGACGCTCGAGCCGCTGCGCCAGTACCGCTACACCGGCGAGGGCTGGGGGTTGTGCTTCGACGGCGAGGTGCTGTGGCACAGCGACGGCTCCACCACCCTGCGGCGGCGCGACCCGGCCACCTTCGAGGTGCTCGGAACGGTGACGGTGCTCGACGGAACGTCGCCCGTGGCCAACCTCAACGAGCTGGAGTGCGTCGACCGATCGATCTACGCCAACGTGTGGCTGAGCAACGAGGTGGTCCGCATCGATGCTGCCTCGGGCAAGGTCACCGCTCGCATCGACGCGTCGGCGCTGGCCCCTCGGCTCGCCGGGCCCGACGACGTCCTCAACGGCATCGCCTACGACGCTGACAACGAGACGTACCTGCTCACCGGCAAGCGGTGGGACACCGTGTACCGGGTCGTCTTCGAGCCGGTGACCCCCAGCGGCGCGACCGCGGACTGAGCCAGGGCGCCCACTCCGAAGACGGCACACCACGGTGGGTCGCAAGCGCCGGCACGCGACGCGCGAACCGCGCGGCCGACCAGGTGGAACGCCATTCGGCAGCCGACGATCGCGCACCGGCGCGTCCGCCGAGCGCCGCCGCTGGTCCTACGATGGCTCCGGCACGGCTCCTCGCCGTCCCGAGCGGGTCGCGAACGGCGGATCCTGCGGGCGGCGGGCGGTCGCGGGCGAGGCGGCATGGCGGCAGGGGTCACCCCGGGCAGAGCGGTTCACCAGCACGGCGACGGACACGACGCCGTGCTCGATCTGCGTCCCGACCCGGTCGTGGGGCAGCTGGCGGGCTCCCGCTGGCGCAACTACACGCTGTGCGGGCTGTCGCTACCCGGAGCCGATCTGCGCCAGCTCTTCGTCGAGGCCAGCACCCTGGCCGAGGCGGACCTGACCCGTTGCCACCTCGAGCAGGCCCACCTGGTGGACAGCCGGTTCACCGGCGCGTGCTTCCAGCACGCCCACATGGCCCAGGCCGTGCTCGTCAACGTCGACCTGCGGGAGGCGGACCTGCGCGGCGCGGATCTCTCCGCCGCGGTGCTCGTCTACTGCGATCTGCGCGGGGCTCTGCTCGACGGGGCGGATCTGCAGGACACGGTGTGGTCCCACAGCGACCTGCGCGGCGTGGATCTCTCGGGCTGCGTGCTCGAGGGCGCCCGGGGGGACTTCTTCTGGGACGGCGACACCCGCTGGCCCGCCGCGTTCGTGCCCTGACCGCCCGGCCCGGACGTCTCCCCCAGCCCTCGCCGCGCCCAGCCCTCGCCGCGATCAGCCCTCGCCGCGATCAGCCCTCGTCGCCCTCGTCGCCCTCGTCGCTGTCGGGCTGCTCGGGGCGCAGCGTGGGGAAGAGGATGACCTCCCGGATCGATGGTTGGCCGGCCAGCAGCATGGCCAACCGATCGATCCCGACGCCGAGCCCTCCCGTCGGGGGCAGCCCGAACTCGAGGGCCCGCAGGTAGTCCTCGTCGACCGTGCGGGCCGCCTCGTCGTCGCCGTGCTCGGCTGCGGCGACCTCCATCTCGAACATGGCCCGCTGCCTCACCGGGTCGTTCAGCTCGGAGTAGCCGTTGGCGAGCTCCTTGCCGCCGATGAACAGCTCGAAGCGGTCGGTGTTCTCCGGATCGGCAGGCGACGGCTTGGCCAGCGGGGACACCTCGGCGGGGTACTCGAAGGCGAACATCGGCCGGTCGTGGCCGAGCGTGTCCTCCACCTTCTTGTCGAAGATGGCGTACACGAGCTTGCCGCTGCCCCACCAGTCCTCGTAGGCCACGCCGAGCCGGTCGCACACGGCGTGCAGCTGCTCGACGGGGTCGTGCACCGACACCGTCTCCCCGGTGCGCTCGGCGATGAGCTCCACGATGCGCCGGCGCGGCCACGGCGGGGTGAGATCGATGGTCTCACCCGGTCGATCCGGGTGGGCGACGACGTACCCGCCGGTGGCGTCGGCCGCCGCCCGGCAGATCATCCGCTCGGTCAGGCCGATCATGTCGTCGTAGTTGGCCAGCGCCCAGTACACCTCGACCATGGTGAACTCGGGGTTGTGACGGGTGGAGATCCCCTCGTTGCGGAACACCCGACCGATCTCGTAGACCCGCTCGATGCCGCCCACCACCAGCCGCTTCAGGTGCAGTTCGAGCGCGATGCGCAGGAACATCTCCTGGTCGAGTGCGTTGTGGTGGGTGACGAACGGCCGCGCGGTGGCGCCGCCCGCCTCGAGCTGCAGCACCGGCGTCTCGACCTCGACGAAGCCCTCCTCGTCGAGCTGGTGGCGCAGCGAGCGCACCGCCTGGTGGCGCACCCGGAACGTCTGTCGGGCTTCCTCGTTGACGATGAGGTCCACGTAGCGCTGGCGATAGCGGGTGTCGGTGTCGGACAGACCGCGCCACTTGTCCGGGAGCGGGCGCAGCGCCTTGGCCAACAGGCGCAGCTCGGCGACCTTGACCGACAGCTCGCCCTTGCGGGTGGTGATCACCTCGCCGACCGCACCGACCCAGTCCCCCAGGTCGACCTCGGCCACCGCAGCGAAGCGGTCCTCGCCCAGGTCCGCCTTCGAGACGAACAGCTGCAGCGTCCCGTCGAGGTCCTGGATGGTGAGGAAGATCAGCTTGCCCATGTTGCGGCGCAGCATGACCCGGCCCGCCACGCGCGCCTCCACACCGGTCTCCGACCCGGGCTCGAGCGACGCGAAGCGGGTCTGCAGGGCGCTGCTGGTGGCGCTGCGCTCGAAGCGGTCGGGATAGGGGTCCACGCCGGCCGTCCGCAGCGCGGCGACCTTGTCGGCCCGGATCCGCCGTTGCTCGTCGAGGCTCCCGGCGGCTGCGCTGCGTTGGTCGTCGCTCACGGAGGCGACAGCGTAGGGGCCCCGCCGCGACGCCGGTGAATCGTTTGGATCCGCCCGGCCCGGCGCTTGGGCCGCCGGCCGCCCGTTGCGTAGCGTGCTGGCGTGGCCGACGACGAGCTGATCCTTGGTGCCGAGTTCCCCTCCCCCAGCGCGGACGAGTGGCGCGCGCTGGTCGAGAAGGTGTTGGACGGCGCTCCCTTCGACCGCAAGCTCGTGCACACCACCTACGAGGGCCTGCGGATCGAACCGCTCTACGTCGCCGAGGACGGCCCTCGCTCCGATGCTCCCGGCGTGCCGGGTGCCGCACCGTTCGTGCGCGGGAGCACCGCGACCGCCGGGGTGGCCGGCGGATGGGACATCCGCCAGCACCATCGGGGCGAGGACCCCGCGGCCGTCAACGCCGCCGTGCTCGCCGACCTCGAACGCGGGGTGACCTCCATCCTGCTCGGTCCGCTCGCTCCCGCCGGCGCGGCCACCGCCGAGGCGTTGGGCCGGGCGTTGGAGGGCGTCTACCTGGAGATCGCCCCCGTGGCGCTCGACTGGGGACCGGACGCCGCCGCCGGCGCCCGCTGGCTCACCGAACTGTTCTCAGCCCGGGGCCTGGACCCGACCCAGGTGCGGGCCGAGCTGGGCGTCGATCCGCTGGGCACCCTGGCCCGCCACGGTTGGCTGGCCGAATCGGTGCCCGAGGCACTGGCCGCGCTCGGCGGGCTCGCTACCGCCACCGCCGCGGCATGGCCGCAGGTCAGCACGGCGCGGGTGGACGCGTCCGTCTACGCCGACGCCGGCGCCTCGGCGGCCGACGAGATCGCCGCCGCCATGGCCACCGGGGTGAGCTACCTCCGGGCCCTGACCGACGCCGGGCTCGACGTGCCCACCGCGCTGCGCCAGCTCAGCTTCCGCTTCACCGCCGATGCCGACCAGTTCGCCACGATGGCCAAGCTGCGGGCCGCCCGCCGGACCTGGGCCCGGGTGGCGGAGGCGTCCGGAGCCGCCGGGGACGGCGGCATGCGAATCCACGCGGTGACCGCCTGTTCGATGTACAGCCGGCGCGATCCCTGGGTGAACCTGCTGCGAGCCACGCTGGCCTGCTTCGGTGCCGCCACCGCCGGGGCGGACGCGATCACCGTGCTGCCCTTCGGCGCTGCTGCCGGGCAGTGGGACGAGCTCGGGGTGCGGCTGGCCCGCAACACCCAGATCATCCTGGCCGAGGAGTCCGGGCTGCACCGGGTGGCCGACCCGGCCGGCGGCTCGTGGTACGTGGAGTCGCGCACCGAGCAGCTCGCCGCCGAGGCGTGGCGCCGCTTCCAGGCCATCGAGGCCGCCGGCGGCATGGCGGCGGTGCTCACCGACGGCAGCTTCGCCGCGCAGCTCGACGCCACGTGGCAGGCGCGGCGCGCCAACCTGGCCCGCCGGCGCGACGCCATCACCGGCGTCAGCGAGTTCCCCGACCTCGACCAGCCGCCGCTCGCCGTGATCGGCTCGCCGGCTGCCGGCGGGGACGCGCCCGCGGGCGCGGCAGTGTCGATCGAAGCGCTGCCGTTGCGCCGCGCCGCGGCGCCGTTCGAGGCGCTGCGGGACAAGGCCGATGCCATCGAGGCCGCGGGGGCCGGCCGCCCGACGGTGTTCCTGGCCAACCTGGGGCCGGTCGCGGTGCACACCGCCCGGGCCACCTTCGCCAAGAACTTCTTCGAGGTCGGCGGGATCCGGACGGTGGGCCCGACCGACAGCGGGTTCGCCGACGCGGCCGCCGCCGCCACCGCCTTCGCCGGGTCGGGGTCCACCCGGGCGGCGATCTGCTCATCGGACGGCCTGTACGCGGAGCACGCCGCCGCCACCGCCGCCGCGCTGAAGGCGGCCGGCGCCGCGACGGTGTACCTCGCCGGCAACCCCGGCGAGCTGCGGGGTGAGTACGAGGCGGCGGGGGTGGACGAGTTCATCTACGTCGGCTGCGACGTGCTCGACGTGCTCGGGCGGGCGCTCGACAGCTGACCGCTCGAACCGCGCCAACGCTGGCCGTGCTCGCAGCACTACGCTCAGGGTGGTGTTTCCTCATGTTCGGCGCGGTGGTGCCCACCGCGGCGTCGCGCGCCGCCCGGGCCGGCTGGCCCTCGCCGTCTGCGCCGCCCTCCTGACCCTCCTGACCGCCGCCGGCGCGGGCCCGGCGAGCGCCCAGGTCGCGCCCGGGCCGTCGGGCGACGAGCGCCCCTCACCGGGTCCGATGGTCGGCGAGCGGCTCCTGCCCGACGGCGGCACCGACCCCAGCCCGAACACGCCGAAACCACGGCTCGGGGCATCCGGTGCGCTCACGCCGTTCAAGACGGTCTCGGTGCCCGGCCCGGCGGTGACCGACGTGGTCTTCGACGAGGACGCCGACATCGTCGTGGCCGGCGGCTCGACCCTGTACCGCTTCCAGGCTCCCGGCCTCTACGTGGGCCAGGCCGACACCGGCGCCGCCATCAGCTCGATCAGCGTGGCCGGCGGCTCGGTGTTCGCGGTGCGCCAGGGCGGCGGGACCGAACGGCGCGACCGCCGCAGCCTCGCGCTGCAGGGCACCTACCCGACCATGGCCGGGGTGACCGATCAAGCGGTGACGGGCTCGTGGGTCCTGTACACCGACGCCGGCGGTGCCTTCGGGCGGCTGACCCTCCCGGGCGGTACGACCGAGCTGTTCACCCCACCATCGGGCACTGCGGTGGCCATCTACGCGCTGGCCGGGACCAACGTCGCGATCGGCGTGACCGCCAACCCGGCCCGGGTCGTCCAGTTCGACCTGGCCACCTCGCCCCCGACGGTGGTCGGCGGCCTCGATCTGCTCGCCGGGGTCGACCCGGTGGACGTGCTCGGGCTCGGGGCGCAGGCCGGCACCGCGCTGATCCGGGTGGGTCCGTCGACCCTGCGCCGCGTCGGCCTGCCGATCAGCGGGTTCGCGGGCACCGACCTCAACGGCAGCTACAGCGCCGCGCTCAGCACCGCGGTGGCCGCCGGCAACGGTGGCTGGGAGCTGTTCGGCAGCCGCGGCGCACCCGGCTCGCTCACCCTGTTCGAGGGCACGGCGACCAACGGTTGGACGGGCACCATCGACGCCGGCCTGACCGCGGTGGCCTGGAACGCGCAGGGCACCCAGTTCGCCGCGGTATCCCCGCCGGCGGCGGGGGCCACCACCTCCACGCTGCGGCTGTACACCCCGCCGGGCGAACCCCGGCCGGCCACCGCCTTCGCCGGCGCCGACGGCGAGTACCACGGCATCACACCCACCCGGGTGCTCGATACGCGCGAGGGGCCGGCCGGGCCGGCCCCGCTCGGCCCCGGCGGCACCACCGAGGTCCAGGTCACCGGCGTGGGTGCGGTGCCGGCCGCCAACGTGCTGGCGGTGGCGGTCAACCTCACCGTCATCAGCCCCACCGAGCCCACCTACCTGACCGCCTACCCCAGCGGGGAGGCGGTGCCCTTCGCCTCCGCCGTGAACGCACCCGCCCGCACCACCCGGCCGAACCTGGCCGTGATCCGGGTGGGCGCCGGTGGGCGGGTTGCGGTGTTCAACGCGGCCGGCACGGCGCACGTCGTGGCCGACGTGCAGGGCTACTTCGCCGCCTCCGCCGGCCCCCCGGGCGGTCGCTACCACCCGCTCACACCCTCCCGCCTGCTCGACACGCGCGACGGCAACGCCCTCGGCGCCGACGCGCTGATCGGCCTGCCGGTGCGCGGGCGCAGCGGCGTGCCGGCGGGTGCCGTCGCGGTGGCGCTGACCGTGACCGCGGTCGCCCCGAGCTCCGACACGTTCATCACCGCCTTCCCCAGCGACGCCCCCCGCCCGTTCGCCTCGAACCTCAACCCCGTCGCCGGCCGCTCGGTGGCCAACCTCGTGTTCACCCGGATCGGGGCCGACGGCAACATCGGGCTGTACAACGCGCTGGGTCGCACCGGGCTGGTCGTCGATGTGGTCGGCTACTGGGACGAGCTGCGCACCAGCGAGGCGGGTCGCTACGTCCCGTTCCAGCGGCCGTTCCGGTACTACGACAGCCGCGACGGTGACGGTCCGATGGCGGCGGGCTTCCTCCGCAGCCTGCGGGTGGGCGGCTTCCCACCCACCGATCCGCTGATCCCCACCCCGCAGGACGGCGCCATGGCGGTGACGTACAACCTCACCGCCACGAACACCACCGCCGGCGGCTACCTCAGCGCCTTTCCCGGCCCGATCGGCACCGCGCCACCGCTCGCCTCGAACCTCAACTTCGTCGCCGGGGAGACCGTGGCCTCGTTGGCGATCACCGGCTACGCGGCCGACGGCGAGGTCAGCTTCTACAACCCCGCCGGCTCGACCGACGTCGTGATCGACGTCGCCGGCTTCTTCACCAGCGCCTCCTTCTGATCGCCGGCCGGCGCGCCGCCGCCGGTGGCGGGCCCGACGATCCGGTGACAGCTCTGAGCCCACTCCCAGCAAGCGTTGAGGATCCGTTGAAAGGCTGCCGCTCATGACCATCGACGAGCTCGCCACCGCCACCACCGCCACCACCGCCGGCCTGAGCCGCCGACGGTTGCTGGGCCTGCTCGGCGCGGCCGGCGGCGCGGTGCTGCTCGGGTGCGCCGGCGAGGACGCCGCCACGGCGAGCGGGGCGAGCACGACCGCCGGACCGGGGGGCACCGCCGCCACCACCGGATCGAGCTCCGCCACCCCCGCTACCACCGGCTCGACGACCGGCTCGAGCGCCCCCGCCGCGGCCGTCACGGGCTCGA
>JADLEF010000231.1 GCA_020846295.1 Acidimicrobiales bacterium
GACCTGCCGCACTTCGTGTTCGTGGTGCCGGCCCATGCTGAGTCGGCCGGCATCACCGCCACCGTGGCCAGCCTCCAGACCGGTCGGTATCCCGCCGAGCGCCGCAGCGTCGTCGTAATCGCCGACAACTGCACCGACGACACCGCGGCGCGGGCCCGCGCCGCCGGAGCCCGCGTGCTCGAGCGCAACGAGCCCGACCGCCGGGGCAAGGGGTACGCGCTCGCCCTCGGGTTCGATGCCGCGCTGGCCGACCCCACGGTCGACGCCGTCGTCGTGGTGGACGCCGACACGACCGTCGAGCCGTCGATCCTCGCCGCCGCCGCCGACGCGATGGCCCGCGGGGCCCTCGTGATGCAGGCCGACTACCGGGTCCGCGACCCCCTGCGGTCCTGGCGGACCACGCTGATGGAGATCGCCTTCACCGCCATGCACACCGTGCGCAACGAGGGCCGCGAACGCCTTGGTCTGTCGGTCGGGTTGCGCGGCAACGGCATGGTCTTCACCCGGGCCGCGCTGGCCCGCTGCGCCTACGACAGCTTCGGGTTGGTCGAGGACATCGAGTACGCCGCCCGGCTCGCCGGGCAGGGCATCCGGGTCGCGCTCCTGCCGGGCGTGACGGTCCGTGGCGACATGCCCGCCACCGCGGCCGGCGCCGAATCCCAACGGATCCGGTGGGAGGAGGGCCGGCGCCGCCTGCGCCGCCACACCGTGGGCCGCCTCGTGGTCGGGGCGGTGCGCCGGCGCAGTCCCATGGCGGCCGATGTCGCCGTCGAGCTCGCCGCGCCCCCGCTGGCCAGGCTGGCGCTCACGCTGATCGGCGCCGGGTGCGTCGCCGCCCTGCTCGGCGGTCGTCGGGGTCACGGCCGGTGCTGTGGTGCGGTGGCCGGTACCGGGCTCGGTGCGCTCGTCGCCCACGTCGCGGTGGCCTGGGCCCGTTCCGGTACCGGTCGGTACGGCGCGTCGGCCCTGTGGCACGTGCCCACCTACGTGCTGTGGAAGCTTCGGCTGCGCAGCACCTCCCGTCAGGTCGACAGCTGGGTCCGTACGACCCGCAACGAGGAGCGCAGCGTCGCATGAACATGGTCTCCTTCCCCGTCCGCACCCCGCCGGCCCGGCACCGGAGCAAGCTGGTCGAAATGTGGGGCGGCCTGCGCGCCTGCGCCCACACCCGCTACCGGCTGGCCAACCTGATGGCGAAGCCCCTGCCCGACTTCATGGCCGGGTTCTTCATGTCCCGGCTCTACCGGGCGGCAGGGTTCGCCGGCATCGAGCGCGGGGCGTTCATCTCCTCGCCGCTGCGGCTCACCGGCACCGGCCGCATCGAGGACAACCTGTTCATCGCGGACGGCGCCACCGTGTCCACCGACGTGACCATCAACCTCGACGCCGCGGTCACGCTCGGCCGCCACGCGACGGTGTCGCCCTACGTGCGGATCTACACCGCCAGCCACCGCCACGGCCCGTCGGAGCACCGCTGCATGCCCGAGGTGAGGGCCCGACCGGTGGTGATCGAGGAGGGATGCTGGATCGGCCTCGGTGCGCTCATCACCCCCGGCGTCGTGGTGGGCCGCGGCTCGGTGGTCTCCGCCGGCGCGGTGCTCAGCCGCAGCGTCCCGCCCGACAGCTTCGTGAGCGGGAACCCGGCGGCGGTCGTCGGCAAGCTCCAGGACGGCCCGGACTGGATGGGCCCGCGGCCGGTGCGCGGGGCGGACGGCAAGCTGGTGCGCCGGGGCGCGCAGTGAGCTCGCTGCTGCGCCTGTCGCTGGTCTACGCCGGGTTCATCGTGCCGATGCGCCTCGCCCGTCGACCGGTCCGCATGGTCCAGACCTGGCTCGTCGTCGCGGTGGCCTACTACGTCCTCATCCGAGTGGGCGTGGTGGACGTCTCCCTGTGATGACCGCAGCACCGTTGCACCGCAGCGCCAACCGGCGGGCGGGCGAGCTCATCGGCCTGGTCGGTCGCCGCAAGCTGTTCGCCTGCCTGGTGGTCGGCCTGCTCGCCGCGCTCGTCACCGGGTCGATCGCGTTCGCGGTGGCGCCGGCCGCCGCGCTGATCATCGTGCAACTGCTGCGATTCCAGCCCGTCGAGCGGCTCTTCGTGCTGTCGGCGGTCGCCACCATCGGGTTCGATCACCCCTCCGAACAGCCCTACATGGGCCAGTGGACGTCGCCGGTTCGGGTGTTGGGGGAGCTGTGGTTCCACCCCATGGCCACCACGGTGCCGGGGGTGCCGCTCCCGCTGGCGCCGTCGCTGCTGGTCACCGTGTGGCTGGCGTGGCGGGCCGCCACCACCGCCCAGCGCCCGCTCGGGGGTGCGGCCCGGTTCTACCTGCGCGCCAGCGCGCTGGCGGTGTCGACGCTGCTCGCCGCCCAGGCCTACGGCGTCGCCCGCGGCGGCGACCTGCGCCAGACCTTCTACCAGCTGGCGCCGCTGTTGCTGACCATCGCCGTCGGCGTCACCACCGCGCTGATCGCCACCCCGCAGCTGCTGCGTCGCCTGGAGAAGGTGGTGCTGGCGGTGGCCGCGGTGCGGGCGCTGGTCTGTCTCTACGTGTACGCCACCGTGTTCCGGCCGACGGGGCAGAGCTTCCTCTACGTGACGACCCACAGCGACTCGGTGCTGTGGGTGGTGGCCCTCGCCATCCTCATCGGCCGGCTCCTCACCACGTTCCGCCACCAACCGCAGCGCGGCAGGGCCGCCCTGGCGCTGCTGCTGCTCGCCGCCATCACCGCCAACAACCGTCGGCTGGCGTGGGTCGAGCTCGGCGTCGTCGTCGCCTACGCGATGTGGGCCATGCCGCCCCGCTTGCGCCGGTTGCGCAACCGGATCGGGGTGATCGCCCTGCCCATGCTGCTCGCCTACACGGCCGCCGGCCTGTCCGCCCCACCGTCGCGCATCTTCATGCCGGTGCAGGCGCTGAACTCGGTCAACGACGAGGAGGATTCCTCCACGCTGTCTCGCGAGATCGAGAACTACAACCTGTACGTGACGATCCGTCAGGGCAGCCCGCTCGGCACCGGGTTCGGGCACGAGTACACCGAGCAGGTCGTCGGGCCCGACATCGCCACTGCGTTCCCGCAGTACCGCTACCTGCCGCACAACTCGATGCTGGGCCTGCTGGCGTTCGGCGGCATCGTCGGGTTCATCGGGTTCTGGCTGCCGTTCATCGTCGCCATGGGCGCCGCCGCCCGCCTGCGGGACCACGCCTCGCGCCACCTTCGCGCCGGGGGGATGTGGTTCGCCGGGTCGATCATCGCCTACACCTTGATGGCATGGGGCGACATCGGTCTGCAGAGCAGCTTGAACGGGCTGCTCGGGGCGTTGGGCGCGGGCTTCGCCGTGCGGCTGCTCGGCGAGGACACGGCGCGGCCGACCACGCCGCCGACCACGCCACCGGGCCGCACGGCCGACGCGATGGCGGTCGGGGCGTGAGCGCAGCCCGGGGCGCACGCCTTCGTGCGAGACGCCGCGGCCGGACCGCCGTCGCCCTCAGCGCCCTGCTGGGCCTGGCCGCGTGCAACACCACCGTGTGGCCGGGTGGCGGCTCCGACGCCGCCGACGGCGGGGACGGGGCGGCCGCGGCCACGGTGACCGGGGTGGGCGCCACCGCGGTCACCGGCGTACCGATCGGTCCGCCGATCATCGCCTTCGACGGCGGGCTGGCCGACGGTTGGCAGGACTACGGGTGGGCGGCGGATCTGAGCGACGGGACCTCGGCCCGGGTCGACATCGGCGGCTGGGGCGGCTGGATCGTGGCGCAACCCGGGCTCACCCTGCGCAACGCCGACGTCGAGCTGCGGCTGCGGGTGGCCGACGGGGTCGATCCCCGCGGGATGCTGCGCCTGAGCGTGGGTGACGGCGGCAGCGAGTTCCCGTCCGCGGTGGTCGAGCTCGCAGCGGACGGCGGCGTCTGGTCGGTGGTCGTGCCTTCCGCCGTGCTCAACCCCGACGGCCGGCCGTTCGACCGGATCCTGCTGCAGGCGGCCCGCGAGCTGCCCTCGCCCACCGTCGTCGAGGTCGAGCGGCTCGCCCTCATCCCGGTCGGTGCGCCCCGCCTGGTGGCCAGTGGCTCGGCACCCGTGGCGGTCGGGGCGGATTGCGCCGCGCCCGGCCACGACATCAGCCCGTACATCTACGGCGTTGCCTTCTCCGCTTCCCGCGAGGGCAGCGGCGACGAGCCGTGGGCGCTCGGCACGACGGCGCGCCGCTGGGGCGGCAACCCGACCTCGCGCTACAACTGGAAGGACGGCCACGCCTGGAACACGGCGGCGGACTGGTACTGGCGCAACGTGGCGATCCTTCCCGGCGATCAGCCGGCCTGGCTGCAGTTCCTCGAGACCAACGCCGAACACGGCGTGGCCGGCGCGGTGACCGTGCCGATGATCGGCTGGGTGGCCAAGGACACCGCGTCGTACTCGTTCCCGGTGTCCGAGCTCGGCGAGCAGCAGGACCGCGACCCGGACCGTCCCGATGCGGGCAACGGCGTCGAACCGGACGGCGATCTGATCGATCCGCCGCCGCCGGAGCAGACGAGCATCGCCGCACCGCCGTCCTTCGTGGGCGAGTGGGTGCGGGCCATGAGCCGGGCCACCGGCGCGCCGGTGCAGTACATCCTCGACAACGAACCCGATCTGTGGAACGACACCCACCGCGACGTCCACCCCGAGCCGGTCACCTACGACGAGCTGCTCGACCGGACCATACGGTATGGCACGGCAGTGCGAGAGGCGGACCCGGACGCGGTCATCGCCGGGCCCGCATCGTGGGGGTGGTGGGGATACTTCTACTCCGCGGCGGACGCCGCCGCCGGATTCGGCGAACGCCCGGACCGCAAGGCCCACGGCGACGAAGAGCTGCTGGCGTGGTATGTCGACGAGCTGCGCGCCCATCGGGAGCGGACCGGCACCCGCGTGCTCGACGTGCTCGACGTGCACTACTACCCCCAGGCCGAGGGCGTCTACGACCCGGCCGGTGGTGGCAGCGACCTGGCGACCGGGCAGCGCCGGGTCCGCTCGACGCGATCGCTGTGGGATCGCACCTACGAGGACGAGTCCTGGATCGGCGACGAGATCTACCTGTTGCCCCGGATGCAGGAGCTGATCGCCGAGCGCGACCCCGGCCTCGAGCTGTCGATCGGCGAGTACAGCTTCGGCGGCGAGTACTCCGCCAGCGGCGCCGTCGCCCAGGCGGAGGCGTTGGGTCGCTTCGCCGAGTACGACGTCTACTCGGCGTTCTACTGGACCTATCCCAACGCCGACAGCGCGGTGGCCACCGCGTTCAAGGCGTTCCGGGACTTCGACGGTCGGGGCGGCCGCTTCCTCGACCGCTACGTCGCCTCGACCGGCACCGAGGATGTCTCGTTGTTCAGTTCGACCGATGGCACCGACGTGGTCGCCGTGTTGGTGAACCGGTCCGACCACATCGAGCAGCAGGTCACCGCGAGCTTCGCCAACTGCGGCGATCTGGGCGAGGTCGCCGCCTACCAGTACGACGGCTCGGTCGATGCGCTGCATCCACTCGACGCCGTGACGACGTCATCCGGCGCCGTCTCGCTCACGCTGCCGCCGTGGTCGATCACCACGATCCGGCTCTCCCCGAAAGGATGAACGCCGTGCCCCGAGCACTCGCCTTCGATGCCCTCGTCCGCCGGGTCGCTCCCGCGCTGCCGCTCCCGGTGGTGGAGCGGTGGGCCCGCCGGGCGATCGGCGGCCGAGAGGCGGCGCTGTGCCTGCACCGCGTCGGCGCCGGGCCGGCGGATGCCTCGGGCCTCGTGCTGCCCGCACCGGTGCTCGACGAGTTGGTGGCCGCCGCCGAGCGCATCGGCCGGGGTCGGCGCTGGCTGGCGCTGACCTTCGATGACGGGTACCTCGATGCGGTGCGGTACGTCGCCGAGCGGGCCGAGCGGCACCCGACCATCGGGTGGCACCTGTTCATCTGCCCGGACAAGGCGGCCGGCGGGCGCGGGTTCCGCTGGGATGCGGGGCTCGATCCCTTCACCGAGCTTCCGGCCGATGTCGCCGCGCTCGAGCGCGAGCACGACCGCCGGGCGTTGGTGCGCGCCGGTGCGGACGAGCGGTGCGCCCTGGCCGGCATCGAGCTGCTGCGCACGGTGCGCGACGCCGGGTTCGCCGAGGTGGGCAACCACACCGATCACCACCTGCCGCTCGCCTCGCTCGCCGCTGAGGTGGCGACCGCCGAGCTCGCCGGGTCGGTCGCCTCCTTCGAGCGGGAGCTGGGCGCCTGCCGCAGCTTCGCCTTTCCCTTCGGCACGCCGGGCCTGTACTGGCGGGCCGAGCACGCCGAGCAACTCCGCGCCGCCGGGGTGGAGCAGATCTGGAGCGTGCAGAGCCGGACCTTCACCGCCGCGGAACGCACCTCCGGCGCCGTGCTGCCCCGCTTCCCGGTGGACGGTCGCGACGACGCCCGCACCATCGTCGCCCTCGTCGCCGCTCGCGCCACGCTCGAACGGGTCCGCGCCCTCGCCGCCGGGAGGCATGGACCCGCTGGGCCCACCTCGTCGGCCGCTGCCGCGACGCGCTACGTGCGCGACGAGCCACTGGTACACCTCGCCGGTCCGGTGGCGGCGGAGAGCGACCGTGCGCCGACGGTGTTCGTCTACGGCGCGTCCGGCCACGTGGAGACCTTCCGGGCCCTCGCCGCGGTGCTCGGTGCGTCCCGGCCGGTCTACGCGGTGCGGGCCCTGGGCCTGTTGGAGGGGGAGCGCCCCGCCGGCGATGTCGCCGAGGCGCTCGAGGTGGCCATCGACGCGGTCAAGCAGCTCGGCCGTCCCGTCGAGCTGGTCGGGTACTCGCTCGGCGGGCTCGTCGCCCTCGGCATGGCGGGACCGCTCGAGCGGGCGGAGCTGCTGGCGGGGCCGGTGCGCCTCATCGACACCTACGCCGGCTCGCTCGAGGTGCTGCCGTTGTCGACGCGGCTGCGCAACGCGTTGGCCTTCACCCGCCGCCATGGCGTGCGACGCGTGCTGCCATGGAGCCGTCGGCTGGTCGAACGCCAGGTCCGTGGCGCCCTGCGGCGGCCGGCACCGCGGCCGGCATGGCTGGAGGAGCTGGGCTTCGGCGAGGGGCGGGTGGCAGGCCTGGTGGACCTCGAGGCGCACCATCGCGCCCTGCTCGGCGACACCGACCTCGTCGAGCCCTACCGGGGACCGGTGCGGACGATCCGCAGCCTCGACCTCGCCCCCAACCTGCCCGAGGACGCCGGTGTCGGTCGACTGCTCCAGGGGCCGCTCGACGTACGCTTCGTGCGGGGAGACCATTTCTCCATGCTGTCACCGCACCGGGTGCAGCGGTTGGTGGCGGCGTTGTTCCACTGAACCGGTCGCCGGTTGTACTGGAGGCATTGATCGGGCCCGTCGGCATGTCCGGCGGGCCCGTTTCGCGCCTGATCACCTTGGTTGGTGGTGGCCTCCTGGACCGCATGGTTCATGTCACCGTCGCGCCGCGGTGCGTACACCTCCACTGGGGAAGATCCTTTGGAGGGATTAGGTGAACGTCACCACGATCTACGAGAAATGGAAGCGCGACGACACCCTGTCGTGGCCCGAGCGGTTGTGGAAGGCCCGCCAGTACGTGCGCTCGGTGTCGGCGACACCGCTGTGGACCCGCTCGGTGGACCGCACCGGTTCGGCCGTGCGCTGCATCGGGCGGCCGCGGATCGTCAACTTCGGCACGATGGAGCTCGGCGATGACGTGGTGCTGCGCAGCGTCCCGGTTGCGGTCGAGCTCGCCACCAGCCGGGGCGGGGTGCTGACCATCGGCGCCCGGTCGTCGATCAACACCGGTGTCTCGATCCATGCGGACCGGCTGATCCGCATCGGCGAGCACGTCAGCATCGGCCCGTACGTGCACATCATGGACACCACCTTCCACGCCGTCACCGCCGATCGCCGCCGCCCCGAGGCGATGCCGATCGACATCGAGGACGACGTGTGGTTGTGCGCGAAGTCCACCGTCCTGCCCGGCGTGCGCATCGGCCGCGGTTCGGTGGTGGCGGCCAACGCCGTCGTCAACCGGGACGTACCGGCCGGGGTCATCGTGGCCGGCGTGCCGGCGAGGGTGGTCCGGGAGATCGAGGAGCGTCCCGTCGGCACCGCGCCGCTCACCGCCATGGCCGGAGGGGCGCGATGAACAGCACCTCGGCGTCGGCCGGCGGCGAACGTACCAGCCGGCACGGTGCGGCTGAGGGCCGGGTGATCAGTGTGGTCGTGGCCACCTACAACCGGGCGGAGCTGCTCGCCGTGCTCCTCGAGGACCTTGCTTCCCAGGCGATTCCCCCCGGGTGGTCGCTCGAGGTCGTGGTGACCGACGACGGCAGCGCCGTGCCGGTCGCGCCCCGCTTCCAGGGCCACCACCTCGGAGATCGGCTGGTGGTGCTCAGCCAGCGCAACGCGGGGCCCGCCGCCGCCCGCCACCACGCGATCGAGCACTGCCGCGGCGAGATCCTGCTCTGCCTCGATGACGACATGCGGGTGGCGCCGGACTTCATCGCCGCGCACCTGCGCCACCATGCGGCGGGCGCCGAGGTCGTGCTCGGCCGGATCGACGACGCGAGGGATGGGGTGGTCCGCCCGTTGTTCCACCGGCTGCACCAGAAGTTCCTCGACGCCAAGGTCGGCGGGGGCAGCGGCGAGCCCGCCCGGGGCATCGAGCTGTTCACCGGCAACGTGTCCTTCACGGCCGAGCGCTACCGCGAGGTGGGCGGCTTCGACGTGACCCTGCGTCGCTGCGAGGACCGCGACCTCGGCATCCGCTTCGAGCAGGCCGGTGCCCGCATCGTGTCGGCGCCCGATGCGCCCGCCCGCCACTTCTCCGACCACGAGGACGTGGCCGGCTGGCGCCGCCGCACGCGCGAGTGGGGCGCCCTGGACCAGGCGATCGCCGAGCGTCGTGGGGCGTCGGCCCCCTCGCCATGGCAGGTGCTGCGCCAACTTCCCGGCCCGTTCACCCCGGTGGCGGTCGCCGCCGCGCTGGCCCCCGGCGCCTTCGGACCCGTGGCCGGGGCCGCCTACCGCTCGGGCGAGCTGCTCGCCCGCCTGGGCCTGGAGGGCCCCGCCCTGCAGGCGGCGGCGGTGACCTACGGGATCGACTACTTCCGCGGCGTCGGCGGTCGCGCACCGCACCGCAGGGCCGTGCTGCGCGCGGCCCGTGGCGCCCGCCGGGCCGGGGTGGATCGGGGGTCGTCGTCGGCGGCGCCGGAGGAGTCGGTGGGCTCCATCGCGGCGGCGTCGCCACCGCGGGGTCCGTGGGCGAGCTTCGTGCACGCCGTGCAGGCGGACCACGCCTGCTCCCGGCACTACCGGGCCCGCTACCAGGGCGCCGATTCGGGCGCCTGGCGCTTGCCGCTCGACGCGGTGACGAAGATCGGGTTCCAGATGCTCATCGCCGTGCGGGCGATGCGGCTCCTGCGGGACCTGCGCATCCCGTTCGGGGCGCAGCTGGCGTCGAGGGCGATCCGCCACCTCTACGGGGCCGAGATCCACTGGGATGCCGAGCTGGCGCCGGGTCTGGCCATCGTGCACGGCAACGGACTGGTCATCTCCGCCGATGCCCGGGTGGGGCAGCGGTGCATCCTGTTCCAGCACGTGACCCTGGGGCGCTCGCTCGACGCCGCCACCGGGGTGCACGGTGCACCGACGCTGCGCGAGGGCGTGCACGTCGGACCGGGGGCCGTGCTGCTGGGCCCGATCGAGATCGGCGAGCGGGCCAAGATCGTGGCCAACAGCGTGATCACCGCTGACATACCAGCAGGTATGGTGGCGAGGCCGGCGCCGGTGGAGCTGGTGCCGACGAGGCTGCAGGCGGTTGACGGCGTCCGCCGCGATGCGGCCGCGAACGCTGGCGGTCAGCCGGCGGCTGCCGGCGGGTCGCTGCCGGCGGTCGGCGGGGAGGTGCGGTCGTGACCGCCACCATGCGTCGATCGGACGAGTCGGTCGTGCAGGCGCCGCCCCTGCCCGTCCCGCCGGTTCGGTCCTGGCCCCGGGTGCGCTACGGGCGGGTCGGCGTGGACGCGCTGGGCTTCGACGAGACGCTCGTGGTCCTGCAGGAGCGCATGACGGCGGGCTACGGCGGCTACGTGGTGACGCCCAACACCGACCACCTGGTCAAGGCGCGGCGGAGCCCGTCGTTGGCGGCGATCTATGACGGGGCGGTGCTGTCGCTGGCCGACGGTGTGCCGCTGGTGTGGATGGCCAAGCTGCTGGGGCTTCCCGTCCGCCAGAAGGTGTCGGGGTCGGATCTGCTGGTCCCGCTGCTGCGGGCGTCGGCCGCGGCGGCGGCACCGGTGTTCTTCCTCGGCACGACACCGGAAGTGGCGCAGCGGGCCGCGGCGGTGGCGCAGGAGCTGATTCCCGGGGTCCGGTACGCGGGCTCCGCGTCGCCGATGGTGCAGCTCGACGGGGACCAGCAGCCGGTGCTCGATGCGCTGGACGAGGCCCGTCGCCACGGGGCTCGCCTGGTCGTGGTGGCGCTCGGGTGCCCGAAGCAGGAGCTGACGATGGCCCGTCACGCGTGGCGGGTGCCGCAGGCCACCTTCGTGGGCCTGGGGGCGTCGCTCGACTTCCTGGCCGGCGAGGTGAAGCGGGCTCCGGGTTGGGTGTCGGGGGCAGGCCTGGAGTGGGCGTTCCGCTTGGTGCAGGAGCCGCGCCGCTTGTGGCGTCGCTACCTGGTGGACAGCTTCGGCGCCCTGCCCGTGTTCGCCGACATGGCGCTGGCCCGGCTGCGCACCGCCCCGCTGGTGACCGAGCGCAGCGGGGGTGCCGGGCCCGTCGCCGGTGTGGCGGCGCCGGTCACGATCCCCGCCGTGCCGGCCGGTCCGGTGCCCGTGCCGACGTGGGCCGCGTTCCAGGGGCTCAACGTGTCAGTTCCAGTTGCAGTCGATCGAGGCGAACGTCGCCCGACAGGCTGACGGTGAGCTGGTTGGTGCCGGGGACCAGCGCCGAGGGTGGCAGCTCGATCGAGCGGCGGGCCCAGGCGTTGGTCTCCACCGCGCCCACCGTGGATGCGTTCGGCAGCACCCCGACGGAGCGGCCGTTGACCGACAGCGTGGCGGTGCCCTCCTGCGGTGAGTGGAACGTGTCGTACACCAGGCGGGCGCGGCGCACGCCGGACAGGTCCCCGGCGGCGAGGTCGAGGCTGAACGCGTTGCTGGCCGCCTTGTACGGGGCGTAGATCGACGCCAGCGGCGTGCTCAGGCTGCAGTACAGCACCGGGCCCCAGTTGGTGTACTTGGCCGGGTTGGGCTGGGCGAGCCCGTTCACCGCGCCGAAGCGCTGCACGTCCCGCGTGTCGGTCAGCATCCAGCCCAGCCGCCGCGGTGCGTTGTCGGTGCCCGAGGCCCGTGGGTAGGTGGCGGTCGCGCCGGCGGCCACCGGGCCGGCCTGGAACTCGCGCCACATGAACTCGCGGTCCTGTCCCTGGTTGCACTGCCCTTGCGGGTGGACCTGCGCGTGGTAGGAGACGCCCAGTAGGTGCACGTACACGGTGGACCACGGGATGTTGGCCGCGAAGCGCTCGACCGTCTCGTAGCTGCCGTTCTCGTCGAGGTCGACCGCGACGTCCACGTGGTCGGGGAAGAAGCGGAACTCCCAGGCGTAGAGGTGGTCTCGCTCGTCGGCGAAGACCTTCTTCAGCTGGCGGAGGCTGCTCACCTGGTTGACCGAGTCGGTGGTCACCCCACCGTTGGTGGACCGCACGGCGAAGTAGGTGCCGCCGCTGCAATCGTCGGGCCATCCGCTGGTCACGACGTTCACGCCGTCGACGGGGTTGGGGTGGCCGGGGCCGGAGTGGTCCGGTGCGACGCCGGCGAGCGGTGCGGCCATGAGGTTGCCGAGGCCCGGCACCGCGGTGTGCTCCCCGCCCACGATCTCGGGGGTGAGCGCGATCTCCCACCAGTGGCCGGTGGTCACGAACCGGCTCGCCCTGACCCGGACGATGCCGGGTTGCTCGGCCGAGACGTTGATCGGCGTGCGCAGGCGGCTGGTGGCGATGGCCGTCTCGTGGATGTGCATCACCCCCATGCCGGGGGCCCCGTTGGCACCGCCGGTGGTGGCGTCGGCATTGTCCGGTACGCCGTTGCTCACGTCGGAGGACGATGCCTTGTGCACGTCGACGTGGGCGTAGCTGTCCTGGGTGTCGTAGGCGACGTCGTGGCCGGCGTCCCACAGATCGGTGTTCCACCACACGGTGCGGCCGGCTCCGCCGTTGATGCTCGCCGCGTGCGGGCCCTCCCAGGCGAAGTCGTCGCACACGAAGCCGTTCGGGCAGCTCCCCGCCGGGGGGACCGGCGCGCCGGTGGTCGTCGTGGTGGGAGGCGCCGTCGTGGTGGGCGAGGTGGTGCTGGGCGGCGCGCTCGTCGAGGTCGTCGTGGTCGGTGCGGTGGTCGTGGTCGGTGCGGTGGTCGTCGGCGCAGTGGTCGGGGCCGCCCCGCTGGTGGAGGTGGTGCCGCCCGGGGTGCCCGCTCCGTCGAGCTCGATCTGGTCGAGGTAGACGACCGGCCGGGCGATGCGATCCGCCGACACGAACCAGAACGATCGCCGCTTGTAGGTGTCGAACGCCGCCGGGTCACCGACCAGCGATGCGTAGGGGATCTCGATGAGCGCCCACTGGTTCGGCTTCACCGTCGGCAGCCGGTACGACTTGACCAGCTTGTTCACATCGCGCATGGCGGCCACCCGGAACGGGCCGAGACCGCCCGTGCCGCCGTTGATCCAGAAGCGCAGCGTGGTCGCGTTTCGCAGCGCCACGCCGTTCGGGATGTCGATGAAGATCCCCGTCCACGGCGACGGCGTGGTGGCGATCGATCGGCTGCCGACCTGCACCGGGGCCGCGTTGGCGATGTCGTTGCGCCCGTTCCACCGGTTGTGCACGAAGCCGTTCTGGAACGCGTCGTCGTAGATGACGAGAGAGGAGGCGGCCTGCACGGGGGAGGACTGCAGGGAGAGCGCCGTGGCCACCAGCAGCAGCGCTGCGGCGGCGGCGATGATCTTGGGGCGTCGCACGATGAAGAATCGTAATGGTAACGACGATCGTCGACACCGTTTCGCGATAAATTCGTCGCGGCTCCTACTGGCCGCGTCGTGCTCCACGCTCGACGTGGCCGTTGGGGGCACGGGCAACGCTCGTCAGGTCATGGATCGTGAGCGGTGCGGCGGCGGGTCCCGATGGGGTCCGAACCGGTCTCAATGCCGATGGCCGGGATCCTGGCCACCGATGGCGAGCTGCTTGGTGCGCTGCAGGCTGAAGAAGATCGCCGCGGCCAACATGGCCACGATCACCGCCAACGAGATGTAGGTGTTGAGGTGGTACCAGTGCGACACCGACATCTTGAGGCCCACGAACACCAGGATCCCGCCCAGCGCGTGGGACAGGAAGTGGAACCGCTCCTTGGCGTTGGCCAGCAGGAAGTACATGGCCCGCAACCCCAGGATGGCGAAGGCGTTGGAGGCGAACACCAGGAACGGCTCGTGGGAGACGGCGAGGATGGCCGGCACCGAGTCCACCGCAAAGATCACGTCGGTGATCTCGATCACGAACAACGCCGCCAGCAACGGCGTGGCGGCCCGCTTCGCGTTGACCGTGGTGAAGAACTTCTGGCCGTGCAGCTCGTCGGTCACCGGGATGATCCGGCGCAGCAGGCCGAGGCCGGTCGTCGCCTCGTGCTGGCCCTCGTCGGCGCGGTGGCGGATGACCTTGATGCCGGTGAAGACCAGGAACACGCCGAACACCAGCAGCAGCCACCAGAACCGGCTGATCAGCGCGCTGCCCGCCACGATGAACAGCGCCCGCAGCGTCAGGGCCCCGAAGATGCCCCAGAACAGCACCCGGTGCTGGTAGGCGAGGGGGATGGCCAGCGTGCTGAACAGCATGGCCCACACGAAGACGTTGTCGACGCTGAGCGACTTCTCGATGAGGTAGCCGCTGATGTACTCACCGAAGGCGTCGGCGCCGTACACGAAGGCGATGACGCCCGAGAAGGCGAGGCCGCAGGCCACCCACACCGCGGAGTCGGCGAGCGCCTCGCGCGGTGTGGGGGCGTGCGCCTCACGATGCCGGTAGAGATCGATGCCCAGCATCAGCGCGATGATGGCCAGCAGGCCGATCCATGCGCCGAGGGACACATCGAGCTCGACGAAGTTCGAACGCTCGGTACCTGCACCGAGAAGCAGCATGGGTCACCTTTCGACTGCCACTGACGAGACCACGAAGCAGCCGAAGGTCTCGCTCCCGCCACGGCGTGACGGGCGGGGGGCCGGGCAGCAAGCTGCCGTACTGACGACCGATCCCGTGGGGCTACTCCCCTTCGACCGGGGGAGTCTGCCACGGCTTCATTGCTGCAGCAACGTTCAGGCCCGGAGGCGGGAAGCTTCGCTCACCACTTCAGCTCGATCTCGATCTCGGACTGCTCCCCGATCTCGATCTCGAGCGAGAAGGTCACCTCGGAGGGGACCTTCACCGAGTACCGCACGCCCTCGCGGTTGAAGGCCACCTCGTTGTGCCGCGACAACATGTCGGCCAGTTCCCGCAGGCGGGCTGCGGCATCCTCCCGGCGCAGGCGGGCCTCTTCCTCGACCTCGATGAGCTCCACGATCGCACTCCTGTGGTTGCAGTTCGCTCCACGGTAGCGAGCCGGCCGGCGGTGGGTGTCGCACCCGGCGGGCGGCGGCCCGGGTGCCCGGTTAGCGTCCGCGCCGTGTTCTCCGACGTTCGGGTGCTCGACTGCAGCGATCATCGTGGCCACTTCGCGGGCTACCTCCTGGCCGCGTTGGGGGCCGAGGTCATCGATGTCGAACCCCCCGGTGGGTGTCCCTCGCGGCGCCGGCCTCCCCTCGCCGGCGGACTGTCGCTGGAATGGTGGGCGTACCGGCGGGGACGGCGCCGCATCGGTATCGCCGAGCTGCCGTCGTTCGCCGTCACCGCCGACGTGGTGATCGACTCCGGCGCCCCACTCGAAGGCGGCGCCCGCCCGGTCGATCTCGCCGCCCTGCGGGAGGCGAACCCGGCGCTGGTGACGGTGTCGATCTCGGCGTTCGGGTCCACCGGGCCGAAGGCGTCGTGGCCGGCGTCGGATCTGACCATCGCCGCCGCCGCCGGCACGATGGCCATCACCGGTGACGAGGATCGCCCGCCGGTGCGCTGCAGCGCCCCGCAGGCCTGGTTGCACGCGGGAGGCGAAGCGGCCTGCGGCGCCCTCCTGGCGCTCGAGGCACGGCGCCACAGCGGGCTCGGCCAGCACGTGGACATCTCGGCCCAGCTCGCGCTGATGCAGGCCGCCATACCCGCCGGTCTGCTGGTGCCGAACGGCAACCCGGCGGTGGGCCGCATCGCCGGCGGGATCGCCCAGGGACCGTTCCGATTGCAGTTCGTGTACCCCGCCGTCGACGGCCATGTCTCGATCACGCTGCTGTTCGGTTCGACCATCGGCCGCTACACCGCCCGACTGATGCGATGGCTGTACGAGGAGGGTCTCATCGACGCGACCCTGCGCGACCTCGACTGGATCGAGTTCGGCAACGCCCTCTTCGTCGATCCGGCCGCCCCGGCGCAGCTCGAGGCGGCCAAGGCGGCCATCGCCTCGCTGACCGGCACCCGCACCAAGGCTGAGCTGTTCGCCGAGGCGCAGCGTCGCCGGCTGCTGCTCGCTCCGGTCGCCACGCCGGCGGAGCTGGTGGGATCCCCCCAGCTGGCGGCTCGCCGCTACTGGCAGGACGTGCAGGATCCGCATTGGGGCCTCGTGCGCGCCCCCGGGCCGCTGGCGCAGTTCAGCAGCGGGCAGCCGCCGACGCTCGGCCCACCCTCGGCCGACGCGCCACCGCGGCGAGACCCCGCCCCGCCGGTGCCCGATCGGCCGCCCGCCGGTGTGGCGGCTCCCGCCGGGCCCGACGCGGCGCCGCTGCACGGCCTGCGGGTGGTGGATCTCACCTGGGTCTACGCCGGGCCGCTCACCACCCGGGTGCTGGCCGAGTTCGGTGCCACCGTGGTGAAGGTCGAGGGACCGAACCGGCCGGACGCGGCGCGGGGCGGAGGCGGGTTCCTCAACGCCACCATGGACCTTGAGTCCTCGGTGCAGTTCGGCAGCTTCAACGTGGACAAGCTGGGGCTGGCCCTCGATCTGACCACCCAGGCGGGGAGGGCGGTGCTGGTGGACCTCGCCCGCTGGGCGGACGTGCTGATCGAGAGCTTCACGCCGGGGGTGATGGCCGAGTGGGGCCTCGCCTGGGAGCAGCTCCGGGCGGTGAACCCGGCGTTGATCATGGTGAGCACCAGCCTGATGGGCCAGAGCGGGCCGCTGGCCTCCTTCGCCGGGTTCGGCAACCTCGCCGGCGCCGTCACCGGCTTCTACGAGCTGACCGGTTGGCCGGATCGCTCGCCCGCCGGCCCGTTCCTCGCCTACACCGATTACCTGGCGCCCCGCCTCACGGTGCCCGCCATCCTCGCCGCCCTCGACCACCGTCGACGCACCGGGGAGGGCAACCACGTGGACTTCGCCCAGGCGGAGGGCGCCATCCACTTCCTGGCCCCGACCGTGCTCGATCACACCGTCAACGGGTTCGACCAGAGCAGGCTGGGCAATGCCGACCGGTACCTCGCGCCCCACGGCGCCTATCCGTGTGCCGGGGAGGATCGCTGGCTGGCGGTGGCCTGCGAGCACGACGGGCACTGGCGCGCGCTGGCCGGGGTGCTCGGCCGGCCCGACCTGGCCGGGCTCGGCCCACAGCAGCGGCTGGCCCGGCGCGACGAGCTCGATGGGCTGGTCTCGGCGTGGACCTCGACGCGACCCGAGGCGGACGCGGAGGCGGCGTTGCTCGCCGTCGGGGTGCCGGCCCACCGGGTGCAGAACAGCGCGGAGCTGCTGGCCGACCCGCAGCTGGCGGCGCAGGGCCACTTTCGGACGGTGCCGCATCCGGTGCACAGCACCATGGTCGTGGAGGGTCCTCGCATCGCGCTGTCGCGCACCCCGGCCAACCCCCGACGGGCGGGACCGACCTTGGGTGAGCACACCGATCTGGTGCTGCGCTCGCTGCTCGGCTACGACGAGGATCGGATCGCGCAGCTCGCCATCGACGGCGCGCTGGGCTGAGCCCCGGCACCGGGAGCGGCTCATCGCCCTGTACCGGCGGGGTGTTGGGCTAGCTGCCGGCGGTACGGGCCTCGACCTCGCGGAGGGCACGGAAGCCCTCCACCGCGGTCGGGAACCCGGCGTAGCCGATGACGGTGATCATCAGCTCCTCGAGCTCGAGCGGGGTCACGCCGTTGTTCAGGGCGGCCTGCAGGTGGAAGCGCAGCTCGTGGGGCTTGTCCTGGGTGACCAGCGTGGCGCACACCACCATCGAGCGGTCCCGCATGGGCAGCTGTGGGCGGGACCACAGCTCGCCGAAGGCGAAGCGCCCGGCCGTGCCGGTGAACGGGCCCATGTCGACGCCGACGCCTCCGGGCGGCTGGTTGGCGCCCAGTTGGCGCATCACCGCCTTCGCATCCGCGCTGCGCTCCGCGTCCTGTTTGGGGGTCGCCGGCGCACCGGGCTCGAGCGCGTCGACGCCCTGGAGGTCGGCGATGGCGGCGTGGGCGGTGGTGGTGGCGTCGATGGCCCGGGGGAAGCCGGCGTAGCCGGCGAGCTGCACGAAGATCTCCTCGATCTCGGTGCGGGTGAGCCCGTGGTGGATGCCGCCCTGCACGTGGCTGCGCAGCTGGTTGAGCTGGTTGAGGGTGGCCAGGATGGTGATGACCACCAGGCTGCGGTCGCGCCGGCTGAGGCCGGGACGGCTCCAGATGTCACCGAGGGCGAAGTCGGTGACGTACGAACCCAGGGCGCCCAGGCGTGCTTCGTTGGCGGCGGCGGCCGTTGCGCCGTCGACCTTGCCGCCGCGCAGCGTTCGCAGCACGTCCTGCCCGGCCTCCCGTCGTTCCGAATGCGTGCGGTTCGCCATCTGGTCGCTCCCATCTCGTGGACGCCGGGATCGTACCGATCGCCGGCCCGGCCCGGCCCGGCGCTTCCATCCGATCTGGTATGGCGGCGGGATCAGCGCAGCAGCCGGCCAGGCCGGGCGCCGCCATCGCCGCCATCGCCGCCATCGCCGCCATCCTCCCACGACCGCGGGGCCGTCCCGCGCCGTGCCGTCCACCCCCTTCCGTAACCGTCCACCCCTTCCGTACGGTGTGGTATGGCGACGGAGGAGCGCGCGAAGGTACCGGGGGGTAGGGTGCGTCGATGTCGTGGATCGAACGATGGGCCGACCGGGTGTTGACGCTGCCGGAGGCGGCCGCCCTGGTGCGTCGGGGGGATCGGGTGATGGGCGGGCTGCCGGAACCGGCGCCGTTCCTCGAGGCCCTCGCCGCCCGCGAGGATCTCGCCGATGTCGAGGTGTTCCTCGGCGCGCCCCGCCACGGCGGGGTCGCGGTGGCCGCCAACCCGGGGCTGACCCTGTTCGCCGGGTTCCTCACCGAGGCGCTGCGGGCCGCTCCGGTGTCGGTGGAGACCCTCCCGGTGCACTTCAGTGGCGTGCCCGCCTTCATCCGTCGCTGGCAGCCGCGCGTGCGCGTGGTGCTGGTGGCGGAGCCCACCGACGACGGGTTCGTCCATCCGGGCGCGGTGGTGGCCAACGACGATGAACTGGTGCTCGGCCCGCGGCCCGACGACGCGGTGGTGATCGGGGTTGTCGATCCGAACCAGCCACGCCTACCGGGGCTGCGCTATCGAGTCGAGGACTTCGACGTGCTCGTGCCCCTGGCGGCGGATACGCCGGGGCCGGTCTACGACAGCCGTCGGGTGTCCTCGCACCTCGACACCATCTTCGCACTGGTGGAGCCGTTGATCCCCGACGAGGCGACCCTGCAGTCCGGGGTGGGTGGTCTGCCGGAGGCCATCATGGCGCGGCTCGGGCACAAGCGCGACCTCGGCGTGCACACCGAGGTGCTCGGCCCGGGCATGGCCGAGTTGCTCGGCACGGGCGCGGTCACCAACCGTGCCAAGACCCACTTCCCGGGGCAGACCTTGTTCACCATCGCCCTGCCGGAGGCGCTGCCCGCCCTGGCCGAGCACCCGATGGCCCGCCTCGAGAGCGCCTCGGTGGTGCTCGATCCGAGGGAGGTCGCCCGCAACCATCGCATGCGCTGCGTCAACGCCGTGCTGCAGGTCGACCTCTACGGCCAGGGCAACGCCGAGATGCTCAACGGGGTGCAGTACTCGGGGGTCGGGGGCCAGCTCGACTTCCTGCGGGCCTGCACCTACGCCGACGACGCCCTGTCGATCCTGGTGCTCGAGTCGACCACCGCCCGGGGGGCCGTCTC
>JADLEF010000232.1 GCA_020846295.1 Acidimicrobiales bacterium
GCTCACGATCGACGGATCGAGCAGGCCGACGTTGCGGAACACGCCCTTCTCCGATGCCGTTGCGATCTGATCGGGCGTGAGGTCGTCCCCCGCCGCGAACGGCGCCTCCTTCACGTTCGCCATGCCGTACCCATCGCGGGTGGCGGCGATGTTGCGCTCGATGTACGGCTGCTCCTTCGCCGACTCGCCCCGCGCCTCGACCGAGAAGCGCTGCACGAACCACGGGTAGGCGGAGCCGACCACGACCGCGGCGAACGCCCACAGCCCGACCGCCACGACCGGCAGGGTCCAGCCCCGCCGTTTGATGTTGAACAGGAACAGCGCCACCGACAGCACCGAGATGGCCATCAACAGGTTCAGCGCCGGCAGCTTGGCTCGGATGTCGGAGTAGGACGCGCCCTGGACGAACCCCCGCGTCGACAACGTGAGCGCATAGCGCTGCAGGAGGTAGTCCGCCGCCTTGATGATGGCGAGCACACCGAGCAGCACCGACAGGTGCCCCTTCACCGCGGCGGTGACCCGCTGCGACGGGGTCTGCACCCGGATGCCGCCGTTGAGGTAGTGCGCCACCAGGGTGACGATGAGGATGATCACGAAGGCCGCGAACAGCCAGCTCACCAGGAACTGCAGGAACGGCAACTGGAAGACGTAGAAGGCCACGTCCAGGCCGTGCAGCGGGTCGGTGCGACCGAAGTCCACCCGGTTGGTGAACAACAGCCACGACCGCCACTGCTGGGACACCCCCACGCCGGCGATCAGGGCGAACAGCGCCGCGGCGAGGAAGCGCACCAGACCGCTGCGCCGCCCGACGAGGTCGTAGTAGCGCTCGAGGAGCTCCTCCTCCGGACCGCTCGGCCGGAAGCGCGGGGCCAGCCGATCGGCGATGAGCAGGTTGATCCACAGCAGGGCGAAGAAGACGCCGGTGAAGATCACGCCGAGCGCGACCTTGGCGCCGAGCACGCCGCGCCACACCGAGGAGGCGCCCAGCGAGTCGAACCACAGGTAGTCGGTGTAGAAGCCGGCGATCCCGCGCAGGGAGAGGAACAGCACGGTGAGGGCGACCAGCACCACCGCCACCAGCACCCGGCTCTTCTTCGACAGCCGGCGGCGCGTCGGGCGCGCTTCGGAGGGGTTGGGCATGGGGGCCGATGCTAGTGGCGGGGGTCCGCGCCCAGGGTTCAGGGCGCCCCGGCGCTTCAGCGTCCGTCGACGGCGAGCACGCAGCGGCAACCGGCAAAGGCCGGCGGGGCCCGGTGCCCGGTCGGGTACTCCGCACCGAAGGCGAGCGGCCCGGCCAGCGCGTTGTCCAGGCAGTCCGGTCCGCAGGTGTCGCACACCCAGCGGGCGTTGGTCCCCGCCGGGGCGGCGGCGAGCTGTCCACCGGCGTAGGCCCGGTACACGTGGTACTCGACGAGCTCGCCGAGGCGTTGGCTGCGCACCTCGCGGTACGCGGCCCGCACCCGGTCCACCGGCCACGACTCCGAGCCGTCACCGGCCTGCAACCGGGGAAGCAGCGCCTCCATCACCCCGTCGGCGAGGGCAGCGGCCTCCGCGGCCACCTCGGCCGCGCTGACCGGAGCGCTGTCGCCGTCGAGCACCGAGCGGCGCCCCAACGACCAGGCGGTGGCCAGCTCGTCGGCGGCCGCCTTGGCGTAGATGGCCGCCATGTCCTCCAACGGCGACACCACCGGGTCGGGCTGGCCCTTGGTGTTGCGGCTGGCTTCCAGCAGTTCGTTCTGCTGGTCCGACAGGGCGAGCTTGAGCTGCCGGCTGAGATCGCGGATGGTCGGAGCGAGCACGGCGTCCCGGGTGTGCAACACGACCCGGTCGGCGTCGATGACAGCGTCGGCCACCGGGCCGTCGGGTCGGTCCTCTGCCTCGGGGTCGGCGACCGGTTCATCGGCGGCGGCGCTCCGGTCCGCTTCGGCGACCGACCCTCCGTCTGCACCGGCATCGGTGTCGGCTGTGGCCGGCTCGGCGACGGCAACGCCGATCACCTTGGCCGACCCGTTGGTGCCGCTGCCGTTGGCGGTGCCGTCGTCGCGGCCGCGGAGGCGGGCGAACAACTCGCTGGCCTTCTCGGCATCCTTGATGGCCCGGCGCTGGCTGCCCCGGCGGCCGGCCTTGTCGCCGCCGGCGCCCGACGAGGCCCCGCGCCCGTGGTCGGTCGGCCGGTCGCCGCTGGGCGCGGCGTCGTCCTTCTGCACCTGCTCGCGCGATGGCTTCGCATCGCGCAGGTCGATGACGGTGTCGGGATCGACCTCGGCCGGCCCGGTTGCGTCGGGCGACTCGTCGGCGTCGGCCCGCCCGCCGGCCTCGGCCGGTGCGTCGGCGACTTCCGGATCCCCCGGCTTCGGCTCCGCCGCAGCGGGCTCGGCCGGCGTGGCGGACTCAGCCGGCGTGGCGGACTCGGCCGGCGTGGCCGTGCGCCGCACGACCTCGATGGCCCCGGCGCGTCCTGCGGGACGAACTGGTTCGACCGGCGGGACCCCGGCCGGCTCGGATGGAGTCGTCGCCGATCCGGCGGGAATGGGCGTGGGAGCAGCGGTGGGGCCGGCAGGGGCAGGCGCGTCGTCGCCCTCGTCGATGACGATGACCGGGACGGCGACCGTCGGGTCACCGCCCGGATCGGCCGGGCGATCCACGGCCGGCTCCGGCATGGTCACCGCGGCGAACTCCCCGGTGTCCACCGGCGACAGATCCTCGGACGATTCGAACGAGGACAGGTCGATCAGCCCGGTGTCCTTGGCCAGCTCCACCTCGGCGTCGAGCTCGCGCATGGGCGGGATCTCCTCGACGTCGACCGTCCTGGCGCCGCGGTCACCGGCCAGCTTCGCCTCGACGAGCGAACCCGACAGATCGCTGTGGGCATCGGCCACGCTCTGGCGCACCCCGTCGATCGCCTCCAGGAGGCGCTCCCGCGCCGCTCGCACCCGCTCGAGCTGCTGGCGGGCGACGTTGCGTCGACGGGCCATGTCGGTCAGCACCCGCTCCCGCACGGCACGGGCCTCGGCCACCATCCGCTTGACCTCCTCACTAGCGGCCTCGCGGGTGGCGGCGCCGTCGGCGTGGGCCCGCTCCAGCGCGGACTCGGCGTCGGTCCGCAGGCGCGTCGCATCCGCCTCTGCGGCCGCCAGGTGCGCGGCGGCGCGCTCCTCGGCGGCGGCGGCGAGCCGGGCGGCCTCCGCCTCGGCGGCCGCCTTGATCGCCGCGGCGGCTTCATCGGCCTCCGCGGTGCGCTCGGCGAGCAGCCCCTCGGCGTGCTGTCGCAGCCGGTCCGCCTCGGCGGTGGCGGCCTCGAGGGTCGCTTCGGCCGACGACGAGGCGCGGGCCTTGATGTCCGCTGCCGCCTCTCGGGCGGTCTCCAGCACCCGGGCGGTCTCCTGGCCGAGCAGTTCGCTCACCTGACGGATGTCGAGCGGGGCCGGCACCGCGGCCGTGCTGCGCTCCTCGACCAACTCCAACCTCGCGACGAGCTCCGCCTCGCGGTCGAACACGGAGCGCAGCTCGCTCGCGACCCGAGCCAGGAACGCCCGCACCTCGGCCGCGTCGAGACCGCGGAAGCTCGTGCGGAACTCAGCGTGGGCAACCCGTTCCGGCGTCAGCCACGCCGTCGCCGGCGCGGTGCTCACCGCGTTCGCGGTGGCGGGCATCGGGCTCGTGGAGCGCGAGGCGCGGGTGTCAGCCATGTTCGGATGCTACGACGTGGCACCTACAGGGGGACGCATACCCGTGGCGGGCCTTTTGCCTCAATACCGACCGGACCGACCGGTGCGGCCAACCCGGCCGCCGATGGCCACCAACCGTCAGGAGCGCAACGCGGGCAGGGCCGTTTCCCGCCCGCCGTGGTCGGCCAGCGCGTCCAGGGCGTCGTCCAGCGTGCCCACCGCCACCAGCTCCACGCCCTTGCCGAGTCGACGGGCCTTCTCCAGCTCGCTGGCGGGCAGGGAGTCGGGCACCAGGAACAGCTGCACACCGGCTCGGCTGGCCGCCACCGCCTTCTGCTGGATGCCGCCGATGGGACCGACGATCCCGTCGAGGCCGATGGTGCCCGTCGCCGCCACCTTGGTGCCGCCGGTCAGGTCTCCCTCGGTCAGCTCGTCGATCACCCCGAGGGTGAAGGCGAGCCCGGCCGACGGCCCACCCACTTGACCGCTGTCGATGGTGACGTCGCCCTCGTAGGTGCTGCGAACCGCGTCGCGCAGGCGGTACGGCAACGTGGCGCCACCGTCGTGTTCGCTCACGGACAGCGACACGGTCTGCGCGGGGGTCTCGGACCGCACGATGCCGCGATCGTCAGCAGCGCCTCGCTCGACGGACACCTCGACGGTCGCACCGATCTCAGCCGCCCGGAGGGCGGCGGGGACGTCGGCTGCGGTGGACACCGGGGTGCCTGCGATCGCCACGATCACATCGCCGGTCTGCAGCTCGCCGCCGGATCCGCCGTCGCCCTGGCCCCGGGGGCCGATCGGGCCGGCGTCGCCGGCAGCTTCCCCGCCGGGCAGGCCGTCCACGACCACCGCCCCGATGGGCGTGGCGAGCCCCAGCCTGGTCAGCGCCAGCTGGATGGCGATGTCCTTCGAATCCTTCATCAGGATCTGGTTCACCGCGTCGCTCTGCTGTTGGGTGCGCCCGCCCAGGATCAGGTCCTCGTCGACGACGTCGATCGACCCGTCCCACCAGCCCGACAACGCCTGCAGCAGGTTCAGGCGGCCTTCGACCGACACGGTCGCGAAGGCGATCTCGCCGGCCTCGGGATCCTCCGCACCCGAGCCGAGCCGGATCAGCGGGCCAGCCTCGCGTATCGAGCCGGGCGACAGCGCGTAGTACGGGATGTGCAGCCGTCCCGCCATCAGCACGCCGATGGCGACGACCACCGCGAGGCCGATGAGGACCCAGCGGCGCGTCCGGCCGCCCCGCGCCGGCCGCTGCGGTACGGTGGGCGACGATGGCTCCGGCTCCTGACGAGCTCCCTCATCGGACTGATGTTCAGCTGTCATCGCCGGCGAACTCCTCGGCTCTCGACGGTGCGGACCACCGGACCAGCCTCGCGCGACCCGGCCTGCCAACCATCGCGGTGGCGCTGGCCCGTCGACGCGAGCGACGAGCCGAACAGCAGGAGCGTCCGTTCCCCTCGGCGGGGCGCCGGATCCGTTCCGCCGTCGGGCTCGTCGTGCTCGTGGGCGTGCTCGGTTGCTTGCTCGCCGCGCTGGTCGGCGCCGTGCTGGCCGCGGTGGTCATCGTGGGCAACCACCTCGTCGGCTGAGCCCGACCCGGACGGCTACGCCACGACCACCGGCCACGACCCGCCGACGATCGACCGGCGACGGACCGGTCAGACTGAAACCGGTCAGCGACCGAACAGCCCTCGGCGGATGCCGTTCCCGTCGCTCGGCTCCGGCGCCGGGGTCGCCCCGAGGGTGGGGGTGCCCTGGTCCTCCTGCGTGGCCACCGCCGAGGACTCCGCGGCGGCCATGGCCGCCGAAGACACGGCCGGCGCCGGCTCGGCGACGGGCGCAGGGACCGGCTCGGGGGCAGGCGCCGGAGCGGCCACCGGCGCGGCGGCCGGCGTCACCGTCAACGGCGGGGGCGTGGGAGCCTCATCGGTGTCGAGGTGCACCTGGTAGTACGGCTGGAAGCGGAAGTTCACCTGCTCCAGGCGATAGATGCGGGCGCTCTCGACGCCCTCGAGGTTGCGCAAGCGCTCGACGAACTCCACGGCGGACACCAGGTCATCGGTCTGCTGAAAACCGGGCTTCCCGTCGACGCTGCGATAGATGACCATGTGCGACACGGACGCTCCTCCTTTATCGAGTAGTGATATCGGCCAGTTCTGTCGCCGACTGAACCCAGATCTGGGACCATCGACCTACCTGTGACCACGGACCCCGCCCCACGACGCCGCCGAACGGCGGCCATCGCCGGCCACCAGGGTGACCTCGCGACCCTGCGCGCCCTGTGCGCCGACCCCGATCCCGCGGTTCGGGCCACCGCGCTGGCCGGCCTGCAGCGCAGCGGCGCGCTGGACGATGCGGTCCTGCAGGATGCGCTGGCCGACGCCGATGCGGGGGTGCGCCGGCGAGCCGCCGAGCTGGCTGCCACCCACCCGCTGGTCTCCTTGCTCGAGGTTCTGGCCGACCGCGACGCGCTCGTGGCCGAGATGGCGGCGTGGGCTGCCGGCGAGCGCCCGGGCGATCCGCAGCTCGACGCGGTGACGGTGCAGCTCGTCGAGCTCGCCGGCCGCCACCGCGATCCGCTGGTGCGCGAGGCGGCCGTCGCCGCCCTCGGCTCGCTCGAGGCGCCGGACGGACGGGCGGCGGTGCTCGCCGCCATGCAGGACAAGCCGAACGTCCGGCGCCGGGCCGTGCTCGCCCTCGTCGCCTACGAGGGTGACGAGGTGGATGCCGCGCTGCGACAGGCGACCGAGGACCGCGACTGGCAGGTCCGCACCGCTGCGGAGGAGCTGCTCCGCCTCAGCGACGCCGACTGACGCCACCCCCCCCGAACAACCGGCTGACCGTCGCCAGACCCTACGGTATGGTACGTATCCGTACCATACCGTAGGGGACCATACCGTTTGGCATGGCATGGTACGGGCAGTGGGCCGGAGATCCGCTCAGCGGTTGACCCAACTGGGCCGGCGCTTCTCGAGGAAGCTGCCGATGCCCTCCTGCGCATCCGCCGTCTGGGTGGCCGCCGCCATCATCTCCACCGCATGGCGGTAGGCCTGATCGATGGGAAGCTCGATCTGGGCATAGAAGGTCCGCTTCCCCAGCGACTTGGAGTACGCGCTGCCTCGCGTCGCCCGCCGCAGCAGCTCGGCGGTGGCGTCGAGCAGTTCCTCGTCGGGCACCGCCCGGTTGATCAGGCCCCACTCCGCTGCCGTCGCCGCGTCGATCGGGTCGCCGGTCAGGGCGAGCTCGACGGCCCGCTTGCGACCGACGTTGCGGCCGACCGCCACCATCGGGGTGTGGCAGAACAACCCACCCTTGCCGCCCGGCGTGGCGAACGCGGCGGACTGCGCCGCCACGGCGAGATCGCAGCTCGCCACCAGCTGGCAGCCGGCGGCGGTGGCCAGCGCGTGCACCCGGGCGATGACCACCTGGTCCATGTCCGCGATGGCGCTCATCATCTCCGTGCACAGCGAGAGCAGCTCCCGGGCCGATCGCAGATCGGTACCCGCCATGTCGGCGAAGTCGTGGCCGGCGGAGAACACCACGCCGTTGGCCGCCAGCGTGACCCCGAGGGCGCCCGTGTCGCTGATCCGGTTGAACGCGGTGAGCAGCTCTCGCATCATCGGCGCCGACAGCGCGTTGCGCTTGGCCGGGTTGTTCAGCGTGAGCAGGACGTAGTCCTCCCCCAGCTTCGGATCCGCTTCGACGGTGATGAGCTCGAACGCCATGGCACGCGACGCTACCCCGCCCCGACGGGGGTGGCGCGACGCCGTTCAGGCCGGCGGACGGTTGGCGGCGAAGACGCCCTTCAGGGCGCTGAGCGACTCGATGCAGTGGCCCGCCCCCAGCACCACGCACTCGAGCGGCGCATCCACGTGATGGACGGGGATGTCGGTCGCCTCGGCGAGTCGCACGTCGAGCCCGCGGAGCAGGCTGCCGCCCCCGACGAGGTGGATGCCGCGGGTGATCAAGTCACGCGCCAGCTCGGGCGGCGCCGCCCCCAGACAGCGCAGGACGGACTCGACAACGGCGTTGACCTGCTCCTTTATCGAGTCGCGCACCTCCTCAGCGCTGAGGACCACGGTACGGGGCAGGCCGCTGGTCAGCTCTCGGCCCCGCACCTCCGCCGACAGCTCGTTGGTCATCGGGTACGCCGAGCCGATGGCGATCTTGATGGCCTCGGCGGTGCGCTCCCCGATGGCGATGCCGTAGGTGCGCCGGATGTGCCCGGCGATGGCCGCGTCGAGATCGAAGCTGCCCACCCGGACCGCCTCGAGCGCCACCCGGCCGCCGAGGGAGATCAGCGCCGTCTCCGAGGTGCCACCGCCGATGTCCACCACCATGTTGGCGATCGGCTCGCTGATCGGCAGCCCCGCACCGATGGCGGCGGCCATGGGCTGATCGAGCAGCTGCGCCTCGGCCGCGCCGGCCCGGCGAGCGGCCTCGATGACCGCGCGACGTTCGACCGGGGTGATGGCCGAGGGCACGCAGATCACCACCCGGGGCCGGTTGAAGCGGTTGACGCCCGCCCGCTGCAGCACGAGGCGGATCATCCGCTGGGTGATGTCGAAGTCGGTGATGGCGCCCTTGCGCAGGGGGCGCACCGCCACGATGTTCGACGGGGTTCGCCCGATCATCCGCCACGCTTCGTGGCCCATGGCCAGCACGTCGCCGGTCTGGGTGTTGAGCGCGATGACCGACGGTTCGTTGAGGACGATGCCCTCACCTCGGGCGTAGACCAACGTGTTGGCCGTGCCGAGGTCGATCGCGAGATCCCGGGCCAGGTGCTATGACTCCGAGGAGGACCGTCGCCGGTCGGCGGTCTGGTCGCGCCGGGCGGCTCGGCGCGCCGAGGCGGCGGGCACCGGCCGCGCCGAGGCGGCCGGCCCGGAGACCGTGCGCGGTCGGATCGGCAGCGGCTCCACCCGGTCCAGGTGGGCTTCCGAGCGGTTGGCCTGTGAATCCGGCGGACGGAGCGCCTTCAGCTCGCGGCTGAACGCATCCATCTGGTGCTGCATGGATCGAGGACGGTGCCGCACCACCCAGAGCACCAACGCTCCGAGCGTTGAGAGACCTACCGCTAGTGCCAAGTACAGGAGATTGCCCATCATCCAGCCTCTGCATCGATATCGGCGATGTGCTGTGCCTCCAGGCCCCAGCTCTCGCCCCCGGCCCACCGCTCGCGTTTCCAGATGGGCACGGTCTTCTTCAGTGCGTCGATCCCGAACGAGGCGGCCTCGAAGGCAGCCTGCCGGTGCGGCGAGGAGACGGCCACCACGACCGCCGATTCTCCGACGCGCAGCGGACCCACACGGTGGATCATGGCGATGCGGCCCACGTCGGGCCAGCGGCGGCGCATCTCGGTGGCCAGCGCAGCGAGCCGCGGTTCCACCTGTTCCTCGTACGCTTCGTATTCGAGCAGCGACACCTCAGGGCGACCCTTGGCGTGGTCCCGGGCCGTTCCCGAGAACAACACCACGGCCCCGCAATCGGGCCGGACCGCCCAGTCCCCGACGTCGTGCACCGGGAGCTCTCGGTCGGTCAGACCGAGCCAGGTGTCTCCGGAGTCGGGGCGCTGCACGACCCCAGCCTAGAGCGCAGCGCACCCCATCGCCGGACTCCTGCCGTCGCCGGCGCCACGGGGCGGGCACCGGTCGTCACCTGCCGCCGCGCCCGGGGGCGCCGACCGCACGGGGGGTGGGTGGTTTACGCTTCACGGGTGCCTACCGACCCCTTCGACGACGACGATGACGTCGCTGATGGAGACGATTCGGGCTTCGGCGCACCGCTGCCCCCCGACGACCGCATCTGGCGCCATCCGAGCGAGGTCGGAGGCATCGTGCAGGCCGCCCGCCGGCGGCGCGAGATCACCAACGGCAAGCTGATCGGCTTCGCCCTCACCGCCAGCCTGCTCGGGTCGGTCATCACCGTCGGCGCCCTCGCCGCCGGCGGGGCCTTCGACCGCACGGTCGTGGAGCGCAGCGAGGTGCGCACCGTGGCCAGCACGGCGCCACCCAGCGCGCTGCTGGCCGAGGGCGCCAAGTGGCCGCAGGTCGTGCAAGCGCTGGCGCCGAGCGTCGCCCGGATCGAGGGCCACGGCGACGCCACCAGCACCAGCGGCACCGCCATCGCGTTCCGTGACGGCGTCGACGGCACCTACTTCGTCACCAGCCTCGACCTGGTCGAGGACATGCAGCGGGTGACGCTCGTGCTCGCCGGGGAGCGGTCCAAGAAGGCGACCGTGGTCGGGACCGACGCCTACACCAACCTCGCCGTCGTCCTCGTCGAGGCCGAGCACCTGGCCACCCCGCTGATCAACACCACCGACGCCCAACCCGGCGCAGAGGGCGTCGTCCTCGGCGCCCCGTCGTCCGGGCCGCCCTCGCCCACGGTGGCGAAGGCGCTGGTCGGATCGATCGGCAACCGGCAGACCCATCCCCGCACCGGGGTCACGGTGGAGAACCTGCTGCGCACCGACGCCAACGTGACCGGCGACGCCAAGGGCGGCGCGCTCATCGGCGCCGACGGTGCGGTGATCGGCATCGTCGTGCTCATGCAGGCCGACGAGACCGGGGTCGAGCGCTTCGGCTACGCGCTGCCCGGCCGTGTCGTCGCCTCCACCGCCGAGAGCCTGATCCGCACCGGCTTCCCCACCCAGGCCTGGCTCGGCATCTTCGGCAAGGACCTCGCCCCCGAGGTCGCCCAGACCGTCGGGGTCACCGGCGGGGCGGTGCTGACCAACGTGGCGGTCAACGGACCGGCCGCCGAGTGCGGCCTCGTTGCGGGCGACGTGGTGACCAAGATCAACACCGACGTCATCGAGTCCATGAGCCGCCTGGTCATGGCCCTGCGCGAACGGCGACCGGGCGACACCGTGGCCATCGAGTACCTCCGCGCCGGCGCGCTGCAGACCTGCCTGGTCGCGCTGTCCAAACCGCCCGAGGCCCTCCCGGCCGACGGCAGCGAACCTCTCATCACCTCGACCACCGTCGCCCCCGCCGCCGGCGCGGTGGTACCCGCCGTGGTGCCCGCCGTCGACCCCTCCGCCGCGGGTACCCCGGAGGGCTCCGCGGTGGTACCCGCGATCGTGTCGGAGACGGCCGCCCCGTCCGAGGGCGGCGCAGGCGGCTAGCCCGCCCCGAAGGCGTACGATCGGACCTGTGACCACCCCCGAGCAACCGGGCGGCGACAACCCCTTCGCCGGCCTGCCGTTCTTCGGCGATCTGATGCGCATGATGAACAGCCAGGGCGGCTCGCCCTGGGACGCCGCAACGCAACTCGCCGTGTCCATCGCCACCGGCGGGACGTCCGAAGCCAATGTGGACCCGGGCGCCCGCATCGAGCTCGAGGAGTTCGCCCGCATCGCGGAGATGCACGTCGAGGCGGTGACCGGCCTGACGCTGCGCCCCGGCGGACGCGAGCTGCGCATCGTGCCGGTGACCCGCAGCCTGTGGGCGCAGCAGGCGCTGCGCGACTACCGGCCCCTGTTCGAGAAGCTCAGCGCGTCGCTCAACCAGGCGCCCGGCTCGCCCTTCGGCGCACCCGCAGATCTCGACGCCGGCGCGGCCGCCGATCCGATGACCGCCATGTTCGGCGGGATCATGAAGATGATGGCGCCGCTGATGTTGGGCATGACCGCCGGTTCCATGGTCGGTCACCTGGCGGAGAAGGCGCTGGGCACCTACCACCTGCCGCTGCCGCGGCCCGAAGGCGCCGACGTGCAGTTGGTGGCGCCGAACATCGACGGCTTCGCCGCCGAGTGGGAGATCGACCCCCGCGAGCTGCGGCTGTGGGTGTGCCTGTCGGAGCTGGTGCACCACGCCGTGCTCTCCATCCCGCACGTGCGGGAGCGGCTCACCTCGCTGCTCGACCAGTTCATGGTGGGCTTCCGGACCGACCCGGCCGCCATCGAGCAGGCGCTGGGCGGGTTCGACCCGTCCTCGCTCACCGACCCCGAGGGCATGCGCAAGCTCTTCGGTGACCCGACCGCGCTGCTCGGCATGATCCGCTCCCCGGCCCAGGAGGCGCTGCTGCCCTCCATCGAAGCGCTGGTCGCCGCCATCGCAGGCTACGTCGATCACACGATGGACGAACTGGCGCAGCGCCTGCTCGGCTCGGCCGCCAGGCTCACCGAGGCGCTCCGCCGCCGCCGGGTGGAAGCGGGCGACGCCGACCGCTTCGTCGAACGCCTGCTCGGCCTGGAGCTGACCCAGGCCGTGTACGACCGGGGCAGCGCCTTCGTCGACGGCGTGGTCGAGCGGGCCGGCCGCGACGGCCTCGCCCGCCTCTGGGAGCAGGCCGAGACCCTGCCCACCGTGGCCGAGCTGCAGGCCCCCGGCCTGTGGCTGGCCCGCATCGAGTTCGTCGAACGCTGAACCGGCACCGCGGGCCGCTCCGCCGCCACCGCTCCAGCGCCGATCAGTCCAGGTGGACGAGCTCGGCCTCGCAACGCTGCGGCCCGTCGACGGTGAGCCACGCCATGGTGTGCGTCGGCGCCCGCCGCCGTTCGGTCGACGAGCCCGGGTTCAGCAGCCACTGCCCCTCGAGCCCGGGCCCGCTGTACGGCTGGTGCGAGTGGCCGAAGATCACCACGCGAGCGGCGGGGAACATGCGGTGCAGCCGGCGGGCGCGGCCATCGCTCGGACCGCTGTCGTGCACCATCGCGATCGGTACGTCCGCAACGTCGAGGGCGAGGTGCTCGGGCAGCCGGCCCACCAGCTCGTGATCGTTGTTCCCCAGCACCGCGTGCACCGGCGCCAGCTCGGCCAGGGCGGCCAGCACCTCAGCGGTGACGATGTCGCCGGCGTGCAGGATCGCGTCGGCTGACGCCGCCGCCCGCAGCACCGCCGGGGGCAAGGTCCGGCTGCCGCCCCTGCGGACGTGCGTGTCGGACAGCACGAGCAGGCGCTGGGTCATCGCCACCCCTGGCGGGGGTCGTGGCCCGGGGGTGGCACGATCATCGTCGGATCGTCACCGTCGGGCAGCTGCGGGACGGCGGGGAGCTCGCGGGTGGGCTCCATCCGCTGATCGATCGTCGGGTCGGGGGCCGGGCCCGGCCGTGGACCACCCGGGTTGGGCCCCGCGCTCGAAGGTCGGGCCCCACCGGTGCCGACACCGTCGGTGACCGGGGCCGGGGCCGGGGCCGGGACCGGCTCGGACATCACCCGCAGGACCACCTCGGACAGCTTGGGCGGCGCCGAGCCGGCCGCGATGGCGCGCCGACCGAGCACGAACAGCGCCCCAGTGCCCATCGCCCCCACCGCGACGGTGGCGAAGCCGAGGCGGAGCGGGAACGGCAGCAGCACGCCACACAGCGCGCCGACCACCCACAACAGCTGGAAGCGGGCCTCGTAGCTGGCGAAGGCGCGACCGTGATCGGCGTTGGGCGCGTCGCGCTGCACCAGCGAGTCGAACGCGAGCTTGGCCGACGCCGAGACGAGCGCCACCCCGGCGGCGATGAACGCGGCACCGGCCAGACCCCCCATCAGCGCGGCGACGATGCCGGCCGCGGTGGTCACCGCGAGGGCGCCGCCCAACATCCACTCCTCGCTCAGCACCGAACGCAGCCGGGGGGCGATCGCCGCTCCGGTGATCGCCCCCGCCCCGAGCGGGCCGAGGACCAGCGCGAACTCGATCGGCGAGGCCGACCGGGCCCGAAGCTCGAACGCGATCCACAGTGTCAGGAAGCCGACCGAGGCGCGCAGCAGGCCCATCGCCGAGGCCGCCACCCGGACGCCGGCGGAGGAGAGCTCGGCCCGTTCCGCGTCGGTGGGAGCGCCGATGTCCTTCGTCCGCGGGGTGGGGATCGCGAACCCGGCCGCCGTGGCGGCGCCGAACCACAACACGGCCACCGCGATCGCCCACGACGCGCCGCCGAACTTCGACAGCAGCGTGGCCGGCGCACCCCCGACCACCGCCGAGAGGGCGGACAGCACCGCCAGCTTCGAGTTGGACGCCACCAGCTGCTCGTCGGAGTCCACCACGGTCGGCAGGTAGGCGCTCTTGGCGACCTGGTAGCCCTTGCCCATCACCAGCATCGTGAACGCCTCGGGGAACAGCAGCAGCGTGTCGATGTGAGCGACCATCAGCAGCGCCATCAGCGCCCGCACCGCACAGGCCCCGATGATGATCCAGCGGGCGCCGCCCCGCAGCCGGTCGATGGCCGGCCCGATCAGCGGCGCCACCACCGTGAACGGCAGCAGGGTGAGCACCAGGTAGAGCACCACCCGCCAGCGGGCCGCCTCGTAGTCGAGCGAGAAGAACAGCGACCCGGCCAGGGCGATGGCGACCGCTCCGTCACCGGCGGCGGACATGGCGTGGGTGCGGGCCAGCCGGGTGAACGGCCGGACGTGGCGAGCCGGCGGGCGGGGTGGCGCGGAGTGGGCCGGGCGTCGCGGATCGGCCTCTTGCCGGCCCGGGTCGGTCACCATGGGGCCATGCTACGCGGCAGGTGTGACCGGGTGCGGCTGGGGAACGTCGCTCGGCGGACGATGGGTCAGCGCTGCGGGACGTACTTGTAGCCGACGCCTCGAATGGTGACGATGCGCGACGGGTTGGCCGGATCGGGCTCGACCTTGGTCCGCAGCCGCTTGATGTGCACGTCGAGGGTCTTCGTGTCCCCGACGTAGTCCATGCCCCACACCCGATCGATCAGCGTCTCGCGGGTCAGCACCCGGCCGGCGTTGTCGAGCAGCACCGCCAACAGCTCGTACTCCTTGAGCGGCAGGCCGACCGACTGCCCGCGGATGAACACCTCGTGCCGCTCGAGATCCACGCTGACGTCACCGCCCTCGAGCCGCTCGGCCGGCATCGGGCCGCGCTCACCCTCCCCCTCGGGACTGCGCCGCATCACCGCCCGCATCCGGGCGACGAGCTCGCGCATCCGGTAGGGCTTGGTGACGTAGTCGTCGGCGCCGACCTCGAGGCCGACCACGGTGTCGATCTCGGCGCTCTTGGCCGTGACCATGATGATGGGGACCTTCGAGCGGCGCCGGAGCTCGCGGCAGACGTCGACGCCCGAACGGCGGGGCAGCATGACGTCGAGCAGCACGATGTCGGGATGGACCTCGTCGAAGCGGTCCAGCGCCTCCTGCCCGTCGACGGCGACCTCCACCCGGAACCCCTCCCGCGTGAGGCCGACGGACAGCGCCTCCACGAACGAGTCCTCGGCCTCGACCACGAAGACGACCGGGGTGGTCATGATGCGGTGATCCCTTCGTCGGTGACCGGGCTGCCGGCGGGAGCCGGCAGGCCGTCGGGCAGCTCGAGCCGGAAGGTCGAGCCCTCGCCCTCGCGGGAGGCGACCCGCACGGTCCCTTCATGGTTGTACGCCACGTGGCGCACGATGGCGAGGCCCAGCCCGGTGCCGCCGGTCGATCGGCTGCGGGCCCGGTCCACCCGGTAGAACCGCTCGAAGACCCGCTCGAGGTCCTTGGCCGGGATGCCGATGCCCCGATCCGCCACCTCGATGCCGACCGTGCGCTCGTTGCGGGTGGTGCGCACCACGACCTCGGAGCCCTCGTCGGAGTACTTCACCGCGTTGTCGAGGAGGTTGTACACCGCCGACTCGAGCTGGCGGCGGTCCCCGAGCAGCTCGACCGGCGGCTCGACGAGCTCGGTGCGCACCTCGATGTCGCGCAGTGCGGCGGCCGGTTGGCTGCGCTCGACGACATGGGCGACCACCTCGTCGAGGCGCACCGGCTCGCGCCGCGGCTGCTCGTCGGTCTCGATGCGCGACAGCAGCAGGAGGTCGTCGATCGTCGAGGACACCCGCATCGCCTCGCGGTGCAACCGCTGGGACAACCGCGCCAGCAGCTGGGGGTCGTCCTCGTCGGTCATGGTCTCGGCGAGCAGCGCCATCGCCCCGATCGGCGTCTTGAGCTCGTGGCTGATGTTGGCCACGAAATCCCGGCGCACGTCGTCGATCCGGCGGCGCTCGGTGATGTCGTCGGTGATGACCAGCACCTCGCCCTCGGGAAGGCGACGGGCCGTCAGCGCCACGCTGCGGCGCGGCGGGCCGGCGAGGTCGAGCGCCCGGGTCGCCTGCTCGACCCCGCCGCGCTGGAGCTCGCCGCACAGGCCGCGCACCGCTTCGAGCACCAGCGCGTCGCCGTGGCGGCCGGTCAGGATGGCGCTCGCCGCCGCGTTGGCCAGCGCAACGGCACCCGACGGCTCGAGCACGAACACGGCTGCGGGCGCGCCCTCGATGACGTCGTGCAGGCGCCCCTGCGCGGCGACGGCGGCCTGCTCGGCCTGCACGGCCCGCCGCCGCATCGCCTGCAGCTCCGCCTGCACGCCCACCGCACGACGACGCCACCACATCGCCGCTGCGACGGCGACGCCGAGCGCGCCCAGCGCGCCCGTCAGGACCAACGCCATCACGGTGCTGCGCTCCTGCCTCGCCGCACCGCGCTCAGTTCGCGCCCTGGTCCGACGCGCCCTGGTCCGACGTGCCCTGGCCCGACGCGGCCGCCTGGGCGGCGGCCTGTTGCGCCCGCTCCCGGATGCGCGCCGCACCGGGGTGCTCGCGGGCCGCACCGGAGGCCATGAACGCCACCCGCTCGCCGATGTTCACCGCGTGATCGCCGATCCGCTCGTAATACCGGGCGATCAACGCCAGCTGCACCGCGGGCTGCAGCGGCAGCGCCTCGTCGCTGTGGGCTTCGAACATCGCCTGCACGAACTCGCTCTGCAGTTGGTCGAGCCGGTTGTCGATGTCGTCGAGCGCAGCACCGAGCGGCCCGTCGGTCTCGGTGTAGGCGTCGATGGCGAGGCGGATCATGCGCACCGCCTCCTCGCTCATCTGGGCGATGATCCCGCGCAGGCGGGGCGGCAGCACCTGACCGTAGATGCGACGCGCGCCCTTCACGATGTTGACCGCCAGGTCGGCCGATCGCTCCAGATCGCTGTTGATGCGCATGGTGGCGGCGATCGCCCGCAGGTCCGCCGCCATCGGCCCCTGCAGCGCCAGCAACCGGAAGCAGCGGTCCTCGACGGCCTGCGAGAGCACGTCGATGTCGTCGTCGTGGTCGATGATCGCCTGCGCCATGAGCATGTCGGCGTCGAGCAGTGTGTCGGTGGCACGGGTCATCATCTCGGTGGCCATGGCGGCCATCTTCACGATGTCGGCGCGGACGTCGTCGAGCTCCCGGTGGAACCCTTTGCGCATCTCGTCGGCCATGGTCGAAGAACCCTTCTGCTCAGCGGACGCTGAAGCGCGCCGCGATGAATCGTGCGGAGGCGGTGAGCAGCAGGACCAGGACGATCAAGGTGAACGCCGCGCCCCACGCCCGGCTCACCGCAGCAGGATAGGGCTGGCCGGCGTTGCTGAAGATGAATTGGGCCAGCGTGGTGTTCGGCCCCGAGAACGGGTTCCAGTTCAGCCGGGTGGCGAAGCCGATGGTGAACAGCACCGGTGCCGTCTCGCCCGCGGCGCGGGCGACGGCCAGCATCGACCCCGACGTGATCCCGGGCAGGGCGGCGGGCAGCACCACGGTGAGGATCGTGCGGGACTGGCTGGCCCCGAGCGCCATGGACGCCTCGCGCAGGTTGGCCGGCACCAGGCGCAGCATCTCCTCGGTGGAGCGGATGACGATGGGCAGCATCAGGCAGGCGAGCGCCAGGGACCCGGCGAAGGCGATGCGCCCCGTGCCCTGGAAGCGCAGCACGAAGATGGTGTAGATGAACAGGCCCATCACGATCGACGGCACGCCGGCGAGCACGTTGGCCAGGAACCGCAACGTCGTGGCCGTGCGCGAGGTACGGCCGTACTCGTTGAGGTACACCGCGCCCAACACACCGAGGGGTATGGCCATCAGCGCGGCCAGTGCGGTGCACAGGAGGGTGCCCACGATGGCCGGGCCGATCCCGCCGGTCTTGCGGCGCACCGAGATGGGCAGCGAGTCGGTCAGGAAGCTCACGCTGAGCTGGCGGGCGCCGTTGACGACGACGTAGTACACCAGCAGGGCCAGCGGGACGGCGGCCAGGGCGACGGCGAGGTACACCGCGCCGGTGAACAGCGCGTTGGCCGCCCGGCGACGGCCGCTGATCCCGCGGCGGCGGGCGCCGGATCGGTGCGACGCGGCGGTCACAGCGCCACCCCCTTCAGGTGCCGGTTGGTGCGGGTCACGATGGCCCGGGCGGCGAGGTTGACCACGATGGTGAAGAAGAAGAGCGTGACGCCCAACGCGACCAGCGCCGAGCGGAACAGGCCCTCGGATTCGTTGAACTGGTTGGCGATCTGGGAGGGCAGGGCGTCCCCGGCGGCGAACAAGCGGCTGGTGATCTGACCGCTGGAGCCGATCACCAGCGCGACGGCGATGGTCTCGCCCATCGCCCGGCCGAGTCCGAGCACGACGGCACCGATGACGCCGCCCTTGCTGTAGGGCAGCACCGCCCCGCGGATCATCTCCCAGCGCGTGGCCCCGAGGGCCAGCGCTGCCTCCTTCTGCGCGACGGGCACGGTGTCCATCACGTCGCGCGACAGCGAGGTGATGATGGGGATGATCATCAGCGCCAGGATGGTGCCCGCGGTGGCGAAGCTCAGACCGCTCACCGGCCCCTCGAACAGCTTGCCGACACCGGGGACGGGCGACAGCACGTCGGACAGGGTCTGATAGAAGCGCTGCAGCGGACTGCGCAGGACCAGGAACCCCCACAGGCCCCACACCACCGAGGGCACCGCAGCGAGCAGGTCGATCACCACGGTGACCACCCGGCGGGCGTTGAGGGGCGCCAGCTCGGACAGGTAGACGGCGATGCCCAGGCTGACCGGGACGGCGAGCACCAACGCCAGGAGAGAGATGAGCCCGGTGCCGTAGATGAAGCTCAGCGCGCCGTACTCATCCGACGGTGGCGCCCACCGCGACGAGGTGAAGAAGCGCAGGCCCATGTGGGCGAAGGCCGGGCGGGCCTGGTCCACCGTGGAGAGGACGCGCAGGGCGAGGATCAGCAGCACCAGCAGCCCGGCGCCCAACGTCATGCGTTGGAAGACCCGGTCGGCGGTTCGCCGTGATGGTGTGGCCGCGGCGGGGCGCGCCGGCGTGCGCGGCGCGGTGTCGATGGCGGTCACAGGGGCACCTCGATCTGCTCGACCCGGGCCAGGGCCTGCTCGGCCAGCGCGGCGGGCAGCGGGGCGTAGTCCAGCTCGAGGGCGAGGGCCTGCCCGTCGGTCAGCAGGTAGCGCAGGAACGCCTTGAGCGCCTCGCCCTTGGCCCGGTCGGTCTGGTTCCGGTAGACGAGGATCCACGTCGGCGCGGCGATCGGGTAGGCCTCGGGACCGTCTGCGTCGATGGGGTCGTAGGTGAGGTCAGCGTTGATCTCGGCCGCCTCGACGGCGGCGGCGGTCGAGGCCGCCGAGGGCTCGACGTAGTTGCCGGCCGAGTTGCGCACCGAGGCGAAGGAGAGCTCGAGGACAACCGCCTCGGAGTAGTCGATGTAGCCGATCGCCCCGTCGGTGCCCTTGATCAGTCCCGCGACCCCGGCGTTGCCCTGCGCTCCCTGGGTGTCCGCCGGCCATTCCACCGTGGACCCGGCGCCCAGCGTCCAGGTCTCGGGCGCCGCGGAGACGAGGAACTTGGTGAAGTTCTCGGTGGTGCCGGACCCGTCCGAACGGCGGGCGACCGTGATGTCGGTGTCGGGCAGCTCGACGCCGGGGTTGTCGGCCGCGACGGCGGGGTCATCCCAGGCGGTGACGTCGCGCTGGAAGATCCGGGCGATGGTGTCGGGCGCCAGCCGCAGCCCCTCCACCCCCTCGAGGTGGAAGCTCACCGTGATCGGCGCGGTGACGGTGGGGATGTAGAGGAACTCACCGCCCTGGTAGTTGGGCACGTCCTCCTGTTTCACCACGGCATCGGAGCCGGCGAAGTCCACCTGTCGTTCCTGGAGGTCGGTGCGGCCCTTGCCCGAACCCCCGCCGGCGTAGTTGATCGTCACCCGGGACTCGCGCAGCCCGAACTCGAGGATCGACTCCTCGTAGAAGACCTTGGGGAACGTGGCGCCCGATGCGTTCAGCGTCGTCTCCGCCAGCGTCCCCGTCGGGGGCGGCGAGCTGGCGCACGCCGTGGCGGCGACGCCCAGCGCGACCGCGACGGCGACGATACGAACCGCGTGATGCCGCGGGGGCGTCACCCGTCGCCTCGCCGCTCGCCACGCCTTCCCCACTGATGGATGCATGAAGGCCGGTCCTCCTTCGTCGATGCACGCACCGTACGAAGGCTCCCTTGCCGGACGGTGCCATCCAGGTGGACGCCAGGTAAACGACGGGTGAACTCCTGGCCACAGAGCGCTTCGGCCGCCCCACGGGCCTTGCCCGCCGACCGTCGGCGCCCCCATCATCGCAACGGCAGCACGCGATCTGGATCGGAACGACGGTGAGCGACACACGTGCGACGAGCTCGATGAACACCGACCCCGCCCTGCAGCGCAGGATCGAGGCGCGGCCCGCCGGGGTGGACACCGAGCGCGATCCCGGCGAGCTCGCGGTGTTCGAGCTCGACGGGGTCGACCTGTACTACGGCTCGTTCCGAGCGGTGCACGTGGAGCACCTCGAGATCTACCGCAACCAGATCACCGCCTTCATCGGGCCGTCGGGCTGTGGCAAGACGACGGTGCTGCGGGCGTTGAACCGCATGAACGACCTGGTCCCGGGGGCGCGAGCCACCGGCCGGCTCCTCTTCGACGGCGAGGCCCTCGTCGGCCCCGATGTCGACCCCATCGAGATCCGCCGGCGCGTAGGCATGGTGTTCCAGAAGCCGAACCCGTTCCCCAAGACCATCTACGACAACGTCGCCTACGGGCCGCGGGTCAACGGGCGGAAGAAGGGCCTCGACGACCTCGTCGAGCAGGCGCTGCGCAAGGCGGCCCTGTGGGACGAGGTCAAGGACAAGCTGAAGCAGTCCGGGCTGTCGCTCTCGGGCGGCCAGCAGCAACGGCTGTGCATCGCCCGGGCCATCGCCGTGGAGCCCGAGGTCATCCTCATGGACGAGCCGTGCTCGGCGCTCGACCCGATCTCCACGATGCGCATCGAGGAGCTGATGGATGAGCTGAAGGACGACTACACGGTCGTCATCGTCACCCACAACATGCAGCAGGCGGCTCGGGCCTCGGATCGAACCGCCTTCTTCACCGCCCAACTCGACGAGCACACGGGCCAGCGCATGGGCACCCTCGTCGAGGTGGGCGACACCGCGGCGCTGTTCACCAAACCGGCGGATGACCGCACCGAGGCGTACATCACCGGCCGCTTCGGCTGAGCCGGCCCCGGTCCCGTGCCCCCGGGGGCGAGGGAGACGGGCAGCGGGGCGTCAGACCGCTTCGGGTTGCAGCGCCACCAAGGAGATCTGCCAGCTGTGCAGTGACGGGTTGTAGACCAGGCCGGCTGCGCCCTGCCATGCGGCGATCCGCCCGTCGGTGGTGGCGATGACGAGCCGGAACGGAACCATGTCGTCGGTGCGCGGCGTGCTGAGGATGTTCACCGTCATCTGCGCCGCCGACTGCCACCACGCCGGCCACTGGCTGACCGCGGTGCGAGCCTTCTCCGCATCGGTGAGCAGGATGCCCGCCGCGTCGTAGTTCTTCTGGCCGAGCAGGAAGTAGAAGCGGTCGATGGTGAAGCCCTTGGCCGCGGGGTTGCCGATCTCCAGCGGCGCGGCGGACTCGATCATCGTCGTGCCGTCGGAGCGGAAGCGCCGCGTCACCTCGCCCGACAGGCAGCAGCTCGGCTCCCATCCGGCGCCGACCAAGTGGCGCAAGATGAGCTCGCCGCTCTCCACGGTGACCCGGGTCGCCGTGCCGAACGATCCGTAGAAGGCGTCGTCCCCGACTCGCTCGGGCGCCGCGTCGGTGGGGGTGAGGACCAGTGCGCCGGTGCCCACGAGGTCCGGCCCGCTGACCATCGGGATGACCGCCTCGGCGTGGCCGTCTCGCGACAGGTCGCTGAACACGGCGCCGGTCTCGTGGAGGTACCCGGCCGCGCCGCCGCTCAGGGTGACCCAGGGACCGAGGCCGGCCACCTCGGGCTGCGAGGGATCGACGGAGACGCCTTTGATCTGCCCGAGTTGGGACACCCATCGCGTTGGATCGATATCACGGAGCGCGTCTTCAGCATCGCGCCCAGCGGCATCAACCGTCGATTCCACCACCAATTCAGACGACTGTATTACTTTCGGTGATGGTTCATTCCCTGCCTCAACAACCCGTCCGCCGCATGCTGTCAACAGCACGCACCCCACCAGAGCGATGCCCGCGCGCATGGGGCCCACCGTACCGCGGGGACCCGCGAAGTCCAGCCCCACCAGACAAAATGCTGAGGCGAAATCCGGCAGCGCGCGAAGTGGAGAGTTGCAGCCGGCTTCGGCCGTCGGCCGGGGGTGCCCGCACCCCCCGCTGTCGCACCCATCGCCGGGCGAGCGGTGCTGTGGGCGCGGCCCTGTGCGTTGCCGATCAACGACGGCCACGCCCACTCGACATCCGGCGTTCACGCGGTGAGACCACGCAGGAAACACAACCGGACCACACTGCGAGGCACCCCCCGACCGGTGATGTGCTCTCTCCCCCGGCACCATCGGTCCCGGAAGCCTCGGCCCGGATCGCATCGCGATCCGGGCCGAGCGCTTCAGGGCTGCGAGCGCTGCGGGACCCGGCCCGGCCCCACGGCCCCACTCGACGGCGAGCCGGGGCGATCAGCCCATACCCACTGGCATGGGCTGACGACGGCGCGACGTGTGGCTCAGGTGAACACGACGGCGTTGTGCGAGCCGTGCGGATTGGCTTCATAGGTGTCGGCTCCGTCGTCGTCGAACCAGTGCCCGGACGCGGTCCGGTACCGGAAGACGACCCTTGCCCCCACCGGCACGCTCACCGCGGCGCTACGGCGGCCGTTCGAGCGGGCCTGGAGCTGGTTCGCCGATTCAGTCCAGTCGTTGAAGTCGCCCACCACCCAGACCGGCTCGGCCGGTTCGTCCTTGGGCAGCGAGAACGTCACGCGGACCGTGCCACTGGCCGGCTCGGCCTTCTTGATGATCATGACGCAATGTTCTTCGCTGCGGCGCCGCGTGGCGCGGATGGTGCGTGTGAACTTCGGAGGTCCCCTGGCTTACCGTCAACTGTCCAACCGGTCGAGGACGCCGACGAACCGGCCGAGCACCTCGCGATCATTGTCGTAATCGACGTGCTGCGCCGCCGCTGCGATGTCCATCCAGGTGAACTCGTCGACCTCGTCGTTCACCACCGGGTCACCGCTCGGTGACTCCATGGCCCAGTACCACACCGTCTTGGATCGCTCTTTGTGATCCCAATACGAGATGTGTCCCAGGTATTGACCGAGGTCACAGTCGAGGCCGGTTTCCTCCAACACCTCGCGACGGGCGGTCTGTTCGATCGTCTCACCTGGATCGACCCGACCCTTGGGAATGCTCCAGTCCTGCCGGTGGGGGCGGTGTACCAGCAACACCCGCACACCGCCGTCGCCGCGGCGCCACACGACACCGCCGGCAGCGCGCACCTCGGCCTGGTCGGGTTCGAAGGGGATGCGATCGTCCATCCGAACAGCGAAGCACACCGTCAGCGAACGGGGTGGGAGCGCGCTGTCCACAGCTCGTGCATGCGCAGGTGCGTGTCCATGTGGTGGGCGAGGTGCTCCTCGGCCACCGGCCACCAGTCCCCGTCCGCGTCCAGCCGCCAGGCGAGCGAGTCGTCCTCGAGGTTGACGGCCAGCACGTCCTCGACCTGGCGACGCAACGCCGGATCGTCGATCGGCACCAACGCCTCGATCCGCCGGTCGAGGTTGCGCGGCATCAGATCCGCCGAGCCGATGTAGCACACCGGCACCGACGGCCCACCACCGTTGGCGAAGAGGTAGACGCGCGAGTGCTCGAGGTAGCGGCCGATCAGCGAGCGGACCCGGATGTGCTCGGACATGCCCGACACACCCGGCCGGAGGCAACAGATGCCGCGCACGATGAGGTCGATCTGCACGCCATCGCCCGAGGCGGCGTACAGCTCGTCGATGAGGTCGGGATCGACGAGGCTGTTCATCTTCATGACGATGCGACCGCCGGGACCGTGGGCGCGCTCGCCGCGGATCAACTCCGTGATGGCGGCGCGCAGGCTCTGCGGAGCGACCAGCAGCTTGCGGTAGATCGTCTCGTAGCCGAACCCGGTCAGGAAGTTGAACAGGTTGATGAGATCGTTGCCGATCTGTTCGTCGGCGGTGAACAGCCCGAGGTCTTCGTAGATGCGCGCTGTGCGGGAGTTGTAGTTCCCCGTGCCGATGTGGGCGTAGCGGCGCAGCCGGCCCTCCTCCTGGCGGATGACCAGGGTCGTCTTGGTGTGGGTCTTCAGCCCAACGAGGCCGTAGACCACGTGGACGCCCGCCTTCTCCAACCGCCGCGCCCATTCGATGTTGGCCTGCTCGTCGAAACGGGCCTTCAGCTCCACCAGCGCGACGACCTGCTTGCCAAGCTCCGCGGCTCGGATCAGTGCGTTGATGATGGGCGTATCGCCGGAGGTCCGGTAGAGCGTCATCTTGATGGCGAGGACCGATGGATCCGACGCGGCGCGGTGCAGGAACGTCTCCACCGAGGAACGGAACGACACGTACGGGTGGTGCACCAGAACATCGCCGCTGCGGAGGGCGGCGAACAGATCGCCGCCCTCTGCATCGACCTCCGCGAAGCGCGGCTCGGGGATCGGCGTGAGCGGGGTGTGCAGCAGCTCGGGACGGTCGAGCGCGGTCAGCATGGCCGAGCCCGCCAGACCCAGCGGCGCCCGGCTCACGTAGACGTCGGCGTCGTCGAGGTCGAGCTCCTCGAGCAGCAGCGCGAGGATCTCGGGGTCCATCCCGGGGGCGATCTCGAGCCGGACGGACTGGTTGAACCGCCGGCGCCTCAGCTCGAGCTCGACGGCGGCGAGCAGGTCCTCGGCCTCCTCCTCGTCGAGATCGAGGTCCGCGTTGCGCGTCACCCTGAACGCGCCGGACGACACGATGTCCACGCCCGGGAACAGCGCGTCGAGGTTGGCGGCGAGCACCTGCTCGACCGGCACGTAGCGCGCCGTTCCGGGGACGGCGAGGAAGCGCGGCAGCGAGCTCGGCACCTTGAGCCGTGCGAAGCGGGTGGCGTCGGTCCCGGGCTGGCGTGCCACCACCGCCAGGTTCAGCGACAGGTTCGAGATGTAGGGGAACGGGTGGCTCGGATCGACCGCCAGCGGCGTGAGGATGGGGAAGATCCGCTCGTGGAACTCCTCGGTCAGCGTCTTGCGATCGGCCCCGTCGAGCGCCTGCCAGTGCACGATCTGGATGCCGGCGTCAGCCAGCTCGGGCACGAGCTCGTCGAGGAAGCAGGCCTCGTGGATGGCGGCCAGTTCCTCCACCCGCTCGCGGATCTCCTGGAGCTGACGACGAGCGGTGCGCCCGTCCGGCGTTCGGGTGGCGACACCCGCTGCGACCTGGTCCTTGAGGCCGGCGACGCGCACCTGGAAGAACTCGTCGAGGTTGTTGGCGAAGATGGCGGCGTACCGCACCCGCTCCAACAGCGGCTGCCCGGCGTCGCGAGCCAGGCTGAGGACGCGGCGGTTGAACTCGAGCCACGACAGCTCACGGTTGAGGAACCGGCTGGTCGGGGGCCGGCGACTCGTGGGCAGCATGGCACCACGGTAGTGACCACCGGGTGCGTTGCGCGGGAGACGACCGGTGCGCTCAGCCGGCGAGGGCACCGCCGGCGCGATCGACCGGTTGGGTCAGCTGCCGTCCTCGTCGTAGCCGAGATCCCAGTTCAGGAAGATGTTCTCCCGCTCGGCATCACGCACGACGCGCTCGCGGTTGCGGCGGAACTGCGGGTCGTGGGGCGGCAGCAGCACCAACCGGGCCATCACGCGCGCCCGGAAGTCCTCGATGACCTTGCGGTCACCGGCCTGGCCGCGGACCTCCCAGTGGGGGGCGACGGGACCGAGGTACACCACGGTGACATGGGCGACGGGGGCTTCGAGCGATGCGGTGTCGGTCATCCGGTCCTCCTCGGCGGCGGGGCTCGTCCGACCGGCGGCGACCGGGCCGTACGAGGCCGAGCCAGCGTAGTCGACCGGTGCTGCTGTTGGGTGCGGTCAGTCGGTTACAGTGTACGCAGAAGTGGTTTTTCCCCGGCCGCTGCTCTCGCCTGCCCCTCTACGGGTCAGCGGGAACCGATGGCGGCGCCTCGACGTCGAACTGGGGGATCGGAGGCCGCATGGACAACGAGTGGATGGCGGATGGCAACTGCGCCGAACGCCCACCGGGCGTGTTCTTCCCCAGCGACGGTGTCGGGGTGGAGATCGCCAAGCGGATCTGCGCCACCTGCGAGGTGAAGACGATCTGCCTCGAGTACGCGCTGCGCAACCGCATCGACCATGGCGTCTGGGGCGGGACGTCCGAGCGCGAACGTCGACGCATCCTCCGCCGCCGGCGCCTCGACCGTGAGGGCATCGTCGTCGACGTGGACTGAGAACGGCGGGGTTCGGGAGACCGACCCGCCGACGGTGCTCAGAGCACGACAAAGGGGCGCGGTCCGTTCGGACTGCGCCCCTTGTTCACGCTATGGCCCGGTCCGAGCACGGAACGGGCGAGCTGAGCGGTGCGGTCAGCTCTTGTCAGAGGACGACTTCTCGTCGTCGTCCATGCCTTCGTTCAGGCCCTTCTTGAACTCTTTCTGGGCCTGACCGATGGACCGAGCGAGCTTGGGCAGCTGGGATCCGCCGAACAGCAGCAGGGCCACCACGGCGATGATGATCCACTCCTGGCCGTCGAGTAGTGCGAGCATCCTGGAAGCCTAGTGGCCCGTCACCGACACCGGGGAGGCGACGATCGGAAGATCGACTCCCGTCTCAGGCGGAGGCGGTGGAGCGGATGTGCACCACGTTCGCGTTGGCCAGGGCCCGAGCACGACGAATGCGCCGGCGCTCTCGCTCCGAGAGCCCGCCCCAGATGCCGAACTTCTCGCCGTTGACGATCGCGTACTCCAGGCAGTCCGCCCGCACCACGCACGCCCGGCAGACCTCCTTGGCCTCCCTCGTCGACGCGCCGCGTTCAGGGAAGAACAGGTCGGGGTCCACCCCGAGGCAGTTGGCGAACCGCTGCCACGTGAGCTCTTCCGTTTCCGTTGCCGTTGCTTGTGCGCTCCGCATTCTGATCCTCCCGTGGTCGGGCTTCGGGCCAACCCCCCTGCCGTCTGCCCCTCGCTTCCCTGCGGGGGCATCCACCTGTTCGCACATCAGTGTAATTACACTGGTGTGATCTTCGCTCACCCCGGGCGCGAATTTCAAGTGCGATCCCGCGAAACAGTCCTGCTGGGAGCACTTTTGCCCAGTGTTCGGGTCCAAAATGCGTCACCAACGTGCATGCGCACCGAGAACGGGCACCGCTACCGAGGGCGCGAAGCACTGCGCAGGCTGCTGTGCGATGCGCGAAGGATCGAGCAGGTGGAGGGCTACGACTGAGCCCCTCGACACAAGCCACCGGCGGACGAGACAAAACGCCGCGATGACTCCGCCGCTCCGCCCGCCGGGTCATGCATAACCTAGGCGCTGCCGGCCGCCAACCAGACGGGTACGACAGGAATTTGTGCCCGCCGGCGCTCCGCGTGCGCGCCGAACCGGCTCAGCAGCCCGCCGCGCTCAGGCGCTGCGCCGGGACCGACCACCGAGCAGCTTCTTCTTCTGCTCGATGAAGTCCACCAGGACGTAGTCCCCGAGGGTGTCCGGCGTGGTGAAGAACGCCCGGCCGCGGTTCATCTCCGCCACCTTCTCGATGAACGCCTTGAGGTAGCTGGTGGCGTCCAGCATGAACGTGTTGATGACGATCCCGTCCTTGGTGCAGCGGGCCACCTCGCGCAGCGTGCGCTCGATGGTCTCGCGCTCGGGCGGGTAGGCGAAGTAGGGCGTGCCGTCGTCCTCGATGTGGGCGGTCGGCTCGCCGTCGGTGATCATGATGATCTGCTTCGTGCCGGTCTGGCGGGACAGCATCTGGCGGGAGATGGCCAGGCCGTGCTGCATGTTCGTGCCGTACACGTAGTCCCAGCTCACCTCGGGCAGCTCGCTCGCCTTGAACTCCCGAGCGACCGACGAGAAGCCCACCAGACCCATGTAGTCCCGCGGGTACTGCGAGGAGATCAGGCTGTGCAGCGCCATGGCCACCTTCTTGGCCGGAAGGAAGTTGTCGCGCATGGGCATCGACAGCGAGAGGTCCAGCATCAGCACCGTGGACTGGCGCACCAGCGACTCGGTGCGCTCGACCTCGAAGTCGTCCGGGGTGAGACGAACCGGTGAGCCCACGCCCTGGCGGCGCACCGCGTTGCGCATCGTCTGCTGGATGTCGAGGTTGAACGGGTCGCCGAACTCGTAGGGCTTGGTCGAGTACTCCCGCTCGTGGCCCCAGCCGGTCTTCTCGAGGGCATGGCGGCCGACCTGGTCCATGCGCAGCTTCTGGAACAGATCGCTCAGCGCGTTCTGACCGATGCGGCGGATGCCCCGCGGCGTGAGCTCCAGCTTGCCCTCGCGGTTCTCGATGAGCCCCGCCTCCTCGAGCATCTTGGCGATGCGAGCCATGTTCTGCAGGCTCTGCGCCGCCTCGTCGCCGAGGAGCTCACGGGCCCGATCGATGTCCACCTCGGCCAGCGCGCCCGGGTTGGACGCGCCGCGCAGCAGGTTCTCGAGCTGGTCGAGGTCACCGAGCTCCTCCATGAGCTGCGTGGCCTGGCCGAAGTTCAGCGGGTCCTGGCCGGAGAAGTTGTAGGACTTCTCCCACCCGGCATCCGGGAACGCCTGCTGCAGGTTCTGCGAGAGCTGGTCCATCTGCCAGCGCAGGTCCATGTCCTCCAACAGCTGCTGGGACAGGCCCTGCAGCTGGGCGCGCTGTTCGGGGGTCATCGAGTTCAACATGGCCTGCATCTGCGCCATGCGCTGGGCCATCGTCTCGAGGAGCTCGTCGAGGTTCTGCGGGTTCTCCGGGAAGAAGTCCCCGAAGCGCTGCATGAAGTTCTCGAAGTCCTCCTGGGTGTCCTCGCCCCGGTTGCGCTTGTCGAGCAGGTTGTTCAGCTCCGACAGCATGTCCTTCATGCGGGCCATGTCCTCGGGCGTGATGTTCTCCATCGCGCCCGCCATCTGGTTGACCTGGCTCTGCATGACCTGCTGGCGGAGCTGATCGATCAGCTCCTCGAAGCGCTGCTGCGCCTCCTGGGAGACGAAGTCGTAGTTCTGCAGCTCCTTGACCTGACCGGCGAGGTCCGGCGGCAGCATGTCGAGCTGGAAGTTCCGCTCGGCCATCGCGTTCTGGGTCAGCTCCTGCTGGCGGGCGTCGCCGGATTCAGCGGCTGCGTCGAGGCGGTCCTCGATCGCTTCGCGCTCCATCTCCACGACCTCGCGCAGATCCTGGGCGATGTCGTCGTAGACACCGCCGAGGTCGTAGCGTTCGAGCTCGTTCTTGCGGCGGCGGCGCAGGTTCTCGAGCATCTCGCGGATGCCCTGCATCCGATCCCCGTCGGGGGTGCGGAAGCCCTGGTGCATCATCTTGCGCAGGGCGGCGTTCAGATCGCCGTGGTACAGCAGATCGTCGGTCAGCTCGGCGAGCACCTCGTCCGCTCCGAGCTCGAAGCCGACCTGGGTGCCGTCCCAGCGGGAGTAGCGATAGCGAGAACCCGACATGCGCGAAGGCTATCGGGCCCGCTGATCCTGTGCCGTGCGACATCGGCCGTCGGGCGGAACGATGGTGCTGGGTCTTGGGTTGTCGGGGCGAACGATGGTGGCCGGTTCTCGGCCCGTCGGGGCGAACGATGGTGGCCGGTTCTCGGCCCGTCGGGGCGAACGATGGTGGCCGGTTCTCGGCCCGTCGGGGCGA
>JADLEF010000233.1 GCA_020846295.1 Acidimicrobiales bacterium
AGCACACCCCGCTCGGCGGCGAGCTTGCGGATCGCCTCGGCATCGCCGGCGTCGAGCTCGCACAGCCGAACGCCGCCGATCTCGCTGCCGAGCGGGGTGGTCAGGTCGGTGCGGGTCATGGTCATCGTGCTCATGGATCCTCCTGCGTTCCCCGGTGGAGCGGAGATTAGCGAACTGTCAACCAGCTGGTCTTCGGGACGACTGACGGGGTTGCGGGGCCGGGCCGTCCGGGGGCAGCCGGAAGGACGACGCCGTCGTCACGGCGGAACAATGCGTTGATCGCGCAGGGTGGCCCCGGACGCGAAGCCCTAGACCTCCGCAATCCCGGTCTGGCGGGCGATGGTGCGGAGCTGGATCTCCGTCGTGCCCTCGCTGACCGGGTAGAGGAGCGCATCGCGGAGGTACCGCTGCACCGGCGTTTCCATCATGTAGCCGAGCCCGCCCATGATCTGCATGGCGTCGGTCGCCACGCCCACCGCTGCCTCCGACGCGACGACCTTGGCCATGCACGCCTCGACCATCACGTGCGCTCCGGCCTCGAGCGCGCGTGCGGTCTCCATGACGTGCAGCGCCGCCGAACGGAGCGTGATGAGCATTCGGGCCAACTTGAACTGGATCGCCTGGTAGCCGTTGATCGTCTGGCCGAACACCACCCGCTGATGGGCATGGGCCTCGGCGTACTCGTAGGCGGCGCGCGCCACCCCGAGCGAACGCGCGGCGTGGGTGACCCGGCCCACTTCGAGCGTCTCGCCGATGTAGCGCATGCCGGCGCCTTCCTCACCGAGCAACGCGTCGGCCGGGAGGACGCTGTCGATGAACACCGCCGCGGTCTCCATCGAGCGGTGTCCCAGCTTGTCGAGATGGTGCATCTCGATCCCGGACGTGTCGGTGGGGACGAGGAACAGCGACACGCCTTTACCCCGCCGCTCCGGTGCGGTGTACACGGCCACGAACAGGTAGTCGGCGAAGGGTGCGCCGGTGATGTACATCTTCTGCGCGGTGATCTGCCAACGACCGTCGGGCAGGCGGACGGCCCGGCCTTTCATGTTCAACACGTCGGAACCGGCGTCGGGCTCGCTCATGGCGAACGCCCCCGACGCCTCCCCGGCGAGCGTCGGCCCGAGGAACCGGTCTCGCTGCTCCCCGGTCGCCACCGTGCACAGCAGGTGCTCACCCAAGCCGCCGGTGAGGCCGGTCGCCAACCCGGCGCACACTCGCGACAGCTCCTCGATGGCGATGACCAGGAAGGTGGGCCCGGCCCCCGCACCGCCACAGGCCTCCGGTAACGACAGCCCCGTGAGCCCGGCCGCCGCAGCTCGCTGACGGAGCTGGCGGGGGTACACGCCGCTGCGCTCGGCCTCGTCCACCAGCGGCGCGATCTCCCGCTCGGCAAACTCCCGGCAGGTCGCTCGGAACGCTGAGTGCTCCGGGCTCGGGTCGTTGATGAGCGTCGTCGCGCGTGCAGTCATTCCCGGACCTTAGCGATCCGATAACGAAAGCTCGAACGCCCGGTGTCCCACCTGCCGGTCCCCACCGACGGTTCATGGTGGAGCGTCTCCGGCCCACCGCTCATCCGCCTGCGGCGTCGGGCCTCCGTCTGCGCTGGCTCCCGGGCGAGAACGCGATCGGCGCCAGCCCGCGCAGCATGCGTTCGAACACCACACCCACTCGTTCGTCGAGCTCCTCGGCGGGGATGGCCAGCTCGCGGGCGAACGCGTCGCGATAGGTCAGGTAGCCCCAGGTGAGCGACACGAGCGCCACGTGGACGCCGTCCAGGTCGGAGTCGGCGGACAGCTGGCCGGCCTCGACGTCGGCCACGAGCAGATCGTGGGTCTCCTTGCGCAGCGGCATCGTGCGCAGCCCGGTATCGCGGTCCAGCACCAGCAGGGTCATCAGCTCGAGCATCTCTCGCTCGGCTGTCATCACGCGCAGGAAGCGGCGCCATCGAGCGACGAACGGCAGGGCACCTCCGGACCGGACCGCATCGAGGCGGCGACGGGCGTCCTTGCGCAGCGCCGCCCGCAGGAGATCACGGCGCGATCCGAAGTAGTGGTAGACGAGGCCGCGGTTGACACCGGCCTCGTCGGCGACCTCGCGCAGGTTGAGCCCGGCGAGCACGCCGTCGCGGCGCAACATCGCCAGCGCGGCGTCCTCGAGTTGAGCCTCCGTCTCGGCGCGGCTCACCGTCCCGACCGCCACCCGAGACGGCCGCCACCGGCCCCGCATCCCATGGCGTCAAGCTAGCGCCGACGACCCGGGACCTCGACAGGTGACCACCTACCGCGCTCACGACAACGGGCCGGGCCGATCCTCGCCCTGGGTCACCAGCACCACGGTGTCCCGCAGCGCCTGTTCGCTGTGCGTCTCGCCGGCGTCGACGAAGTAGCACTGACCGGGCCCCACCCGGCGCTCCGGCTCACCGGCCTGCGTCACGAGCATCTCGCCCGAGAGCACCACGACCTGCACCCACTTCGTGTGCCGGTGGGACTTGATCGCACAGCCTGCCGCCATCCTGAAGTACGCCGAACGCACGTCGTACGCGCCCTCGAAGATGACGTGCTTGTCCATCGACGCGCCGTACACGTCCACGGTCTGCCAGGCGGATCCAGGTTCGAGCACGAACGTCGACATGGTCGTTCCTTCCAACGTCGCCGGGATCGTAGCGGCAGCTCGCCGGCGGGCGCTGGAGTGCGACGCAGGTCCTTGGTCGACCGCAGGGCCGCTTCCGCTGCCGGCATCCTCGGCGCAGGCGACAGGCGCGGCGGGAGGTGCCGTCAGCCGACCGGCCGTCGCCCGGCCAGCCGTTGCAGCCGCTCGATGACCGCGGCGAGCGTGGCGATCTCGTCGGCCTGGTTCACGATGAACACAACGCCGTCCACCCCGGCGGCGCGCAGTGCCACCAGGCGATCGCGCCATGCCTCTTCGCTCCCGGTGATGCAGAACGAGCGCAGCAGATGCTCGGCCAGCGCGGCGCTCATCGCCTCTCGGTTGCGGGGCCGTTCGAAGGTGCCGTGCGCCGCGTAGTCGTATTGGTCGCGCATGGCGGCCACGTCGGCCTGGAGCGCTTCGGGGATGCCCCGTTCGGTGAGGTCGCCACGCAGGGCACGGTTGGCGATGGCGACGAGCGCGGGACCCAACTCGCGCGACGCTTCCATGGGGCCGTTGATCGAGCAGGCGGCCGCCACCCAGCACTGGTGGGCTCGGCTCCACGGTGCGCCCTGTCCGACAGCATCGCCGTGGCCGTGCCGCGCGGCGTCGACCCGCCGGGCGAGCACCTGCGGCTCGAGGCTGCCGCTGTAGAGCACGCCGTCGCCCAGCTCGGCGCCGAGCCGCATACCGAGCGGTCCGTCGCCGGCCACGAACAGCGGGACGTCCGGACGGCGGATCGACGAGGCCGGCACGGTGGAGCGCCCGTACGTGCCGCCCTCGCCCCGCCAGTAGCTGCGCATCATGGTCAGGGCCTCGGCCAGTTGGGCGCGAGTTGCCGGCGGTAGGCCGAGGCCTCGAGCGGCGCTGTTGCCGGTGGCGACGGCGGCCACCACTCGACCCGCCGACAGCGCTGACAGCGTCGCCAGTTGGTTGGCGACGACGAGCGGATGGCGGACCACGACGTGGGTGGCGATGGGCCCGACGCAGATCTTCGAGGTCACCCGGGCTGCCTCGCTGAGGTGCAGGGCGACATCCTCGAACACCGCGGGCGAGTCCCCCAGCCCGAACCAGTCGAGTCCCCCCGCCTCGGCCAGCATGGCGGCCTCACGCGTGCGCTGCAGATCACGGGGCATGAGCAGGCACCCGTACCGAGCCGGCAGGTCGTCCACGGCGGGAACGTTAGCCGCCGCTGCCGACCCGGCCCCACCGTCCGGGTCGCCACACGCCCGTCGGTGTCCACGAGCTAGGGGTGGAACTGGGCGTTCAGCAGGATCTGTGCCGCGACGATCAACGCGACGGTGATGTCGACGGCGAAGCAGAACGGTGGCCACCAGCGGGTCCCTCGCACGAACCGGGTGCGGTGCTGCCAGAGGTCCTTGGCACCGTGGCCGAGGTAGATGGCGACCAGCAGCCACGGGGTCACCGTGACGGCGACTGCGGCGGCGATGACGAAGGCCAGGACGACGGTGCTCTCGGCGGCGATGACGTTGGTCCGTCCGTCGCTGACCGCGAACCCGACGTAGACGGCGGCGATCAGTGCGATCATCAGGGCGTGGATCGCCGCGAGGTCGAGCCACCAGAACGCCAGGGCAACGGCGGCCTGGGCGATGCCGACGCCGACACCCCAACCGAGCGCTCGCCTGGTGGAGCTGGTGACGGCCGGTGCGCCACCGAACGCGATCACGACGCACCCTGGTCGAGGCCGAGCACCGCTCGGAGATCGGCCGGAACCGGCATCGGGCCCGTGGCGCCGACGTCGGCGCGACCGGTGTTGCCGAGGGGATAGCGCCGGGCGGCCGAACCGGGCCCGGCGACGAGGACGCGAACGAGCTGCCCGGTGACCTCCCGGCGGTCCCGGCGGCGGATCCCGCAGACGGCCATGCTCAGGTGAGTGCGGATGTGCAGGATCGGGAACGGTTGGCCGAGCACGTGCGCCCGTTCGAGGTAGCGCACCTCGGCCGCCGCGTCGCCGGCCGAGCGGGCTCGACGAGCGGCCGAGCGCTCG
>JADLEF010000234.1 GCA_020846295.1 Acidimicrobiales bacterium
CATGCCGCGCCCGCCGCCGCCGGCGGAGGCCTTGAGCATCACGGGGTAGCCCACCACCGACGCCAGCTCGGCTGCGTCGGCGGCGGAGCTGAGGGGATGGGTGCTGCCGGACACGACGGGGATGTTGAGCGATTGCGCCAGGGCCCGGGCCCGCAGCTTGTCGCCGAACAGCGTCAGCGCGTGCGGCGACGGACCGATGAAGGTGAGCCCGGCGGCGGCGCAGCGCTCGGCGAAGGTGGCGTTCTCGGCCAGGAAGCCGTACCCGGGGTGCACGCAGTCGCAGCCGGTCCGGGTGGCGATGTCGATGATGGCGTCGATGTCGAGGTAGGCGCCGACCGGGTCGGTGGCGCTGCTGCGGATGGGGTGGGCCTCGGTGGCCAACCGGGTGTGCAGCGCGTGCTCGTCAACGGGGGCGTACACGGCCACCGATCGCACACCCAACGCGGAGGCCGCCCTCGCGATGCGGATGGCGATCTCGCCTCGGTTGCTGATCAAGACCCGGTTGCAAGCGCCCACGTCACGAACCCCTTCCGCCGGCCCGCCCCCGGGGCCGGTTCGAGGGAGACTGACCGGTACGCCCACCTGCTGTCCAGTCGCCGGCGGCCGGCGACGGGGCGGAGAGCCACGGTTCCGTCCGGCCGATGGCGTAGCCTGGTCAGGGCCGGTGCGAGCCGGTGCAGTAGCCGGGATCGCACGCGTTCGAGTCGGTTCCATCGTCGAAACGAGGACATCGCCATGGCCCCGAGGAAGAGCAAGAACCAGGCGGCGGGCGGGTTGTTGGCCGGCGTGCCCGAGGATCAGCTCACCGGATCGCAGAAGGTCGCCCTGGCCGTGCTCGCCAGCTATGGGGATCTCGCCCCGTCGGTGAAGCGGATCCTGGAGGCAGAGCTCAGCGAGGATGAGCGACATCGCGCCATGGTGCTGTTCCAGGCGTCGCTCACCGGTTCCGGTGACCCCAACCGGGATCCGCGCAAGGCCATCCTGAACAGCCGCGAGGCCGCCACCTCGGACTGATCGTCCGTACGGGTTCGCCGGCGGCGCCGCCCGGGTGTCGCTCAGGGGCGGGTGCCTCGGCGACCGCGGCGCAACCCGAGCGACCGCCCCCGCCGCCGTCGCGCTCCGGACCGTTCACCGCCATCGGCCGGGTCGGCCCCCGAGCCGGCGTTCGCCGTACCGATCGGTAGGTCGGGTCGCGGTGCCGTGGTGTCGACGACCACGGGCGCCAGCGCCGGCACGGCGGTCAGCTCGGTGCGAAGGCGCTCCATCGATGGCGGGACTTCGGGCTTGATCGCCGCGCCGGCGCAGGCCGTCGCCCGTTCGGCGCACAGCCGCACGGCGACGCGCAGCGCATCGAGCACCCCATCCGCATCGTGTTCGTGTGCCGGGCGGGCCGCCGCCGTCACCACCACAGGGCGGGTGATCGGTGGGAGCGGATCAAGATCGTCGGCCAGCCCGCCCCAGTCGGTGCGTCGGGGCAACACGATGACGGCGTCGCTGGTGCGCCGCAGCCGCTGCCGCAGGCGATGGCTGAGCGGTCCGTCGGCGGCGAGCAGCTCGACCCGCACCACCTCGGTCGGGTCGGCTGCGGTCCCCGGAAGCTCCACTGCGCAGCGGTACAGCGCTCCGTCCTCGGCGCTCAACGGCTCACGGTGCACGACGGCGATCCCGTCGCCGAGCGCCGTCGCCAGTGCGGGCAGGTCGTAGGGCGCTCCGTCGAGCAGGCAGCGCAGGTCGAGCGCAGGTGGGCGGGTGGGCATCGCCCGATCGAGGATACCGGTCCGTCGCCGTCCTGCTCACGAGACGGTGAACGTCGCGGTGCTCAGCACGGTCGTGCCGTCGACGCGGGTGGCCAGGGCGGTGACGACGTGGCGGCCGGGGCGTAGTGAGATGGCGCCGGCGCGGGCCACCGTGCCGCCGGCCAGGTCGTAGGGGGCCGCCATCTCGATCTGTCGGGCTCGGCTGCGCCGCTCGGGGTCGTCGAGCCAGAAGGCGACGCTGCGCACCGGCGCGCCGGGGACCAGGAAGATGGAGAGCTCGACCGATGCCGGCAGGGTCGCGTCCTGCAACGTGACCGCACCGAGTCGGTACCGCGATCTCGACACCATGAGCTGTCCGGCCGGATCGTTCGGCACCGCAGTCGACGGGGTCGTGCTCGGCGTCGTGGTCGTGCTCGGCGTCGTGGTCGTGGTCGTGGTGGTGGTCGGCGGCGGAGCGGGCGTCGTGCTCGTCGAAGCGGCGATGACCGTGAACGTTGCGTCGGCGACGGACGTGGCTCCGGAGCGGTCGGTGTGGCGGATCCGCACCGTGTGCGGTCCGACGGCAAGGGCGCTCGTGTCGAACGGGGTCGAGACGGTGCCCGCCGTCCCGGCGAAGTCGTAGGGCTGCACCGTCTCGGTCTGTCGCGGCGGGTTGGTCGCGGCGGCATCGAGCCAGAACTCCACCTTGGCCGTGGTCGCACCGCTGTGGGGCACGAAGGCGATGTAGACCCGGTCGCCGCGGGAGATCGTGGCACCGGGGAGCGGCACGCGGGCCGCGGTGGCCGAACCGGTCCCGATCAGGAGCGCGCCCGGTGCCGCGTCAGGGGTCGTCGTGGTGGTGGGCAGGGTTGCGATGGTCGTGGCGATCGGCAGGGTCACGGTCGGCGCGGTGGTGGG
>JADLEF010000235.1 GCA_020846295.1 Acidimicrobiales bacterium
ACCTCGTTGACCAGCGGCATGCCGAGGCGCGAAACCTGTACCCATTTGCCGCGGTTGTTCAGCGTGCCGTCACCGCGCAGGACTCGCTCGGACCGGCGTGACGTCGTGGCCCAGATACCGACCGTCGGATCGTCGGCCACCAGCGCGCTCTTCGGCACCTGGAGCACGATGCTGTGCACGTTGTAGCCGGCGAGCCCGTCCTTGCCTTTGTCGGTGGGCAGCGGGATGAGGTGGGCCTGGTTGAGCGGACGCAGCCCGCCGAGATCGAAGATCGAGCCGAGGTCGGCGAAGAACGGGTCGTCGCGCGGTCCGGCGAACGTCTTGTAGCCGTAGCCGAGGTCACGCACCGCTGCGGTGCCGAGGTTCTTGTCGTAGTCGGGTGTCGAACGCGGTCCGATGTTGGCCGGGGCGACCGGGTTGTTGCCCCAACTCCACTTCTTGCCGGTGTGCAGATCGGTCTCGGTGACCGTGTAGATCTGGCGAAGGTTGAGGTTCGGATCGCTGAGCGACCTCACCGGTCCGGTGTTGTAGAGGAACGTGGCGTCGTTCTCGGCGTTCGTCGAAAAGCGGAAGCTGAATTGTTTGTCGGCGTGAGCATCACCGTTGTTGTCGATGTTGAACGCGTACATGACGTCGTCGCCGAACCGGTAGAAGTTCGGGCCGCCGTCCGGCTTCTCGAAGGGGATCGCGTTCATGATCAACGTGACCGTGTTCGAGTCGTTCGGCGTGACGAACGCGTAGAGGTCGGTGAGGTCGGCGACGGGATCCTCGGCGATGAGCGGGGCCTCACGGTGGCTCGATGCCGCGGCGCTGCCGAGCAGCCCGAGACATAGTGCCCCGGACAACCCGATGGCGGGTACGAGCCGTCGCATCGACCTGGGTTTGCTGGACATGGAGGGTTCCTTCCTGTGGTGGCCGGCGACGCCGGCGCTGGGTTTCGGCGTGCGGTCGTGTGGGGTCAGGCGCTGAGCGACCCGGTCGCTCCTATGACGACCCAGTGCTTGCCGAGTGGAGCGGCGACGACCTCGAGGTGTCCCGGTCCCGTGAGGGTCACGACTCGGGCCCACGTCGTCGCCTCTGGTCCGAACGCGGTCACCACTGCGGTCGAGTTGGCATAGGCATCGAGTGGTTTCGCGTCACTCGCGGAGAACGTGCCGCGCAGCTTGCACAACCGGTCGGACAACGACGTCGGCCCGATGAACGAGCCGGCATACTCCGTCCGGTGGTCGCATGCCTGTTGCCGCTGCATCCAGGCCAGGACGGCACTCGGAGCGTCGGCGTCGGGCGGAAAGACTGGATCGAAGCGCGAGGCGTTCAGCGAGATGCGATAGCCCCCGTCCTCCTGAACGGTCGACCAGGTGATCCGGGCCTCCGACGGCACCAGGCCGACGACTTCGTCGAGAACAGGCTGTATCGCCACGGTCGTGGCGACCTGGGGAGCGGTCGCGTCGACCCGGTAACTCGTGTAGGAGGGCAGCTGGGAGTGCATCGCCGCCCACCGGATCGGATCGACGGCCGCTCGACGATCGGCGGCGCCGAGTTGAGCGAAGGACGTGGCGTAGTCACGGCGTACCTCGGCGTCCAGGTAGGCGCGAACCGCTGCCTCCGCAGTCGGGGCCGGAACACCCACGTCAACTGCTGTTGACGCTCGGGCGGTCGTGACGACAGCGGCCGGATCCGTCGCCGTCGCCGGCGCCGTCGGTGTCGACGCCGAGCTTGCCGCCGGCGTCGGCCTCGACCTCGACTCCGATCGGGAGGCGATCACACCGGTACCGACGACCACGACCGCGACCACGATCCCCACGGTGACGCTTGCCCGCCAACGTCGCCGACCCTCGATCCGATCGTGACCGTGACCGTGACCGTGACCGTGATGGTCGTGGTCGTGATCGTGATCGTGATCGTGAGGATGATCGTGCCCGTGCTGCGAGATCATGACGGTCCTACGGAGCCGGTCGCCCGGGTGGATCAACGTTCGGGTTTGGTTCCCGGCCCGTCTCGGTCGGCGTACACTGCCGACTCATGGCATCGGGGGTCGAAGCCGTCGTCGACAACTTCCATCGCATCGTGGCGGCCGACGGTGGCTCGCTCGTGCTGCTCGCCCGCCAGGGCGGCGCGGTGAGCATCAAGTACAACCCCGGCGTCAACGAGGACTGTGCCGATTGTGTGCTCGATCCGGCCGACCTTCATGAGTTGGTACTCGAAGCAATGCAGCGCCAAGACCCGTCGGTCACCGCGCTCGACGTCGTCGTCGAAGGAGAGATGTGATGGCTGAACTCACGATCGTGAACCCGGTGGCCGAGGCGAGGGCGGAGACCGCGCTGTCGGTGCGGTTCGACCCCGCACCCCGTCTCGACAGTCTGGCCGGCAAGACCGTCGGTCTGTTCTGGAACGGCAAGAACGGCGGTCAGTACGGGCTCAGCCGCACGAAGGAGAACTTGCAGCGGCTGTATTCCGACATCCGTTTCGTCGACTACATCGGCGCCCACGGCGCCGTGATGCGACGGGCTACGCCCGAACAGCACGACCAGATGGCCGAGGAGTGTGATCTGGTCATCGGGGCCACTGCCGATTGAGGGAGTTGTACCTCATGGCTCGTGCGTGACATGAGCGAAGTGGAACGGCGGGGTACGCCCGCCATGGCCTGGACGGCCGATACCTTCGCGGAAGACGCGAAGTGGAGCGCCAACGTGTGGGGATGTCCCGAGTTGGCGATCGTGCAGGTACCCGAGTGCTTCAC
>JADLEF010000236.1 GCA_020846295.1 Acidimicrobiales bacterium
CCACCGCGTCCGGGGCCAGCGCGTCGGGGAGCGCGGCTTCGGGCCGGACGTCGGGACCGACCTCGGTGGGCAGCTCGGGGCGGGGTGGGGTGCTCCAGCCCGGGTCCGGATCCGGTTCGGGCCGCGTGGGGCTGTTGGCGTCGAACATCGCCGCCGAGCGGGGCTTCTCGGCGGCATCCGGCTTGGCGCCACCGTCGAGCGAGGTGAGACGGGGGCGCACCATCTCCCGGAACGGTTCGCCCGTCTCGTCCAGCGCGGACTGCAGCTCCTTCTGGAACCCCTGCGACACGGAACGGAGCTGCGCCATCACCTTGCCCACCGTGCGCGCCGCCTCGGGGAGCCGCTCGGGACCGAGGATCACCAGCGCGGCCACGAAGATGATGACCAGTTCTCCACCGGTCACGTTGAACATGGCCGACAGCCTAGTGGTCGGTTCGCGGGGTCTCGGCGCCGGGTGATCGGGCCGGGGGCCCGGCGGGCGAGTGCTCGGCCGGGCGATCCAGGCGCTCGTGCAGGGCGCGCGAGCGCTGCTGCAGCGCGACAACGGCAGCGACGGCCGCTCGGGCCGTCGCTGCACGTGCACGAAGGTTGTCGCCCGGCGTCACCGTCGCATCGGGACACCGTTCCAGCTTGCCGAGTTGCCGCACCAGCTGGCCGGCGAGGCCGACCAGCGCCACGGTCGGGAGGGTCCACCACCACACGGTGGCGAACCTAGCCCGGGAACCTCCTCAGCTCTCGCCGAGGGTCAGGATCCCGGTGAGCGCCTGTAGGAAGGCCTCGTCGTCGTAGAGGGTCTGATGGAAGTCCAGCAGATCGTCGTGGGTGATCGGTGCGCCCTGCCGGGGCTCTCGCAGCTCGGCCGGCAGGTCCCAGGTCGACATCTCGACCCCTGATGCGACCAGCAGCTCGATGGTGCGCGGCTCGGCCGGCTTCACCCCGACCATGCGGCACCGGGGGCAACGGAACGAGTACGTCCCCCGGTTGTCGTGGGTGCAGACCCGCACTCGCACGTCGCGAGTGGTGAGCTCCACGTCCCCACACTCTGCACAGCTGGCCCGAATGGTGGCCATGTCGTCCTCCTCGGCCCGCCGGCCCGAACTTCACGGTTGGGGGCGCCTGTTGGCGCCGTGGTGTTCTCATCGACCTGCCGGGCCCGTGGCCTTGAGCCGCATCGATGGGAATGGCCCCTCACCGAGGTGGGGAGCGCCCAGCGGACCGGTTCGTCGCGAAGCGACCGAACGTGCTGGTCACACGCTCGGACGGTGCAACTGTTGGAGCGAGACCGCGGCGGGACGGCAGGATGGGCGGCGATGCCCCGCCTCCCGTCGCTGCGCCGCCCGCCGATCGGCTTCGCCCACCGGGGGGCGCGCGCCCACGCCCCGGAGAACACGCTCGAGGCATTCGTGCTCGCCGGGCGGCTGGGGGCGACCGGGTTGGAGAGCGACGTGTGGCTCACCGCCGACGGGGTGGCCGTGCTCGATCACGACGGCGTGGTGGGCTCCCGGCTGCGGCGACGGCCGATCTCCACGCTCACCCGGCAGGAGCTCCCCGCCCACGTCCCCACCCTCGCCGAGCTGTACGACACCGTCGGCGCCGGCTACGAGCTGTCCCTCGACGTGAAGGATGCGGCAGCCGCCACCGAGGTCGTCGCAGTGGCCCGCGCCGCCGGGGCGGAGGAGCGCCTGTGGCTCTGCCACCCCGACATCGAGGTGGTGGCCTCGTGGCGCGGCCTCTCCGACGGGGTGAAGCTGGTGGACTCGACCCGCCTCAAGCGCATCGCCGAGGGGCCGGAGCGGCGGGCGGCCCGGCACCGCAGCCTGGGCATCGACGCCGTCAACCTCCACCACACCGACTGGACCGGCGGCCTCATCGCACTGTGGCACCGCTTCGACCGCTTCGCGCTCGGTTGGGACGCGCAGCTGCCGCGCATCCTCGACGAGCTGCTCGACGCGGGGATCGACGGCGTGTTCTCGGACTACGTGGACCGCATGGCCGACGCCCTCGCCCGGCTCGGCAGCTGAGCGCCGAGCCCCGGCAGCCAGGCGACCGGCGAGCTGCTCAGAGGGACCCGAAGCGGGACAACGGCCACCAGCGGATCATCGCCTCGCCGACGATGGCGTCCTGGTCGAGCACCCCGAAGCGACGGCTGTCGCTGGACTGACCCCGGTTGTCGCCCATCACCCACACCGTGCCCTCGGGCACCGAGACCGGGGCGAAGTCCGTCGTCACCGTGCCGTCCGGCAGCCACGGTTCCTCGAGCGGCTCCCCGTTGATGCGAATCCGTCCGTCGACCGCCTCGACGGTCTCGCCCGGCAGCCCGATGACCCGCTTGATGACGTCGGATGTCTCACCGTTCACCCGCAGGGCCTCCGGTCGATCGAAGACGACGACGTCGCCCCGGTCGATGCCCTGGAAGCGGTAGGCGGGCTTGAGCACGAGCACGCGGTCACCGATGTCGAGCGTGGGTTCCATCGAGGGCGACGGGATCACGAAGGCCTGCACCAGCAACACCTTGATGACCAGTGCCACCACGAGCGCACCGGCGACGATGCCGATCCACTCCAAGGTGAACTGCGTCCACGGCCGCGGCACCTCGTCGCTCGCCACAGGATCGTCCACTGCGGGGCCGGCCACTGCAAGATCGGTCGCTGTGGGATCGATCACGGCCGGATCCGGCGAGGGAGCGGAGGAGGGCGGGAGATCGACCACGCCGATCGCCGTCGCCGCGGGCGCCGATGAGGGAGCCGGCGCCGATGACGGTGCGGGGGCGGGGCCGGGGGCGGGTGGCGCGGCCGGCACCGGCCCCGGCGGAGCCGCCTCGACGGCCGATGGCCTGGCCGCGGGGCGCACCCCCTCGATCGGGCGGGGTGGCTGGGCGATGGCCGGCAGCTCGGCGGTGGGCCGGGCCAGCGGAGCCAGCAGCTGCCAGCGCACCGCCGGCTCGGGCGCAGCCGGCGCCGGCGCCGGCACCGGGCCGGCCACGGCAGCGGAGGTGGCGGGCGGCGCCTCCGACCGGCCCTCCTGGTGACCCTGCGCAGCGTTCACCACGGCGGGTGAGGACCCGTCAGGGGCGATCGCCGCGAGTGACAACGGAGGGTTCACTATGACGCAGGCTATCGCTCGCCCGGCGAGCACCGCAGTGGGTCGACCGACACGCGGGGCGCGCCCGCCGCGGTCAGCCGGTGCGGTAGCGGGCCAGGATCCGCTCGGCGGCGCGTCGGCCGATGTCCACGCTCAGTGGCGCGTCGGCCCGGATCACCGCAGCGTCGGGGCCCAGCCGCACCAGCAGCCGCTCCAGCCACGCCACCGCGCTCACCGCCAGGGTGACCTCCAGCCGGCCACCGTCGAGCGGGCGCACCGACTCGCACGGGTAGTGCTCCACCAACCAGGCCGCCCCCGGCTCGAGCTCGAGCACCACGCGCGGGTCGTGCGCGTCGGGGTGGTACACCCCCTCGGCGCCTGCCGGGGCGACCGGGTCCGCCGAGCGGGCCGAGGGCTCGAAGTGCTCCTCGGTGAGGGTGGCGGATTCGATCCGGTCAAGGCGGAACAACCGGTCGCCCGTCGCGGTGTGGCAGTAGGCATCGAGGTACCACTGCCCGCCATCGGCGTAGACCCGGCGGGGGTCGACCCGGCGGTGGGTCTGGGCATCCCGCCCGTAGCTGTAGTAGCCGAGGTCGACCCGGCGGCGCTCGGTCACCGCGGTGCGCAGCAGCGTGAGCAGCTCCGGTTGCGCCTCCCCCAGACGGACGTCCAGGGCGGACTCCTTGTCGATGCCCAGCACCGCGGCCACCTTCGCCAGCCCGCGCGCCAACGGCCCGTCCGGGTCGCTGTCGCCCCAGGGGGCCAGGCTGGCGCCGGCGGCGACGAGGGCCAACGCCTGGTCGGGGGTGAGGCGCAACG
>JADLEF010000237.1 GCA_020846295.1 Acidimicrobiales bacterium
AACCCGACCGCCACCCCGTTGCCGCCCAGTTCGTCACGCACGAAGCGCGGCAGCACCGGGTAGAGCATCGCCCATCCGGAGAAGTAGGTGCCCGAGGAGAGCACGATCAACGCGAACCGCACGGTCAGCAAGCGGGTGCGGGCAACGGCGGCGGCGTCAGCTGGTGCGGGCATCGGCGCGCACCGTACCGCGCCGACGCCGCCGACATCGACGCTGACGCGGGTGCCGGCGTCGGGAGCGCGACGGGCGAGCGCGCCGCAGGCTCACACCGTAGGCTCCGGGGCGCGCGGGCCGTGCTGCGGCGCGGGCAACGGGGAACCACGGGCTCGGGGAGCGTTGGCATGATCGATGGCATGAGCATCTTCGTCGGTACGGTCGGCAGCGGGGTGCACGTCAGCCGCGACGGCGGTGGGCGCTTCAAGCAGATCTTCAAGCCGGTGCCGTTCGAGGGCAACGTCCGGGCCCTGCGCGTCGACCCGACCGATCCCGCCACCGTCTGGGCCGGCACCGATGCCGGGCTGTTCCGTAGCGGCGACGGCGGAGCCCGCTGGGCGCCGGTCCCGTCGATCGCCGCCGGTCGCCCGCTGTGGTCCATCGCCATCGACCCCACCGATCCCCGAAGGATCTACGTCGGAGCGCAGCCCGGGGCCTTCCGTTCGACCGATGGCGGCGCGACGTGGCAGGAGATGGCGATCCCGGTGGTCGAGGAGTGTCTCGTCGGCCCGCCGCGCACCACCAACGTCGTGGTCGACCCGCGCGACCCCGCCGTGGTGTGGGCCGGCGCCGAGATCGACGGCGTGTTCCGCTCCGAGGACCACGGTGCGACCTGGACCCGTTGCAGCGACCTCGGGCCACTCCCGCTGAACGGCGATGTGCACGGGGTGGCCATCCGCCCCGACCAGCACGGCGACGGTGCCACCGTGCTGGTCGGCGGTCCGTTCGGTTTGACCCGTTCCGTCGACGAGGGCAGGACGTGGGAGCTTCGGCACTTCCCCGGCTTCCACGAGCGCAACGAGTTCGCCTACTGCCGCATGGTGATGGTGAAGGCCGACGACCCGCAGACCATCTTCGTCGGTACGGGCGACTCGATCCCCGGTGAGACCGGCGGGTTGCGCATCTCCCGTGACGGAGGTCGGAGCTGGACGCTCGCCGAGCTGCCCGAAGAGCCCAACTCGGTCGTCTACTGGATGGCCAACCACCCCGATCGCCCCGAGGTGATCGCCTGCGCCAGCCTGTTCGGCCAGCTGTTCTGGTCGACCGACGGAGGCGACACCTGGGAGAAGTGCCGCCGCGGCTTCGGCGAGATCCGCTCGTTGGCCCTGGCCCCGACGGTCACGGTCAGCGCCTGACGGACGCGCTCACTGGCGAGCCAGCGCAGCCCGGGCCTCTGCGGCGAGGTCTCGTGGTGCGGCCCCTTCCACCTCGATCACGACGTGGTGCAGCATCCCCTCGGGAGGAGCGGCGCGCCCGACGAGCTCCTCGCAGATCGGGGTACCCGGTTGTGCGCCGACGCAGAACGGCTCGAAGCCGTAGGTCACCGGCGTGAGACCGGAGACGGGGCCACCTCCGACGCGCACGTCGTCGTAGTACAACCCGATGTCGCCCGCGTTGCGACCGGTGGGGTCGAACACCAGGCGCGCCAGCACCGGCCCGGCCGGCAGCTCGACCTCGGCGGTGATGTGCTGCAGCGTGGTGCCCACCAGGTTGTGCACGTACCGCAGCCGCCGCTGGTGCACGAACAGGGCATACCCACCGGTACGGCCGCCGTGGCAGACGAGCACGCCGTCGGTCGGCCCGGTGGCCGGCACGTCGAGCGCGGCGAGGATCTGGTGGCGGCGGCCGCGCAGGTTCGGTGCCATCGCCTCGGGGATGGACGAGATGTCGGGGTGGTAGACGTAGCGGTCCCGCACGAAGCGGCGGTCGCCGAAGCGGCCCGGCTGGTTGTTGAGCGGCAGCACCTGGTTGCGCTCCGCCTCGGCCCACCACAGCTGTTGCAGCTCGGCCAGCTTGTCGGGGTTCTCCGCCGCCACGTCGTGGCACTCGGAGAAGTCCTCGGCCACGTGGTACAGCTCCCAGATGTCCTCGTCGAAGCTGCGGCGGGCGTCGCTGCCGTCGTAGACGATGGCCGCCGGCGGGTGGTACACCACGGCCTTCCACCCGTCGTGGTAGATCGCCCGGGAGCCCAACATCTCGTAGTACTGGGTGGTATGGGCCGAGCGCGTCGCGCCGTCGGTCAGGGTGGGCGCGAAGCTGACGCCGTCGAAGGGCGCCTGCTCGACGCCGTCGATCGAGCCCGGTGCGGTCAACCCGAGCAGGTCCAACACGGTGGGCAGCACGTCGATGGCGTGCACGTACTGGTGGCGCGTCTCGCCGGGGCGGCCCAACCGTGCGGGCCAGTGCACGATCAACGGGTCGCACACCCCGCCTTCGTGGGTGTCCCGCTTGAACCGCTTGAGCGGTGTGTTGCCCGCCCAGGCCCAACCCCAGGGGTAGTGGTTCGACGCTGCCGGTGTGCCCAGGTCGTCGATGCGACGCAGGTTCTCCTCCAGGCTCTCGGGGACGAAGTTGAAGAAGTACTGCTCGTTGAACATCCCCCCGGCGCCGCCCTCGGCGGACGCTCCGTTGTCGCTCATCAGCAGCACCAGGGTGTTGTCCGCCTCACCCAGCTCCTCGATGAAGGAGAGCAACCGACCGACCTGCGCATCGGTGTGGGTCAGGAACCCGGCGTAGACCTCCATCATGCGGGCGTAGAGGCGGCGTTCGTCGGCACTGAGCGACGCCCACGCGGTCACCCACGCCGGCCTCTCCGAGAGCTCGGTGCCCTGCGGCAGCAACCCGGACGCGACCTGCCGCTCGAAGACCGCTTCCCGCCAGCGGTCCCAGCCCAGATCGAACCGCCCCCGGTACGCGTCGATGAACGGGGCCGGGGCCTGGTGGGGAGCGTGGCACGCCCCCGGGGTGAACCACAGGAAGAACGGCTTGTCGGGGTCGTAGGCGCGAAGGTCCTTCAGGTAGCCCGTCGCCCGGTCCACGAGATCCTCGGTGAGGTGGTAGCCCTCCTGTGGGGTCCGCGGCGGCGGCACCTGGTGGTTGTCGTGGATCAGATCGGGGTGGTACTGGTCGGTCTCGCCGGCCAGGAACCCGTAGAACCGTTCGAAGCCCTTGCGCAGCGGCCAGTGGTCCCGTGTGCCGCCCAGCGCCATCTCGTGGGCCGGGGTGAGGTGCCACTTGCCCACCGCATAGGTGGCGTAGTGCGCGCCGAGGAGGATCTGGGACAGGTAGCCGTGCGTCGGCGGGATGTCCGCGTCGTAGCCGGGGAAGCCGGAGGTGAACTCGACGATGCGGGCCATGCCGGTGGCGTGGTGGTTGCGCCCGGTCAGCAGGCAGGCCCGTGTCGGCGAGCACAGGGCGGTGGTGTGGAAGTTGGCGTAGCGCAGGCCCTCCGCCGCCAGCCGGTCGAAGGTGGGGGTCGCGATGTCGGAGCCGTAGCAGCCGAACTGGGCGTACCCGACGTCGTCGAGGAGCACGACGAGCACGTTCGGCGCGCCGGGCGCAGCCCGCTCGAGCGGTGGCCACCACGGCTGGGACTGCTCGAACGTGCGGCCCACGACGCCCTCGAACCGCTTGCCCATGACGACCTCCCGTCGCTGCGATGCCCGGACGTTATTCGCTCGCAACCAGGTCGTGTGGGGAAGAGGCGATGTCGGACGGATCAGGCCTCGCCGATGGCGGCGCGGACCAGTGGCGCCGCCGGGCTCAGGCGGAGCACCGAGGGCATGGCACGGACCAGTGAGCGGGCGCCTTCGAAGCTGAGGCGGCCGTCGCGCACCGCGTCGCCGACCGGCAGGCGGCCCAACCACACCTGGTAGAGCGAGGACCGATCCGACACGATGGTCACGTCCACGGCGAACCCGGGATCGAACAGGCAGACCGACGGGTCGCCACGCTCGACGAGGATCCAGAACTGCCGCGTGTCGTCGGTGAAGCGGATGTGCAGCACCGCACGCGGGTCCGGGAGCGGACCGGTGTCGAGCTTGCCGTGGATCCACCACACCAGCACCTCCGGGTCGAGCTCCTCGGGATCGGGCTCCCCGAACGCCCAGCTGGCGCCCCAACCTCCGAGGCCGAAGACGATCGGCTCGAGCTGCCGGCCCGCCTCGGTCAACACGTACTGCTGCTCGGACCGCTCGACCACACCGGCCCGCTCGAGCTGACGCAACCGCTTGGTGAGCAGGCTGCGCGACAGCCCGGGCAGCCCCCGGGCGAGATCGTTGAACCGGGTGGTGCCCACCAGCAGGTCGCGCACGATGAGCAGCGTCCACCGCTCGCCGAGCACCTCGAGCGCCCGAGAGATGGGGCAGTACTGCCCGTAGCCGGATCGGCCGGGTCCCATGCGCTCACGCTACCGGACGGCGGAGCGCGGGCCGGTCCAGATTCAGCACTCGTCGGCCCGGCGGACGTTCCGTACGGTACGGACATGACGAACGCAACCAACGCAACGAACGCAACGAACGCAACGAACGCAACGAACGCAACGAACGCAACGACTGCATCGAACGGTTTGGCGTCGACCAACGGTGCCACGGCGGCGAACCCGACCAACGGCGCCGCGGCCGCGAGCGGCTCGACCGGAACGGTCACCGATGAGCTGGCCGAGGGGCTGCGGGCCGGCGCTGCCGAGCGGGACCGTACCGGCCAGCTGGCGGCGGAGACCTTCGGGGCGCTGAAGGACGCCGGCGCCACCGCCTACCTGGTGCCGGCCGAGCACGGGGGAGGGGGTCGCACCTTCGAGGACACCGGGCAGCTGCTGCGGCGCCTCGCCCGCGACGACGGCGCCACCGCGGTCACGCTGGCCATGCACACCCACCTCGTCGCCGCCCAGGTGTGGCGGTGGCGCCACGGCATCGTCGAGGCGGAAGGGGTGCTCCGCAAGGTGGCGGCCGGTGCCGTCCTGATCAGTACGGGCGCGGCCGACTGGGTCGGCTCCAGCGGGACCTGCCGGCGGGTACAGGACGGCTACGTCGTCTCGGCCCGCAAGGGACCGGCCAGTGGCTGCGAGGTTGGCGACGTGCTGGTGACCAGCATCCGATGGGATGAGGCGCCCGACGGGCCGTCGGTGCTGCACTGCGCCATACCGTTCAGTGCGGCGGGGCTGCGCATCGAACCAACCTGGGACGCCCTGGGCCTGCGGGCCACCGGCTCGCACACCGTGGCGCTGGACGACGTGTTCGTGCCCGACGCCGCGGTCTCCCTCATCCGAGCGGCGGACCGTTGGCACCCGGTCTGGAACATGGTGATGGGCGCCGCCATGCCGCTCATCATGGCGGCCTACCTCGGCATCGCCGACGCGGCGCTGGCGCTGGCCCGCGACGCGGTCGCCGCCGGTTCGGAGCCGGATCGCCTCCACTGCCTCGGTGAGACGATCAACGCCCACACCACCGCCGCCGACGTGGTGGCCGCCATGCTGGCCTCCGCCGACGACCTTCGCTTCGACAACACCGACGAGCACGCCGCGGCGACCCTCAGCCGCAAGAGCGTGGCGACCGACGCGGTCATCGCGACGTGCCGGCACGCGCTGGAGACCGTCGGGGGGCGCGGCTACCGCCGAGGCCACGACGCCGAACGGCTGCTGCGCGACGCCCACGGGTGCCTGTTCCATCCCTTGCCCCGGGCCCGCCAACTCGCCTTCAGCGCCCGGGTGGCGATCGGTCAGGGACCGCTCGGCTGATCCGGGCCCGCTCGCCGGACGCCGGACCGGCGGTCACACCAGCTGCGTCTGCGGCAGGGTGCGGAGCCCGCCGCCGGCGAGCTCGGCCACCGCCGCGACGGGCGACGGATCGAGGAACAGCGCGTCGTCACCGGGATCGAACGGGCGCGCCGTGGCATCGACCACCCAGTACGACGCCTCGAGGGCGATGCCGTTGGGATCGGTGAAGTAGATCGAGCGGATCATGCCGTGGTCGACCACGTCGGTGACCTCGCACCCCGCCGCCTTGAGCCGGTGCTGCAGCAGGTGCAGCGCATGCTCATCGGCCACGTTGAACGAGATGTGGTCCAGCTGGGCGGGGTACGGACCGGGCGAGCCCGCCGCCTTCGGGAAGGTCTCGGCACCGGCGATCTCGAAGAACGCCACCGTGTTCTCGGCCGACATCTGGAAGAAGTAGTGGCGCATGGGGCCGGCCATGAGCGTCGACACCAGTGGCATACCGAGCACACCGGCGTAGAAGCGGACCGTCGCATCCATGTCGGGCGTCACGAGGGCCAGGTGGTTGATCCCGCGCCAGGCGGGAGCGGCGGGGAGCATCGCTGCATCGGTCATGGCATCCAGCATGCCGTGCCTGGCGCTGCTACCCGGCGCGCCGGGACCGGCGGGCGCTGGTGCGCCCGCCGGTCCCAGGTCACGCGATCGGGACGGATCGGTCAGCCGCAGGTGCTGGTGGACTGGTCCCAGGCGCAGGGCTGGGACTCGCCGGCGAGGCTGATGATCTCGCTCTTGCGCTCGAACGCCTGCTTGGCAGTGCTGTACTGCTGGTAGATACCGCCCTCGATGGGGTACGAGTCCTCCACGCCACTGGTGACGAGGTCGTTGCCCTCGAACACGAACGGGTGGGTGAAGTCCATCATGCGCTGGGCGAGCATGAAGTTGCTGCGGGTGAG
>JADLEF010000238.1 GCA_020846295.1 Acidimicrobiales bacterium
GTTCAGTGGCTGCCGCCCCCGCCGGCGATGATCTCGGCCAGGCGCTCGTAGGAGACCCCGGGTTGCCGGGACGGGCCGATCAGCTTCGCCTCCTCGGCGGCCAGGGCGTCGGCCGCCGCCGGGATCCGGGCGGCGACCGAGGCGGGCACGACCACCGCGCCGTGGCGGTCGGCGTGGACGAGGTCCCCCGGGCGGACCACCATGCCCGCCACCTCCACCGTGACCGCGATGTCCACCACGTGCACGTAGGCGTGCGAGGGACCCACCGAACCGGCCAGCATGAAGAAACCCTCTGCGCTCTGGTCGAGGTCTCGAATGGAGCCATTGGTGATCACACCGAGCGAGCCGAGGCCCTTGTGCAGGTTGGTGTTGACCTCACCCCACCACGCGCCGTACCCAGGGGTATGGTCGAGGTCCTCGATCACGGTGACGGTCGGCCCGGGACCCTGCGCCACGTGGGCGTAGTACGCCAGCCGCAAGCGGGCGGACTCCGCCGCCGGGCGATCGGCCGGGTGACGGGCCCGGATGGTGGCCGTCCGGGCGTAGCCCACGACGGGACCGCGATCAGGCCACGGGCAGACCAACGGGAACACGGTGTAGCCGTGGCCACGCCGCTGCGGAGCGACGACCTCGAGGGCGTTGCACACCGTCGGCGTGTCGTAGCGGCGCAGCGCATCGAGCACCGCTCCATCGAGCACCGCTCCATCGAGCACGGCGGGGACATCGTCGGCAGCGGTCACGGCCGCACCCTAGCGTCAGGCCGAAGGTCCATGGCGGGTCTGTACCGAATGGATCCATTCGGAGGAACCCAGCACGGCTAACCATGTTCACTGTTGACAGGAGCGGCGTCTCGGAGCAACGCTTCCTTCAACGAAAACCAACCGGATTTTCGACCGAACGAGACCCACCATCCAGTCCGGGTAGCCACGCAGGGCGAGCTCCTCGAAAGGGGGATCATGCCGACGGCAAGTTCGACAGAAGAGAGTCCACCCGACTGCTACCGCACCGCCGTCGCCGTGGACGTCAGCAGGAGCGCTCTCCCACTCTGAGGCGTGATCGAACGCCAGCAACGAGGGCCCGATGCTCACGCCGCTGCGGTAACGCCGGTGCAGCACCATCAGCTCGACAGGCTCGACAGGCGCCGAGGACCACCGGTCCCGGCGCCTGTTGCCGTCTTCAGGCCGGTCGCCGACTGCAAGGCGATCGACGCGCCCGCTCCGACGGGCCACACGCGGCGAGCGGCGTCCGTCCGCCGGTGCAAGGATGGCGCCATGGCCACCGCGATCCAGCACCGTCGGGACTTCGAGATCGAATACGGCGCCGTCGACGAGCTGTCGCCGCTCATCCGCCGTATCGAGTGCCGCAACCCCGGCCCGTTCACGTTCAAGGGGACCGGCACCTACCTCGTCGGCCGCGGCCAGGTCGCCGTGCTGGACCCGGGGCCGGTGGTCGAGGCGCACCTGCAGGCCGTGCTCGATGCGCTCGGGCCCGATGAGCAGCTGACGCACATCTTCATCACCCACACCCACTCGGACCACTCCCCTGGCGCCAAGTGGCTCCAGGAGCGCACCGGAGCGAAGACCTACGGCCACGGCCCCCACGGGCAGGTGGGCCCGAACGACCCGAACGACAAGGTGGACTTCTCCAAGTACTTCACCAAGGAGGAGAAGGACCGCTACGACAAGGAGTACGAGGACCTCGACCCGGCCCTCAAGCGGGAGGGCCCCGACCTCGAGTTCCGGCCGGACGAGAAGCTCGACGACGACGACGAGGTCGCGGCCGAGGACGGCAACTGGCGGCTGCGGGCGGTGTGGACCCCGGGCCACTGCTCGAACCACCTGTGCTACTCGCTGGAGCAGGAGTCGGTGCTGTTCACCGGCGACCACATCATGGCGTGGGCCACCTCGGTGGTCGGCCCGCCGGACGGGTCCATGGCGGACTACCTCGCCTCGCTGCGCAAGCTGCTGGCCCGCTCCGAGCAGCGCTACTGGCCGACCCACGGCCCCTCGGTGGACGACCCGACAACCTACGTGCAGAGCTTCCTGGCCCATCGCGAAGAACGCGAGGAGCAGATCCTCGCGTTCTTCTCTGAGAAGCCGGCGACGATCGCCGATCTGGTGCCGGGCCTCTATGCGGCCTACGACAAGCGGTTGTGGTACCCGGCGGCGGGCTCGGTGTACGCCCACGTCCTGTCCATGGTGGCCGACGGCCGGCTCCGCGTCGCCGGCGGCGGGGACCCGAAGCTGACCTCGACCTACGAGTCGCCCCGCTAGCAGCGAGCGGTCGGGGGTCAGGAATCGCCGAAGTAGCGCAGTGCTCCCACGATGGCCACCGACGAACCGATGGCCATCGGGAGCCACGCCAGCAGGCGGGCGGTATCGCCCGCGGTGGGCAGGTACTGCCGTACCGCCCACATGAGCGCCACCGACACCACGATCAACGCGGCCCCGGCGACGCCGAGGACCCGTCCGGCCGCCTTGGCGTCCGCCGCGGCGTGCTCGGCCATCACAGCCGACTGGCGGGGACGGCCGGGCGCCCCGGCCACCGGGTCCGCCCACAGCTGACCCGGGCGGGCGTCGGGCGGGTACCACTGGTAGTCGCTCGCCAGCCACCACCCCGGGCCCGGCGGCTCCTCGCCGTGGGGCCCGATGACCCGGCCCTGCCAGAGTTGCCCCGGTCGTGCCTCGGGCGGGTACCAGTAGCCGTCCGACGCTCTCCACCAGCCCTGTTGCACGTCTCGATTCACCCTCCGAGCGTTCCTCCGTCGAGGTGAAGCGGACATGGGCTCATCGCCCTCATCGTGGGCTAGGTTCCCGGTCCTATGTCCTTCGATCTCGGCCGCATCGGCATCTGGACCGGCGCTCTCGACGCCCATCCGACCGCCCGGGCGCAAGACGCCGCCCGCCACCTCGAACAGCTCGGCTACAGCACCCTGTGGATCCCCGAGGCGGTCGGGCGGGAGCCGTTCGTGTCCGCCGCCAACCTGCTCGCCGCCACGTCGTCGCTGAAGCTGGCCACCGGTATCGCCAACATCTACGCCCGCGACCCGATGACCACCGCCGCCGCCCAGCTCACCCTGGCCGAGGCGTACCCGGACCGGTTCCTGCTCGGGCTCGGGGTGAGCCACCGCCACCTCGTCTACAACGTTCGCAAGCACGACTACAGCAAGCCGCTGTCCTACATGCGCGACTACCTCGCGGCGATGGGCGAGTCGCTGTTCATGGCGACCAGGCCGGCGGAGGCGCCCGCCACCGTCCTGGCCGCCCTGGGGCCGAACATGCTGGAGCTCGCGGCCACCGCGGCCCAGGGCGCGCACCCCTACGTCACCACCCCCGAGCACACCGCCATCGCCCGTCAGGTGATGGGCGAGGGCCCGATCCTGGCCCCCGAGCAGATGGTGGTGCTGTCCACCGACCCGACCGAGGCGCGGACCATCGCCAGGGCCGGGATGGCGGTGTACCTGCGGGCGCCGAACTACCTGAACAACCTCGTGCGCCTCGGCTTCGACGAGTCGGACTGGGCGGACCACACCAAGGCGTCGGACCGCCTGGTCGATGCCATCGTCGCCTGGGGCACGCCGCAGCAGATCGCAACGCGGGTCAAGGCCCACCACGACGCCGGCGCCGACCACGTGTGCGTCCAGGTCCTGCGGGCCGACCGCGAGGTGCCGGTGGCCGAGTGGACGGAGCTCGCGGCCGTCCTGCTCTGAGCGCCCGAAGGCGCCGGCCAGGAAGGGCTAGGAGCGCCGCAGGGCGGGGATGACCTCGGCGCCGACGAGCGAGAGCACCTCGTCGACGAGGTGCATGGGGATGCCGCCGGCGTCGATGAGCACCAGCAGCCGGTCGAGGCCGAGCAGCTCCGCCATCCCGGCGAGCCGTTCGACGGCCTCGGCCGGGCTGCCGCACACCGCGGGGCCTTCGATGAGCGTGTCGAACTCGAAGCTGCGCGCCCCGGCGCTGCGCACCATCGACGCGAACTGCACGTAGTTCTCGAAGTACGGCTGCCAGCGCCGCCGAGCCTCCTGCGAGGTCGGCGCGACGTGCAGGTAGCAGGGGAAGGTGACCGACACCTTGTCGCCGAAGCCGTTGGCGATCATCCGCTCGCGGTAGCGGTCGACGATGGCCCGGTACTCGTCGGGGAAGCGGAACAGGCTGGGCAGCACGAAGGGCAGCCCGAGGTCTCCGGCGAGGTCGGCGGACACGGTGGACAGCCCGCCGCCGATGTTGATGCGCGGATGCGGCTGCTGCACGGGCCGGGGCTCGAGGTGGACCTTGTCGAGCGGGGCCCGGAAGTTGCCCTCCCAGGTGACCTCCTCCTCGGTGAGCAGGCGCAGGACCAGCCGCAGGTGCTCCTCGAAGCGGGGGCGCAGCTCGTCGATGGACTCGATGCCGAAGGCGTGCATGGTGTTGAGGTCCACGCCGCGGGCGAAGGTGGCCTCGGCCCGGCCGTCGGAGAGCACATCGAGCGTGGCGAGGTCCTCGGCGATGCGCACCGGGTCGGCGTTGGCCAGCAGCGTGACCGACGTCCCGAGCTCGATGGTCTTGGTCGCCGCCGCGGCGTGGCTGAGCACGAGGAACGGGGACGGCAGGGCGTAGTGGCTGAAGTGGTGCTCCCCCACCCCGAGGGCGCAGAAGCCGGCCTCCTCGGCCGTCACCGCCATGCGGACGAGGCCGTGGTAGCGCTGCGCCGTCGAGGGTTGCACGCCGGTCGCCGGATCGGCGAGGACATCGAGCAGGCTGAGCAGACCGAGATCGACCACGGTGCGACGGTAGTCCGCCGCCCCCACCCGCAGTAGGGCCCTCCGCCCCGCCGCGAGAACGCCCCGCCGCACCGCGGCGCAGCCGCCAACAAACACCGCCCGGCATGGGGTAGGGGCCCCATGCTCGGGAGGAGGATGGGGTTGGGGCCCCATCCGGGCGCGGCGCAGCCGCCAACAAACACAGCCCGGCATGGGGTAGGGGCCCCATGCTCGGGAGGAGGATGGGGTTGGGGCCCCATCCGGGCGCGGCGCAGCCGCCAGCAAACACAGCTCCCCGCTAGCGTTCGGCGATGATCTCAGGGACCTGTGCTGATCGGTTCGCGGCGGTGCGCGCCGCGTTCGAGGAGAACTTCGACCGTCACGGCGAGGTGGGCGCATCGGTGTGCGTCACGCTCGACGGGGAGACGGTGGTGGACCTGTGGGGCGGGCACCTCGCCGGCGACGACGGCGCAGCGTGGGAGGCGGACACGATGACCACCGTGTTCTCCTGCACGAAGGGGGCGGTGGCGCTCGCCGCCCACGTGCTGGTGGACCGGGGCGAGCTCGACCTCGACCGGCTGGTGACCGACTACTGGCCGCAGTTCGGCACCGGGGGCAAGGAGCGGGCGACGGTGCGGATGCTGCTCGACCACACCGTCGGTGTGCCGACCTGGCGGGAGAAGGTGCCCAAGGGCGAGGTGTACGACTTCGACGCGATGGCGGAGCGCTGCGCTCGGGAGGGGGCGTTCTGGGAGCCCGGGTCCAGGCAGGGCTACCACATGCTCAGCTTCGGCTGGCTCATCGGCGAGGTGATGCGCCGGGTCAGCGGCGCCTCGCTCGGTGCGTTCCTGCGCGAGGCGGTGGCCGTGCCCGCCGGGGCGGACTTCTGGCTCGGGGTGCCGGAGGCGGAGGAGGCTCGGGTGGCCAAGGTGATCCCGTCCGTGCCGGATCCGGCCAACCCCACCGCGTTCACGCTTGCCGTGCGGGCCGACCGCAGCAGCGTCCCGGCGCTGGCGCTGCTGAACCAGGGCGGCATGAACCCCAACACCCGCGAGTGCCATGCGGCGGAGATCGGCGGGGGCGGCGGGGTCGGCTCGGCGCGGGGTCTGGCCCAGCTGTACCGCCGCTTCGGTACCGGTGAGGCGGTGGGAGCGGACACGCTGGCGCGGATGGGTCGGGTGCACGGGGCCACCGAGCGCGACGCCACGCTGGGTGTCGCCATGCGATTCGGCCTCGGGTTCATGTGCTCGATCGACAACCGCCGCCGACCGGACGGCTGGGACGGCGATTCGTGCCTGTTGTCGGACACGGCGTTCGGTCATGTCGGTGCGGGCGGTTCGATCGGGTTCTGCGATCCGGCCGAGCGGCTCAGCGTTGGCTACGTGATGAACCGGATGGGCGATGGCGTCCTGCTCAACGAGCGCGGGCAGGGGCTGGTGGACGCGGTGTACCGCAGCCTCGGGTATCGATCGAACGCATCGGGCGCCTGGCGACGCTGACGCGGGTGCTCAGCCGCCGGAGCGGGCGTTCCACCACTCCTTGAGGGCGACCTCGGCCGATGCGTCATCGATGGCGTCGCCGGAGCGCTTGAGGGCGAGCAGGTGGCGGACCGCCTCGCCGACGAGCGGGCCGGGCGGGATGCCGAGCAGCTCCATGACCCGGGTGCCGTCGATGGCGGGGCGTTCGGCCTTGCGGCGGTCCTCGGCGGCCAGCTGGTTGATGCGCCGCTCGAGGTCGTCGACCTGTTCCTGCAGGCGCTCCGCCTTGGCCCGGTTGCGGGTGGTGCAGTCGCAGCGGACCAGCTCGTTGAGGTCGGCCAGCAGGTGGCCGGCGTCGCGGGCGTAGCGGCGCACGGCGGAGTCGGTCCACCCGTCGGCGTAGCCCTTGAAGCGGCCGGACAGCCGCACCAGCTCCGTGACATCGCGAACGAGCTCCTCGTCGTAGCCGATGGACCGCAGGCGCTTGCGGGTCATCTTGGCCCCGACCGCCTCGTGGTGGTGGAAGGTGACCGAGCCGTCCACGTAGGCCCTGGTCAGGGGCTTGCCGATGTCGTGGAAGAGGGCGGCCAGGCGCACCCGCAGGTCGGGTCGGGTCTTGGCCACGACCGCGATGGTGTGGCTCAGCACGTCCTTGTGGCGGTGGATCGGATCCTGTTCGAGGCGGAGGGCGGGCAACTCGGGGATCACCTCGGCGGCGAGACCGGAGTCGACCAGCTCCCACAGCCCGCGGCTGGGGTCCGGCTGCTGCATGACGGCGTCGAGGGTGGCACGGTGGGCGGTCACGGTCGTCCGATGCTAGCGGCCGACCCGTGGGTGCCGCCCCGGCGTTGCCGGCCGCGGGGCGGCGGGGCGGCGTCGAGCCCTCGCCCGGGCGGGCGGGGACTAGCATCCGGCCCCGTGTTGTTGCTCCGCGGAGGCGAGGTCCTCGACCAGACGGGACGTCGCGCCGCCGACGTGCTGATCGACGGCGGCCGCGTCGTGGCCGTGGGGCCTGCCCTGGCCGCACCGGCGGGCACCTCGGTGCTCGACGCCGCCGACGCCATCGTCTGTCCCGCCTTCGTGGATCTGCACACGCACCTGCGCCAGCCTGGCCAGGAGGAGGCGGAGACGGTGGAGACCGGCTCCCGCGCCGCCGCGCTCGGCGGGTACAGCGCGGTCGTCGCCATGCCCAACACCACCCCTGCCACCGACTGCGTGGAGGTCGTGCGCCAGGTGCGGCGCTGGGGGGAGCAGGCCGGCCTGGTCGATGTCCGGCCCGCGGCCGCCATCACGGCCGGGCGGGCCGGGGCCGAACTGGCCGATCTCGCCGCCCTGTACGCCGACGGGGTGCGCGTCTTCACCGACGACGGCAACGAGGTGGCCGACGCGGCGTTGATGCGCGCCGCCCTGGAGGCCGTCCGCGAGCTGCCCGGCGCGGTCCTGGCCCAGCACGCGGAGTGCGCCGCCCTGGTGGCGAGCGGCCACCTGAACGAGGGCCCGGTGTCCCGGGCGCTGGGCCTGGGGGGCCGCCCCGCGGTGGCGGAGGAGATCACGGTCGCCCGGGATCTGGCGCTGGTCCGCCTTGTGGGCGGCGGTGTCCGCTATCACGTGCTGCACGCCTCGGTGTCCGCCACGGTCGAGCTGATCCGGCGGGCCAAGGCGGACGGGTTGGCGGTGACCATGGAGGTGACCCCGCAGCACCTGACGCTCACCGACGCCTGCTGCTCGGGCGCCGACCCGACGTTCAAGGTGAACCCGCCGTTGCGGACCGACGCCGACCTCGCGGTGTTGCGCCACGCGCTGCGGGCCGGGGACATCGACGCGGTGGCCACCGATCACGCCCCGCACGCGCCGGACACCAAGGCCCGACCGTTCGCCGCCGCCCCTCCGGGGATGCTCGGGCTCGAGACCGCCCTGGCGGTGCTGCTCGGCCCGGCCGAGATCCCCCTCGAGCGGGCGGTCGCCGCGTTGAGCTGGGGGCCTGCAGCCATCGCCGGACTGGCCGAGCACGGCCGTCCGGTCGCCCCCGGTGAGCCGGCGAACCTGTGCGTGTTCGACCCGCAGCGCCGCTGGCGGGTGGATCCCGCCGCGCTGGCGTCGAAGTCGCGCAACACACCCTTCACCCACCTCGACCTGCTCGGCAGGGTGCGCCACACCCTGCTGCGAGGCGAGCCCACGGTGATCGACGAGGTCGCCACACGATGAGGTCGCAACCGATGATCCGTCCCCCGATGACGCCCCGATGAGGGCCCTGCAGTTCCGCCGCCAGGAGGTCCGCTACGTGGCGGCCGCCGTGGGCTCCCGGCTGTTCGGCAGCGACGGCGCCAAGGTCGGTCCGCTCAAGCTGGCCGAGGTCGGGCCGGTCGAGTTGCCCGGGCCCGGCTGGGTGCGGGTGCGGCCCCGGCTGTCGGGGATCTGCGGGTCGGACCTGGCCACCGTCGCCGGGGAGTCGGCCCGCTACTTCGAGCCGTTCGTGTCGTTCCCGTTCACCCTCGGCCACGAGGTCGTCGGCGAGGATCCCGAGGGCCGCCGCGTCGTGCTGGAGCCGGTGCTCGGGCCCGAGGCGCGCGGCTTCGTCCCGCCGTGGCCGGACGCCGCCCCCGGCGACGGCGACGACTACGGCCACCTCGTCACCGGCGACCTCGAACCGGGCATCCAGATCGGGTACTGCGCGTCGACCGGCGGAGGCTGGTCGGGCGAGTTCGTGGCCCACCGCTCCCAGTTGCACCTCGTGCCCGACGAGCTGAGCGACGAGACCGCGGTGATGATCGAGCCGCTGGCGGTGGCGGTGCACGGCGTGTGCCGGGCCAACCTCCACGCCGGGCAGGCCCCCACGGTGGCGGTGATCGGGGCCGGCACCATGGGACTGCTCACCGTCGCCGCGCTTCGGCGCCTGCACCCCGAGGCCCGCATCCTGGTGGGCGCCAAGTACCGCCACCAGCAGGAGCTGGCCCGCCGGTTCGGGGCTGACCAGGTGGTGGAACCCGCCGCGCTGCGCCGGACGGTGCGCCGCGCCGTCGGCTGTCACCTCATCGGCGAGGACCTCGCCGGCGGCGCCGACGTCACCTTCGACACGCTCGGCACCTCCTCCTCGATCCGCGAGTCGATCGGGTTGACCCGACCGCGGGGCCGGGTGGTGCTGCTCGGCATGCCGGCTGGGGTGCGCCTGGAGCTGACCGCGCTGTGGCATCGCGAGACGGAGCTGGTCGGGTCGTACTGCTACTGCACCGACACGCTGGCCGACGGCAGCCGCCGCTCCAGCTTCGAGGTCGCCATCGAGCTGGCCACCGTGCTGGGCGAGGACCTGGGTGGGCTGGTGTCGGCCCGCTACCCGCTGGACCGCTACGCCGACGCCATCGCCCATGCGGCCAACGCCGGGCCGCGCAACTCGGTCAAGATCTGCTTCGACCTGCGCTCGGAGAAGCGCCGCTGACCGGGCTGCGCCCCGCCGGTGGGTCGCAGACCAGACCCGTCTGAGCGCTGCTCCGTGGGGGCGAAAACGGCGAAGACGCCGTCCCGGCCGCAGTGCGGCGGGCGGCGTCTCGTGTGGGTCCGGTCAGGGGTCGCCGTGGTCTGGCGGGCGCTCGGCGCTCAGCGACCGCCGGCCTCGAGCCAGTCCTTGCGGGCGGCTCGGTGGCCCTTGGCCCCGGAGCCGACGATCCCGCCTGTCCGGACCTCGTGCACGGTTTGCTCGAGCGTCTCGAGCAGGGCGTACACGTCGTCGGTCGCTTCGGCCCGTTCCACGTCGGACAGGGCCACGTGGATGCGGCCGAGGCCTTCACGGAACTGGCGGAACTCCTTGTCGAGCTCTTCGCGGGCGTCCTCGAGCGATCTCGCCATCGATCCGACGCTGGGGCTCAGCGTTCCTCGCGGAACACGACGTGGCGCCGCAGCACCGGGTCGTACTTCTTCAGTTCGAGCCGTTCACGCGTGTTGGTGCGGTTCTTGCGGGTGACGTAGGTGTACCCGGAACCCTCGGTCGATCGCAGCTTGATGATCGGCCGCTTGTCGTTCTTCGCCATGGTTGCCTTTCCCGCACGGGGCCCCAACCCCATGCTCCTCGACCTGGATGAGGCCCCTACCCCATCCGTGGTCGTCACCGACCCGGGTCATTCGGATTGTGCTGTGCTTGCTCGTCGGCAGAGCGCCCACCGGTCGGTGGCCGTCGCTGTGCGTTGTCCTGTCAGCCGGGGCGGGACGCCCCGAGCGTTGCGCGTGTCAGACCTTCTGGCCGGCGGCGCGCATCTGGGCGAGGACGGCTTCGATGCCCTTGCGGTTGATCGTCTTGATGCCCTTGGCGGACACGACGAGGGTGACCCAACGGCGCTCGGAGGGGATCCAGAAGCGCTGCTTCTGGATGTTCGGGTCCCAGCGACGGCGGGTCTTGCGGTGGCTGTGCGAGACGGTGTTGCCGAAGCTGGGCTTACGGCCGGTCACCTGGCAGATCTTCGACATGGGCGTTCCTGGTACTAGGGGCGTCCTCGCGCAGCAACAAGCGGCGCGGCAGCGGCTGATCACTCTAGCGCCACCGACACCCCCGGCGGCAAGGTCGGGGGTCACCGGCGCGGCACGGGTCAGGGTCGGGGCGGCGGGGGCGGGGGCGGCGGTCCCCCGTTGGGCGCGAACCCGCCTGCGGCCGGCCCGTAGGGATCCGCCGGGTCCACCGGTGGCCCGTAGGGGTCGCGGGAGGCGACCGGCATGCCGTAGTGCACGGGGGCGTGGACGGGGTGCGGGTCGAAGCGGGGCATGATCGCCCGGATCTGGCTCTGCGCCCGGTGGGCGTCCTGGGCGGCGCCGAGGTAGGAGCCGTACTGCTCGAGGAACCCGTCGCTGCGGTAGACCGCACCGTCGAGGGTCGGGCCCTGGGTGCCCTTGTAGATGGCGTCGACGTCCTCGCCGGTGATGGTGTGGTGCTGTTGCAGGGCGTGGGCGATGGCCGCCAGGAACCAGCGGTTGGCGTCGATCAGCTCGTAGGTCCGCTGGTAGAGCTCCTGGAGCTTCTCCTCGACCTTGAGGTCGAACTCGCGGCGCTGGCTGTCGCTGAGGTCCCCGAGCCCGTGCGAGGTGAGCGTGTCGCCCATCGCGACCCTGGAGAGCATCCGACGCACGATGGTGGTGGCGCTGTTCATGTCACCGCTCACGCCGACGGAGTTGTCCCCGCCGAAGAACATCCGCTCCGCCACCAGCGAGGCGAGGAAGATCATCACGTCCTTGTCGAGCTCGGAGCGCCAGTCGAACTTGCGCTCCTCGATCGGCACCGGGGATACGAACCCGCCGACGTCGCCACGCTGTTCGATGGTGGCGATGTCGATCACGCTGCGACGGGCCAGGAAGTAGAACGCGACCGCGTGGCCGGCCTCGTGGATGGCGGTCTCGTGCTGTTCGAGCTCGGTGGCGGCGACGCCGTCGGCCATGCCGTGCATCTTGAACGTCTTGGCCTCGAGCACGTCGGGCCAGGTGACGGTGTCCCGTCCCTTGCGGATGGCGACGATGAGGGACTCGTTGACGATGTCCTTGATCGAGGCGCCGCTGGCCCGGGGCGACATGACCGCCAGCCGGTGCACCTGGTCCTCGGTGAGGACGTGGCGGACCTTGGCGAAGTAGCCGTTGAAGGTCTTGATGCGGCCCTCGAGCGTGGGGTAGTCCACCTTGTACTTGCGGTCGATGCGCCCGGGCCGCAGCATCGCCTCGTCGAGCGAGGACGGCATGTTCGTCGCCATCATCACCAGGATGCGGTACTTGGGCGGCTGCTTGGGCTTCATGTTGAGCAGCGAGCGGATGCGCCGGCTGACCGCCCCGCGGGGCTTCTTGAGCCCGGACATCTCGGTCAGCAGGGACTGCAGCACGCCCATGCCGCCGCCGCCCATGCCGCCCATGATGATGTTGAGCGGCCGCCGGATCATCGACACCGGCTCCTCGGCGATGGAGGCCCGCGCCGTGCGGTAGGTGTCGACGGCGTCCGAGAACGCCAGGTGGGCGGTGTTCTCGCCGACGTAGTGCAGCCCGTTGCAGCAGGACGTGCGGGCCACCGCGTGCGCCTCGTCGCTCGACACCCGGTTGAAGCCGCCCGACATCTGCCCACGGTTGCCGAGCGTGTCCGCCTCGTCGAAGAACACGATGACGCCGCCGTAGCGCAGCGACAGCTTGCGCAGCTTGGCGAACAGCCGCTTGACCTTCAGGGCGCCGATGCCCACGAACATCTGGATGAAGGCGCCCGGGTCGACGAAGACGTACGGCTTGCCGGTCTCGCCGGCGACGGCCTCCGCCATCAGCGTCTTGCCGGTGCCGGGAGGGCCCCACAGCAACATGCCGCCGGGGACGTGACCGCCCTTGGACTCGATCTCCTCCGGGCGCTCGAGGAAGACGATGTTCTCCTTCACCTTGTCGAGCACCTTGTCCTGGCCCCACACGTCGGAGAACCGGGTCTTGATGTCGCGTGGCATGTAGGTGTCGATGCCGCCCCGGGACAGGAACCAGTAGATGCCGCCGATCTGGATGATGCCGAAGGCGAGGGCGAAGAAGATCTGGAAGAACCACGGCATGCCGGCGTTGCCGAAGGGGTTGGACCACAGCCGGCCGGGGGCCTGCACCAGCGCCTCGAGGAACGTGACGCCCCAGATCCTGGAGAAGATCAGCAGGGCGATCGAGCCCCAGATCACCACCTTGACCATGCGGCCGAGCCGGTAGCGCAGCCACGGGTTCAGCTTGGACATGCGGCGCTCCCAGGCGCCCCACACCTTCTCGTCCCAGAACTGGTTGTAGTCCCCGCTGCGCTCGCAGACGAACAGGTGCACCTGGTGGAGGATCTCCAGCCCGGCGAGCGCGAACAGCCACCACTTGGCCTGCAGCTCGGAGCGGGCGACCTCTCCCCAGCTCAGGATCGGGATGTCCTCGTGCTTGATGGCGACGGACATCCCGAAGAAGACCATCAGGAAGATGACGATGCGGCTGCGGTCCCAGAAGAGCAGCTTGGGCCGGGTGCGCGGCTCGCGGTCGTCGGGAGCCGGCTCGTGCAGGGGCCCCGGCGGGCCGGGCTCGAAGGTGTCGGGGAACGGCAGGCTCACGACGGGTCCTCTCCGGACAGCACGGCTGGCGGGTTCGACTCAGATGTCATTGCGGACCTCGAACGAGCCGACCACGCGTTCGATGTCGGCCCGGTGGCGTTCGTAGCAGGGGCCCGAGCAGTACAGCGACAGCACGTACACCCGCCCGGCGGCGTCGTCGAAGAGGATCGTGACGTCCTGCGTGACCCAGGATTCGGCCTGGTCATCGGGATCGGTGTCGAGGTTGGCGACAACGCGGCTGCCGGTGAGCCCGCCGGGCTTCTCGAGCGGCTGGTAGTCCACCAGGCGGTTCTGCTGGCTGTCGATGGACTCCGGTGGGTAGACGGGGTCAACGTTGAGCAGGAAGATGCTCGAGCGCAGGCTCGACAGCGAGAACGTCTCCCGGTAGTAGTCGCTCACCGCGTAGACCCGGGCCTGGCCGACGACCTCCGAGGGCAGGCCGGCCTCGTCGGTGCCGGCGGGGTCCCCCGAGCCGAAGGCCTGGTGCCACAGCGTCTGGATGCCGCTGGGCAGCTCCGCCACCCGGCCCTCCTTGTCCGCCTCCGTCAGGTCTTCGCTCGGCCAGGCGTCGGGGAGCCGGAAGAACGTGCCGAGCGCCCGGTTGGACACGAAGCGGTCGCCCGATTGCCCGCAGGCGGCGAGGGGTAGGACGAGCGCCACGGCGGCGATGACGGCGACGGACGCGCCGCGGAGGCCGGCCCGCTCGGTTCGCGGCGTGCGCTTGCCGATCAACACGCGCTCCATCTCCTGATCGGTTGCCGGACCGTACGCGCCCGGCAAGGCTGACCTGGGCTCTTCACCAGGTTGTTCGACGCTACCCGTATTCTGAGCCGGGCGGGTGATCGAACGCCGGTGTTCTCGGAGGGTTCAGGTGACGAGTGGGGCCTCGGGTGCGGCGGCAGATCTGGAGGCGGCGCGCGCCCGTTTCGATGCCTTGGTGGACGCCACCGCGAGCGTGGACCGGCTCGACACGTTCTGCTCCAGCACGGACTGGATCCTGCCGCTGCACCGGCGTCTCGGCTCCGGTGAGGTGATCGTCCGCTTCTCCGGCGGCGGCGGCGATGGCGGGGCGGATGGCGACGGTGGGGCGGACGGCGACGGCGGGGCGGCGCTGGCGGTGACCCGGGTACCGACCATGCAGCGACGAAGCCTGCTGTGCGGGTTGGATGTCGCCTGGGGCTACGCCCGGCCGGTGGTGGGGCCCGACGTCGCCGCCGGGGTCCGGCTGGTGGAGGAGCTGCTGGTCGAGCAGCGCTCGTCCTGCTACGGCCTGCTGCTGACCGGCGTGGTCGGCCGGGGACCGTTCCGGGCCCGGCTCACCGAACGTCTGGGGTCGCGCATCATGGCGTTGGCCGAGCCGGTCGGGCGGCGGGTGGCCTGGCTGGACTGCGGCTTCGACACCTACCTGGCCCGGCGGTCGCGCAGCTTCCGGCGCAACGCCCGCCAGGCCCACCGACGGGCCGAGGCGGCCGGGGTGGTCCTCGAATGGCACGACGAGGGCGGGGCGGAGCTGGTGCGCCGGGCGATGGCGGTCGAGCGGCACAGCTGGAAAGGCCGCGAAGGATCTGGTCTGGCCGACCCGTCCTTCGCCGCGTTCTACCTCGACATGGCCGAACTGCTCGCGCCGTCGGGCCGGTTGCGGGCCGGCTTCGCCCGCCTGGGGGGCGAGGACGTCGGGTTCATCCTGGGTGCCGTGCGGGGCGACTCCTACCGGGGGCTGCAGCTGGCCTACGCCGCGACCCACGCGGAGCTGTCGCTCGGCAACCTGCTGCAGCTGGGCCAGATGGACCGCCTGAGCGCCGAGGGCATCGTCCGTTACGACCTGGGTCAGGACATGCCCTACAAGGTGGCGTGGTCCGACGAGCTGTTCGTGACCGAGACGGTGGTCCTCGGCGCCTGACGGGAGCCGGGCCGGTGGGGCCCCGACCGGGCCGGTAGGGTCCGGACCATGAAGGACACCCTCGCCACCGGCCTCGAGACCAGCGCCGAGCACCTGGTCACCGACGACATGTCCCCGCCGCACCTGCCGATGAAGGTGCTGTCCACCCCGTCGATGATCGGCCTGATGGAGCGGACCTGCCTGGAGTCGGTCATCGCCCACCTGGACGAGGGCGAGAGCACCGTCGGCACCCACGTGTGCGTCTCGCACGTGGCCGCCGCCGCCTCGGGCGAGACGGTGACGGTCACCGCTCGGCTGGCGGAGATCAACAAGCGTCGACTGACCTTCGAGGTGAAGGCGATGGCGGGCGACAAGCTCCTCGGTGAGGGCACCCACCAGCGGGCGGTGATCGACACCCGCCGTTTCGGCTGATCCCGCGGTCGCCGTGCTCGGACCGGTCAGCCCGGCGGTCGGCTCCGGAAGCCGACCTGGACCCGTTGGCCGGCGAGTCGCCGGGTCGCTCCGGCGGAGTCGGCGTAGACCTGCCGGTCGGCATCGGTGAGCTCGCCGTGGGCGGCGAGCAGCGAGCGCGGGTAGAGCCGCCGACTGCGCACCACGTTGATCTCCGCGCCGAGGATGACCAGCTGGGAGGCGAGGAAGAAGAACGTCAGCAGCCCGATGACGGTGGCGAACGTGTCGTAGGTGGGGCCGGCGTTGTCGATCGTGCGCTGGATGTACACCGCGCCGCTGGTCTGCAGCACCCACCAGCCCACGCCGGCGAAGACGGAGCCGGGCAGCAGCTCACCCCAGCGCAACCGCGCCTGCGGCAGCAGTTTGAACGCCAGCAGGAACACTCCCACGTTGAAAACAAGGGTCACCGCCAGCACCCCGAAGCGCCCCACCCCGGGCAGGTCCGGCAGCAGGCCGGCGAGGCTGCCGGCCGCCAACGAGCCGATCAACGACAGGCCGATCACACCCAGCAGCAGCGCCGACTTCATCCGGCGCTTGGCGAAGGTGGGCCGGCCGACCACGGGCACATCCCACACATCGTTGAGCGCGTTCTGGGCGGCGTCGATCACCTTGAGCCCGCTCCACAACGCCACCCCGACGCCGACCACGATGGCGACCACCGAGCCGGTGATGGTGCCGACGGTCAACTGGTCCCCGATGATAGGGATCTGATCGGTGGCCGACTCTTGCAGGTCCTTCTGCAGGTCCGGGTTGCCCTCGAGCACGAAACCGAGGATCGAGGTCAACGCCAGCAGGAGCGGAAAGAGCGAGAAGAACGCGAAGTACGACACGAGAGCGGCGAGGTAGCCGGCGCGGTCGTCGCCGAACTTGCGGACCACGGCGATGGGCAGCGCCACCGCCGGCCGGTCGCGCTGCCACGCGTCGAGCCGGCGCAGCAGCGGCGAGGGGGGCCGGCGGGGCCCGGGCGGCTCCATGGACACCGAGGTCGGTTCGACGACGACGAGCGGCGCGTCGTCCCCGCCGTCGCGCTCACCGGCCGGGGGGCCCTCGCCTCGCTGGCGCACCGCGCCGATGGCCACCGAGACGAAAGCGGCCAGCGCCACCAGCGACGCGAACGCGCCGCCCTGCGCCGGTGCGCTACCCCGTCCGGCCTGCTTCGTTCGAGCCCTGCCCACAGCGAGCGACCGTAGTCAGCCCCTGCGCGGCAACCGCGCTCCTCCTCAGAGGAAGTTCATGGGGTCGGTCGCGGAGCCGCCGACCCAGACCTCGAAGTGGAGGTGGGGGCCGGTGGATGCGCCGGTGGAGCCGACCCAGCCGATGACCTCGCCCTGGCCGACGCGCTGACCCTCGCTGACGGCGAGCTCGGACATGTGGCCGTACAGGGTGGACAGCCCGCCCTCGTGGGCGATGATCACGCAGTTGCCGTAGCCGCCGTTCCAGCCGGCGAGGATGACCTCGCCGCCCTTCGACGCCCAGATCGGCGACCCGTACGAGGCGCCGATGTCGGTGCCGGCGTGCAACCGGGAGTACCCGAGGATGGGGTGGACGCGGTAGCCGAAGGGCGAGGTGACCGGCCCGTCGGCCGGGTAGATGAAGCCGGAGGCGGAGGCCACGGTGAGGGTGGGGGCGCTGCTGGCGGAGAACCCCTTGGCCGCCGCCTCCTCCTCGAGGTGCCGGTTGATGACCGCGGTCAGCTCGTCCTCGGCGGCCTTGAGCCGATCGGCCTCGGCCTGGACGTCGCCGATCTTGCCCTGGAGCGCCTCGGCCAGCCTGGCCTGGGTGTCGCGCTGGCTGTCGAGCTCGGCGCGGGCCGCGTCGAGCTCGGCGCGCACGGCTTCGGCCTGGGCGACGGCGGCGGCGGCGGTCTCGGTGGCGCGGCGCTGGCGCTCCTTGAGCGACCGGAGCTGCTCGAGGTCGTCGGCGTAGCGGCCGCGCACCACGTCGAGCAGGGAGCTGCGCTGGGTGGCCTCGCTGACGGACTCGGCGGCGAGGAACTGGTCGGCGTCGCCGGCCAGTCCGCCGGTGTACTCGTTGACGACGGCGGCGGAGACCCGCACCTTGACGGCGTCGATCTCGCCGGTGGTCCGGTCGACCTCGGCCTGCGCGGCCGCGGCCGCGGCGAGCGCCTCGTCGAGGGCCTGGGTGGCGGCGTCGACCTTGGCCTGCTGGTAGGACAGCGCCTCCTCGAGGCCCTGCAGCGCTTGGCTGATGGTGGCGGCGTCGGCCTTGAGGGTGTCGAGGTCAGCGGCGATGCGGGCTTGCTCGGCCCGGTTGGCCTCGCGTTGGTCGCGGGCCTCGTCCACGCTCTGAGCGGGTGCGGCGGCGCCCGAGGATGCCAGCACGAGGCACAGCGCGGCGAACGCTGCGAGCAGACGGGCGAAGGTCCGGCTACGCAGCGTCGGGCGTCGCCGGCGATGGTCGCCGCGTCTACCGGGGGTCACAGCCGCCAGACGGTATCAGCGACCCTCGGGCCAGTCGTGTATGGCCCTGGTCACGAAACGACCGGCCAACTCAACGCGGAAAGCGCTTTGCCAACCACGCTTCGACGATCTCGAGGGCGGTGCGTCGGTGTCCTTCCAGGTAGTGGGGTGCGCCGGGCAGCCGGTGGAACGCCTTGTCGGTCGCGCCGAGCTGCTCGAAGATCTCCTCGGCTTGCCACAGACGTATCTCGGTGTCGGCCATTGGATGCACGAACAGTGATGGAACCGTCACACTCGGTGCAGTGGTGGCGAGACGGGCGTGCGAGGACAGGCCCGACCAGGTGGACAACCAGCCCCGGTCGGTCATCGTCCGGGCCAGTCCGGCCCGCCCGTAGTTCGCCTCGAACGGATCGGGGAAGGCGAACAGCGAGCCCATCGGCCGGTCATCGGGATCGATCGACAGGTCGAGGTAGGCGGGATCGGCCAGCGTCCGGTAGATCGTGAGGTAGCGCGTCGCCACGCCCCGGGCGCGGGCCCGACGCCAGGCGGGGCTGCCCCGCTCGTGGCCGCGGGCCTCCTGGCGGCCGCGCTGCTGGTCCTCCAGGGCGGCGGCCGCGATGGCGTCGATGCGGGCGACGCGCTCGCGCTGGGCGGCGCGGTAGCGGGCCAGCCAGGCCGGGTCGTAGCGACACGGCTCGGGCCAGGGTCGCCAGCCGTTGTCGGGGTCGTACATGTCGAGCTCGGCCACGGTGGAGATCGGGTCGTGCTCGTCGGCCACCGACGGGTCGATGACCTGCAGCATGAACACGCCCTCGCCGGGGTGGGCGGCGATGCCGATCCACCCGTCGCCCAGCTGCTGCTCGGCCTGGGCCAGGGCCATGAGCGAGGCGCCGCCGGAGTTGCCGAGCAGCACGACGGCCTCCGCGCCACGGCGGCGCAGCTCGGTGGCGACGGTGGCGACATCCACGATGCACTTCTCGTGGAGGCAGTCGATGTCGTTGTTCTGGTACCGGGTGCCGAAGCCGAGCACGGCGTAGCCGGCGGCGGCGAGCATCGGGCACGCGTAGTGCACCGAGAAGTCCGCCCTGGGGTGCGACAGCATCACCGCGGTCTTCCACGGTCGCCCGGCCGGCGTCCACAGCAGCCCGCGCACGAGTGCGCCGTCGGGCGACACGAGGCGGATGGACTCCCGGTCGACCGCGACGGCGGGGGCGTCCTCGGCCAGCGGCCAGTACCCGATCCCGGCCGGGCGTGATGCGCCCAGGTGGGGGTCGCCCGACAGGGAGCCGAACGGATCGCTCATGACCGCAGCCTTGCACAGCGGGTCCGTCAAGGGTCACAGGACCTGACCATCGGCCCTGATCGGCTCAAGATGGCGCCGCCGTGATCCGTATACTCGTCCCGTGGCTCATCCCGAACTCGATGACGACGGCTCCCAGCTCGAAGAGCTCCTGATGCCGCTGCGCTTCTTCGGCGACCAGGTGCTCCGCCGCACCGCAGCCGAGGTGACCGACATCAACGGCGACATGGCCGAGCTCGGCCGTCGCATGCTCGTCACCATGGACCACGAGGCCGGTATCGGGCTGGCCGGCCCGCAGGTCGGCCGCAGCCAGCGGCTCTTCGTGCACGGCCTCCCGGAGGAGGCACCGCCGGTGCTCATCAACCCGGTCATCGTGGAGAGCCGCGGCGAGTGGGTGTACCAGGAGGGCTGCCTCTCCATCCCGGGCCTCTACTTCGATGTGGTGCGCCCCAAGGAGATCCACCTCAAGGCGTGGGGCGTCGATGGCGAGGAGATCGACCTCGAGGCCGACGAGCTGCTCGCCCGGGTCTGCCAGCACGAGATCGACCACCTCGACGGGGTCCTGTTCATCGACCGCATCAGCGCCGATGACAAGCGCATCGCCGAGGCCGAGCTGCGCAAGCGGGTGGCCGGCACGCTCGGCACGTCGGATCCGTTCCTGACCGGCAAGGCCATCAAGGCGCTCCTGCGCAAGCTGCTCTGAGCGGCCTGGCGCGGCGCGCTCGCGGCGTGCGCTGCTGACAGTCGGCGTCCGTCGCCTACGCTGCCTGCGCCGCAGGGAGGTCGCACGGCATGGATTTCGACGACAAGGCCAGACTCGACACCTCGCAGATCCGTGATCTGCGCGCCGGCGGCGGACGCAGCCGCGGGAAGACCGCGGCCATCGGTGGCGGTGGTCTCGGACTCGTCGGCGTCATCATCACGCTGCTCGTGACGGTGCTCGGCGGCGGGGGCGGCGGGGGCCTCTCGGGCGGCAACCTGAGCCAGCTGTTCCCCGAGCAGCCGGTGTCGGTCGGCGTGGCCGAGGGGGACAACGCCGGTCTCGAGTCGCAGTGCCGGACCGGCGCGGACGCCGAGACGCAGCGGGACTGCCGGATCGTCGCCGTGGTCAACAGCGTCCAGGACTTCTGGGCCGAGGAGTTCGCTCGGCGGGGCGGCCGCTACGAGCAGGCGCCCACCACGTTCTTCGCCGGCGCGGTCGACACCGCCTGCGGGCAGGCATCCGCCGATGTCGGGCCGTTCTACTGTCCGGCGGACAGCGGCGTGTACATCGACCTGACGTTCTACGACGAGCTGCGCACCCGCTTCGGGGCCGAGGGCGGGGACTTCGCCGAGGCGTACGTGATCGCCCACGAGTACGGCCATCACATCCAGAACCTGACCGGCCAGAACGATCGGGTCCGCACCCGGCAGGGTCCCGACTCCGACGCGGTGCGCCTCGAGCTGCAGGCCGACTGCTACGCCGGGTTGTGGGCCAACCGGGCCACGACGGTGGCGGATCCGCAGACCGGCACCCCGCTGGTGGTCGAGCTGACCGATGAGGACATCGCTCAGGGCCTCGACGCCGCCGCCACGGTGGGCGACGACTACATCCAGAAGCGCTTCCAGGGCCAGGTCAGCCCCGAGGCGTGGACCCACGGTTCGTCTGCACAGCGCCAGCGCTGGTTCACCACCGGGCTCCGCACCGGCGACATGGAGCGCTGCGACACGTTCTCGGCCGAGCAGCTGTAGGAGCGCCGGTCAGGAGGAGCGAGCATGTCCGTCACCGTGTCCGCGTTGACCTGTGGCTGGCTCACCGGCGCGGCGAGCGGGTTCCTCGACGGCGAGCCCGGCGTCATCCGCGTGCCGGTGCTGTCGTTCGTGGTGGAGCACCCCGCGGGGCTCGTGCTGTTCGACTCCGGGCTGGCCGCCGAGCTGGCCGAGGATCCCGCCGGCGCCGGTCGCATGGCGGACCTGTTCGACCTCGACTTCGGCCCGCAGGACGCCGTGGACCGCCGCCTGACCGCGGCCGAGATGTGCGAGGCGGCGGACATCTCGGTGCTGGTGAACTCCCATCTGCACTTCGATCACTGCGGCGGCAACGCGCTGGTGCCCAACGCACGGGTCATCGTGCAGGAGGCGGAGTGGCGGGCAGCCCACCATGAGCGGCTGGTCGCGACGGACACGTACAGCCCGAGGCTGTTCGATCTCGGCCAGGACGTGCAGCTCGTCAACGGCGAGCACGACGTGTTCGGGGACGGACGGGTGGTCTGCATCCCCACCCCCGGGCACACGCCGGGTCACCAGTCGATGCGGGTGCGCACCGACGACGGCGAGGTCGTCCTGTGCGGCGACGCGTGCTACCTGCGCCGAGCGCTCGACGAGTTGCACCTGCCCGACTTCTCCTGGGACCCGGAGCAGCAGCTGGCGTCGCTGCACGCGCTCGCCGCGTTGGAGGCGGCCGGCGCGCAGCTGTTCTTCGGGCACGATCCGGCCCAGTGGTCGTCGCTGCCGCACGCCGGGCGCCGCCCTCGCGGTTGACCTCGCGGTCCGAGGCGACGGCGGATGTCACGGTCGGATCGGGGCGAGGCGCCCGTAGCCTGCCGGGGTGCGGCAGCGGTGGCGGCCCGCGGTGGCGGTGGTGTGGATCGGGGTGTGCGTGGCGGCGACGTTGCTGTCGTGGCGATGGTTCGTGCATCCCGCCGGTACGGCTCGCTGGGACGCCCGGGATCGAGCGACCTGGCCCACGCCCGGTGCCGATGCGGTGGTGATGTTCGGCGGTGCCGGCCCGCGCTTCGACGCCGCCCTGGCGCTGGTCGAATCGGGTCTCGCGCCGACGCTGGTGCTGTCCGATCCGAACGATCCGCCGCCGGATCGGGCGACGACGCCGTTCGAGACGTTCTGCCGGGGCGAGGAGGACTTCGAGACGATCTGCTTCGATCCCGAACCGCGCACCACCCGTGGTGAGTCGCGCTTCGTGGCGGACCTGGCGCAGGAGCGGGGGTGGCGGCGGATCGTGCTGGTGACGACCGCCGACCAGGCTCGGCGGGCCCGCATGCTGCTGGGCCGGTGCTGGTCGGGCCTGGGCGACGTCGTCGTCGTGGAGAGCGATCTCCACGCGCTCGGGCGTGTCGCCTACGAGTGGGCGGCCACCGCCCGGGCGGTTTTCGTACGCCGATCGTGTTGAACCACTCACTCTCTGAGGGGTGGAAGTGAAGTTCTTGCGCGCTCGGTGGGGGTGCCGTGCGTTGCACTTACCCTGACCTTGGATCCGGCGGGATCCTGCGGGCTGCGAGCACGTGCACTCGACGCACGGCGGCGCCCGCGCCGGCCAGGGAGGTAGGCGATGGCGGAACGCTGGGGAGTCGGCTTGATGGGGGCCATCGGCGCGGTGGCCGGTGGCGTGAGCGCGGCCGCGGCGTCGCTGCTGGGCGGCGGTGACGCGTTCGTGGGCAGCATCGCCATCGGCGCCGGCGGCGGCGCGTTCATCGCGGCGGCGCTGTTCTGGGCGATCCGGGACCAGAGCGACCTGCTCGCCTCCGGCTTCTCCTCCGCGGCGCCGGTGCCCCACCCCCTGCCGCCCGCGAGCCTGCCCCCCGCCGAGGCGACGAACCTCGTGCCCCTGGTGCGGGCGCTGGGCGACCGCTTCGGCGAGCTGGCCGAGCGGCAGCTCGACGCCCTCGATCGCCTCGTGCGCCAGGAGCCCGCCCTGCAGGGCGAACCGGCGCTGCACGACGCCCGCCGCCTGGCCCGTCGCAGCCGCCGGGCGGCCGGCACCCTGATCGTGCTGGCCGATCCGGATGGTTCGGCGCCGGCCCGAGCCGACCATCCGATCGCGGACGTGCTCGACGCCGCGCTGGCGGACAGCGAGCACCGGTCGCGCATCGACGTCGAATCGGTGCATGGCGAGGTGCTGCGGGGCGAGTTCGTTGAGGACGTGGCCCACCTGCTCGCCGAGTTGATCGACAACGCGGCGGCGGCTTCGAGCGAGCCGGTGGTCGTCGTGGGGCGCCGCGCCACCGACGGCTACGTGCTCGCCGTCGTCGATGAGGGCGACGGGCTCAGCGCGGTGGCCCGCGCCGACGCCAACCACATCCTGACCAGTCCGCCCGGGCTCGATCGCCAGTCGCCCGGCGCGTTGGGGCTGTCGGTCAGCGGCCGGTTGGCGGCGCGACACGGCATCACCGTGCAGCTGCTGGAGGGCGCCACCGACGGGGTGATCGCCAAGGTGCGGCTGCCGCTGCGCCTGCTCGAGGGCGGCACGGACGTGGTGCCGACGCCGCTCGAACGCACGCTCGAGGCGCTCGCCGCCCCCGGGCCGGATCTGCCGGCGGAGCCCGTCGCCACCACGGAGGACGATGTGCCTGCCGCACCCGACGGGCGCGGGATCATCATCGACCTCACCGACGAGCTGCCCGTCGTCCTCGGCTCCGAGGCCGATGATCCGTGGCCGACGGCGTTGGCGAGGAGCATCGACGAAGCGGCCGGCGCGGCGGGTCCCGACGCCGGTGCCGGGCTCGGGGAGCCGGGCCCCGAGGACGAGACGGTGGCCTTCGACCTCACCGACGAGGACGGGGCCCCGACCGGACCGGACGCGGCACCGGAGCGCGAGCGCGCCGAGCGCACCCGCCAGGCGGCACTCGGCGGGCGGCCGGGCAACGGCGTCGCGCACCGCCGGCGTCGCTGAACGCAGTGCGGCGCGCCCGCCCGGAGCGGGCGCGCTGTGCCAGGCTGGTCGGATGGGAGCATCGGAGCGACCGAGCGGCGAGATGCGGGCGTGACGGTGGCGGACCTCATCGGGTTCCGCCGGAGCGATCTGGCGCCGCTGGCCCGCGCCGTCGAGCAGGTGCTGCGACGGGGCACGGGCTGGATCAACGTGCAGCCCGACCTCGATGACGTCGATCCCCGGGCGCACAGCCGGCCCAGCTTCTTCTCCGGCCGCGGCCGCGTCGTACCGCTCAGTACGTTCGTGCCGTCGAGCGGTGGCGGGGAGCACCAGGTCGGGGTGGAGCACGGGGCGGGCAAGCATGCGGCCCGGCAACTGCACGATGCCGGCGTGGCCTTCCCCGACGGCTCGCGACTGGTGCAGGACCACCCCCGGCGCGGTCTGGTCATTGCCGTACCGAACGGTACGGCGCCGACGGCCATCGCGGCGCTGCTGGTGCAGGCCGGTTCGCACCTGACGGTGGTCCCACTCGGCGATCGGTGGATCGCCGAGATCTACTGAGCTGCGGTGCGAGCGGGTCGCCGGGCGACCCGGCCGACCCCGCTCGACGCCGAGGACGTCGGGCTCAGCGGCCCTTCCAGTCCGGCGTGCGCTTCTCGGCGAACGCCTTGGGGCCTTCGATGAAGTCCTCGCTCTTGGACATCGCCCGCACGTGTTCGAAGCCGCCCTGGGCCTTCATGGCGGCGAGCGCGCCACCCGCCTCCAACCCGTCGAGCACGGCCTGCTTGGAGGCCCGGATCGACATCGGCGAGCACTCGAGGATCATGGCCGCCCAGCGCTTGGCCCCTTCGACGGCGCCGCCCACCGGGGTGACCTCGTTGACGAAGCCGAGCTCCTTGCCCTCCGCGGCGCTGACGCGGCGGCCAGTGAGGATCATGCCCATGGCCTGCTTCATGCCGATCTGGCGGGGCAGGCGGTGCACGCCACCGGCGAGGGCGGCGAGGCCGACGCGCGGCTCGGGCAGCGCGAACACCGCGTTCTCGGCTGCGATGATGAGGTCGCAGGCCAGGGCGATCTCGAAGCCGCCGCCCATGGCGACGCCGTTCACCGCGGCGATGATCGGCTTGTAGCAGTCGTTGCGCGAGGCGAGGCCACCGAAGCCGGCCTTGGGCTGGCCGCTCATGTCGCCGCCCATCGCCTGGTACTTCAGGTCGTTGCCGGCGGAGAAGGCGCGGTCGCCCGCGCCGGTCACGATGGCGACCCACAGCTCGGGGTCGTTGGCGAACTCGTCGAACGCCTCGGCCAGCTCCCGGTTGGCCGGCGGGTGACAGGCGTTCATCACGTCAGGTCGGTTGATGGTGACGACGAAAAGATGGCCGTCACGTTCGGTCAAGCAGAACTCCCCCATGGGCGCTCACCCTACTGGTCGGGCTCCGACGGGGTGCAACGCTCACCCGATGTGGGGATCGAGGACGATCGGCCCAGTGATGATCGTCATCTGACGGGCGATACCGGTTCCCACAGGCACTGCTCGCACACGAGCCGACACACCGGGAGTTGGACGACGCCATGGCCACAGAGGGA
>JADLEF010000239.1 GCA_020846295.1 Acidimicrobiales bacterium
GGAGCTGTCCTGGACGGTGGAGACCGCGGACGAGCCGTAGGCCCGAGGTGGAACGAAGCGTTCCACCCCGCTGAACGCCTTCAGGGGCGTGCGCAGCAAACCCCCCACCGGGCCGTGTGGCATGAGCCATGTCGCCGTGGTGACGGCTGATCTCGACGGCTTCCGTGCCTTCTATGAGGACACGATCGGGCTCGAGACGACGCTGGTGCTGGGCGCCGGGCCCGGGCACGCCCGGCAGGCCGTCATCGTGGCCGGGGAGGTCATGCTGCACGTCTTCGAGCTGCCCGGCTACGACCCCGCGGCGCAGGGCTTCGCCGCGACGATGTTCGAGCGCGGTCGCCTCGATCACCTGGGGTTCACCGTCGTCGACGAGACCGCACTGACGGCGATGCGCGACCGCCTGCTCGAGGTCGGTGCCTCCAGCGGCGATATCCGCCGTCTGGGCCCGATGCTCTCCGTCCGCTTTCGCGATCCCGAAGGCTTCGAAGGCGAGATCAACTGCCTCGACCCGACCTACCACCCGTCGGCCGTGCGCGCCGAGGACGAGATCGTGGACCCCAACTGGTTCGAGCGGGCCACCCGCGTGCTGCGCGCCCGTCCACCCCGCACGAACGTCGACGACGTTCCCGGCACCTAGAGGAGATCGAGATGTCCCCCACCAGCTTCCCGCTGCGCCACCATGGCCTCCGCCGCCGTCATCGCATGGTGAGCGTGCTGATCGTGAGCGTCGTGGCCATGTCGTGCGCGACCACAACCGCCAGCGCAGCCCCGAAGGAAGGGTCGAAGCGGGGTCAGAGCGCCGCTGCCTTCGCCAAGCGCGTCGACATCGGCGGCGGCCGGTCGATGTACGTCGAGTGCCGCGGCACGGGCTCGCCCACCGTTCTCCTGCTCTCCGGGTCGGGGACGGCATCCGACCTCTGGCACGCGGCCAAGCAGAAGACGCCGAAGGTCTATCCGCAGATCGGGAAGATGACCCGGACCTGCACGTACGACCGGCCGGGCGTCACGCACCTCGACGGCGAGCTCAGCCGCAGCGACCCGGTGCCCCAGCCGACCACGCCGCAGAACGGCGTCGACGACCTCGACGCCCTGCTCAAGGCGATCGACGCCAAGGGCCCCTACGTCCTCGTGGCGCACTCGTTCGCGGGCAACATCGCCCGAGTGTTCGCCGGTGAGCACCCCGATCAGGTCAAGGGGGTCGTGTTCGTCGACATCCTCACGCCGGAGCTCCGCGTGCAGATGACACCCGCGGAGTGGGATGTCTGGAAGTTCGCCAACGCTCGGCCGGCCGATGCGATCGCCGAGTATCCCGCCCTGGAACGCCAGGACTTCGATGTGACTCTCGACCAGACCGCGGCCGCGGCGCCGCTGCGGCCCATGCCACTCGTCGTCCTCACGGCGAGCAAGAAGTTCGCGGCGCTGGTTCCGAAGTACATCGACGAGGGCGTGGTCCCGCCGTCGGTGCCGCGCAACTTCGGTGAGGTCATCGACCGGACGAACTCCGTCGCCCAGAACGAGCTCGCCGCGCTCGTGCCCGGCGCGGTGCACATCACCAATACGCACTCGGGCCACAACATCATGATCGACAACGGGCCGCTCACCATCAGGGCGATCCGTCGGGTCGTCGATGCCGTCCGCGCCGGGGACACGTCGTTGCACGGCTCGCTCACGAGCAGGCCCCAGCGCGGGTGAGGAGGAGGAGCTTCATGCCCAGGTTCAAGACACGGTCGAGGCGCTGTCGCGTCGGCGCCGTGCTGGTCGGCGCAGCGTTGGCGAGCGCCGTGTTCTCGGCGGGCGCGTCGGCGGTGACGCCGACCAAGTCGGGACTCAGGACGATCAACCAGCGCACGTTGCAGGCGCTGGTGGACAAGACGGCGCGGACGCTGCACGTTCCCGGCGCGGTGGTCATGCTGCGCACGCCCCACGGTGCGCTCACGGCCACCTACGGCACCACGCGGCTGGGCGCCCAGGTCCGCCCCCGCCCGTCCACCTACTTCCGGATCGCCTCGATCACCAAGACGATGACCTCGGCGGTGATCTTGCAGCTGGCCCAGGAAGGCAAGCTGCGGCTCGGCGATCCGGTGTCGAAGTATGTCCCGGGCGTGCCCAACGGCGAGACCATCACGCTCGCCGAGCTGCTGGAGATGCGCAGCGGTCTGTTCGACTACACCAGCGACCCCGTGATGGCGCCGTCCTTCGACCATGACCCGACCAAGGTCTGGACGCCGCAGGAGCTGTTGGCGATCTCGTTCGCGCACCCGCCCAACTTCGCACCGGGCAGCGCCTACGAATACAGCAACACCAACTACGCACTGCTCGGCCTGGTCGTCGAGAAGGTCGACGGCCGGCCTCTGGCCACGGCGATGCAGAAGCGCTTGTTCGGACCGCTGGGCATGAAGCACACCCTGCTTCCCCCCAGCACCTCCAACGTCATCCCCAGCCCGTACGCGCACGGCTACCTGTACGGCAGCGCATCGATCGTGACCACCGGCATCGCGGACCCGCCCTACACACCGCAGTTCGAGGCCGCCGTCGACGCCGGCCTGGTCCAGCCGAAAGACTTCACCAGCGTCAACCACTCCTTCGCCACCGCCGCCGGAGGCGTCATCTCCACCGCCGACGATCTCGACACGTGGATCCGCGCCTTGGTCCGGGGCCGAGTGCTCAACGCCAAGTACCAGCGCATCTGGCTCGACAGCCTGCAACCGACCGGGACCAGCCTCGACTACGGATACGGGATCAACCGCCTTCGCTGGGCGGGCAACTCGCTCTACCTCCATGGGGGCGAGACCGTCGGCTACAACTCCGAAGCCGCCCACGATCCCGCCAACAAGCTCACGCTCGTCGTCTGGGCCAACCTGACCGTGTCGCCCGCCGGCGTGCTGACCGCCAACGACCTCATGCTCAAAGTGCTCGATCGCGTCTACGTGACGTCGCCACTGGCACCTCAGCGGCTCGCGGCCACCGTGCCGTCGTCCATCCGGAGCTGTGCCACGCATGCGCCAACGGCACCGCCCGCTGCGCGCTCGACGGAACGTTGCTGATCGGGGGCC
>JADLEF010000240.1 GCA_020846295.1 Acidimicrobiales bacterium
GCGCCGCCGCGGGGCGCCCCTCGGCGGCGCCCGCCGCTGAGCGTCCCAGACCAGGCCCCAGCACCACCGCGCCGAAGCGGCCCGCGTCCCGCACCGCCTCCGCCGCCCACCCGTGCTCGGGCACTTGCAGCGGGCTGTACACCGCCTCCGTCGGCGCGCCGGGCGAACCGGACAGGCCCGGAGAGCTCAGCCGCACGTAGCCGGCACCGCCGCGCAGCGCCGCCCGCACGCACAGGTGCGAGGCGCCGGGCATCGACGGCGATCCGGCGATCGCCCAGACGGCGGCGCGCCACTTGTGGGTGTCCACGGGCCGCGCCGGCACCCAGGCCGCCACGTCGGCGCCCGTCACCTGCCACGCGCGCGCCCGGCTGCAGTCCAGGCCGATGTCGGCCACCTCGACCGCGCCGGCCCAACCCCGGCCCGGGTGCAGCACCAGGCCGGGCTTCAGCGCCGCGAAGGTCACCGTGGCCATCGCAGCCAGCACCGCCGGTCGCTCCTCGCCGTGCACCTCGCCGGTCAGCCCGTCCACACCGCTCGGTATGTCGACGGCCAGCACCGGCACGGCCCCGACGTCGGGTGGCGACCATCCGCCGCGCAGCCCGGTACCGAAGGCGGCGTCGACGACCAGATCGAAGCGGCCTCCGGTACCGGTCCTTCCGCCGAGGCCCCCGCCGGGCGCGACCACCGTGACCCGCACCCCTCGGCGGGCCAGACGCCGCGCCGCCGAACGCCCGTCGTTGCCGTTGTTCCCCTTGCCCGCCACCACCAGCACCCGCTTGCCGTAGCCCTGGCCCAACAGGCGCAGCGCCGCCCGGGCGGTGGCCGCCCCGGCCCGTTCGATGAGCGCGTCGACCGGCTCGGGCGCCTCGGCGTCGATGGCGCGCATCTCCTCGGGGGTGACGATCGGGATCACTCCGCCACCGCCACCGCGGAGGCCACCAGGTCGGTGTGGGTCAACGACAGCCACCACCGCTGCACTGCCCGCTCGGCGGCCAGCGAGGCGGCCGAACCGTGCAGGGCCACCGCCGGCGCCCCTGACGGCGCCCGCACCACCTCGATGTCGCGCAGGCGCACCTCCCCCAGGCCGACGCCGAGCGCCTTCATGACCGCCTCCGTCGCTGCGAAGCGGGCGGCGAGCCGTTGGGTGGGGTCGCGCTGCTCGCGGCCGTAGGCCAGCTCGGCGTCGGTGAAGACCCGCGCCGCGAAGCCCGGCGTCCGCTCCAGCACGCGCCGGAAGCGCTCGATGTCGACGTTGTCGATCCCCAGGCCGATCACCGTCGAGAGGCTACTGCGACCCTTCCCGGCTGTCGGCGCCGGTCAGACCCGCCAGCGGTCCGCCAGCGTGGTGATCGGTTCGGTGAACAGCTCGGCCAGCGGGACCGACTCGAGCAGGTCCTCCCGGAACGTCGGTTCCGTCTCCATCACCGCATCCTCGAGCACCCGATAGCGGTTGCGGTACCCGGCCAGTGCGGTGCGCAACGTCGACACCGCCACCTTGTCCTGGAACCGCACGTGCAGCAGCGTGATCCCGGTGGTCTCACCGCCCTTGAGCTCGGGGACGATGATGATGAGCCGTCCGTCGGAGCGGCCCCGGGACACGAAGACGCTCTGCTCGGCCGCCACCTGGTGCTTGGTGCCGCGCAGGCGCGGGTTGCGATCGGTGCGCAGCGGCAGGTCGAGGGCGATGCCGCCGCGATCGGCCACGGTGATGGTGGCGGTACCGCTGTCAGGCGAGCCCTCCACCCGGTAGCGGGTGTAGCCGGTGACCTCGGCGACGGTGGGCGACAGCGCGGCGAGCGTGCGCAGCGTGTCGTAGCTGAGGCGGTCCCGGCCGGCGCCGGCGTCGATGACGGCTTTGACCAGCGCGGTCTCCAGCAGCGACTCGTCCGAGCGGGAGATGCCCACCGTGACCGTCTTGGCCTGGTGCTTGATGGCGTCCACGGGCCGGGTCAGCTCGTCGATGGCTGCGGTCAGCGCCCGGGTGAGATCGTCGACCACCACCGCCGGCGTACCGACCTTGCCCCATTCCGACTGGTACGCACCGAGCGGTACGGTGCCGGTCGCGTAGCGCAGCAGCGAGGCCAGCCGGGTGGCGGTGGACGCCTCGAGGTGCCCGTCGTAGCTTCCGGCGCGAAGCGAGGCGAAGAACCGTCCGGCCAACGGCTCGAAGCTGCTCGACAGCCCGCGCAGCTGATCGCTCGACGCCCCGGAGGACACCGCCCGCTCGATCACCGCCCGTGCCTCGCGCAGCGGCACCGCCAACGCGTCGATGGCGAGCGCCGCCTCGTAGCCGAAGAGGTGCCCGACCATCGCCGACAGCACGAACGCCAGCATCGGGTGCGTCGAGGGCACCCGGATGAACGCCAGCGCGGCGGGATAGCGCTCGGGGCCCTCGGAGGCGATCACGATCGGCGCCGCCCGGTGCGCCCGGTAGATGCCGACCTCCTTCGCCACGTCGTCCGCGGTGGAGCCGGACAGCCCGGCCGCGCACACCAGGATCATGGGCTCCGAGGAGAGATCGATGTGCTTCTTGTCCTCGGTGACATCGCAGGCGATGGACTTGTAGCAGAGCTCGGAGAGCTTGATGCGCACCTCGTGGGCGGCGATGCGGTTGGGACCGTTGCCCACGATCGCCCAGTAGCGCCGCTGGGGGGCGAACTGGCGGGCGGCGTCGGCCACCTGTGGCCGCAGCTCGAGGGTGGCCACCATCTGGGTCGGTAGGTCCACCAGGGCGGCCAGCACGTCCTGGCGCAGCGCCCGGGCCCGGTCCCCGCCGCCGCCGGGCAACTGGTCGGCGATGGCGGTGGCGAGGAGGAACCCTGCGGCGATCTGCGAGTAGAAGGCCTTGGTCGAGGCCACCGACATCTCCACGTCACGCCCGTCGGAGGTGTAGAGCACGCCGTCGGCCTTGTCGGTGAGGTCGGACTGCCGCCGGTTCACGATGGCGATGACCGCCCCGCCACGGGCCCGGATGAGGTCCACCGTGCGGTTGGTGTCCGTCGTCGTGCCCGACTGGCTGATGGCGACGGTGAGCGTGTCGGACAGGTCGCTGCGCAGCCCGAACCCTGACAGCTCGGTGGCGGGCAGCGCCACCACCTCGAGGGCCGCCTCGGGGGCGAAGGCGGGCAGGGCCATGGCCAACGCCTGGCCCGCCACCGCCGCGGTGCCCTGTCCGATGACCAGCACCCGCCGGATGGAGCCGTCGGCGAGGGCGCGACGCACCCGGGCGGGCAGCGTCTCCTCCCCCAGCTCGACGTGCAGCTGCCCGTCGCGCTCCGCCAGCTTGCCTCGCAGCGTCTTGCGGAACGACCCGGGCGACTCGGAGATCTCCTTGAGCAGGAAGTGGGGGAACTCGCCCCGGTCGATGTCGCGGGTGGTGATCTGGGGGACGACCAGTTCCCGCTCCTCGACCGGTAGCTCAGTGCCGTCGTAGGAGGAGCGCCGGATCCCCTCGACGGTTCCTGCCCGCGCCGCGTCGAGGGCGACGACCTGGCCCCGGCTGCCGGTCGGGTTGCTGGGATCGGACGGCGTCTCCCCGTCGAGGCGCAGGTAGCGGTCGGCCACCTCGACCAGCCCGTAGGGCTCGCTGGCGACGAGGAACGCGTCCTCGGTCACGCCGACGTAGAGGGCCTGGCCCGAGCCGCGCAGCGCCAGCAGCAGCTGGGTCGGCTCGGCGGCGACCTGGGCGCCGATGGCGACGGAGCCCTCCATCTGGGCCACGGAGCGGCGGAACGCCTCCACCGCCCCCTGCGCGCCGTCGAGCGCACGGCTGACCATGGTGGGGATGACCTTGGCGTCGGTCGTGATCTCGCTGCGGATGGCCAGCCCGTGGCTGGCCTTCAGATCGGCGAAGTTGTCCACGTCGCCGTTCAGCGCGGCCGCCACGTAGGTGCCGTCGACCCGTTCGAGCTCCTCGGAGTTGAGCGGATGGGCGTTGGCCGCCGAGATGATGCCCACCGACGCCCAGCGGGTGTGGCCCAACACGTTCACCTCGGCATCGGGCCCGGACACCGCCCGGCGCAGCAGCTCATCGGCCTCGATGGCCGCCCGCATCGCCTTCACGTTGTCGCCCAGCTCGCCGATCTCGGCCGCGGCCTTGTACACGAACGAGAGGGCGCCACCGTCGACCACCCGGACCGAGCCGGAGCCGAACAGCTCGTCGGCGGCCCGAGCCGCCACCAGCGCAGCGAGCGCCGGGCTGTCCAGCTGCAGGTCGTGCCCGTGGACCAGCACGTGCAGGCCGGCGGAGTCGCGGCCCCGCACCTCGAGCCGGTCGACCGCCGACAGGCTCTCCTGGATGGCGAGATAGGCGCCCACCGCCGACGCCGTCGGCGTGACGCCGGCCAGGGCGGCCACCGCCCGGGCGGTGCGCTGGCGGTCCTGCACCAGCGCCCAGACGACGTCCTTGACGGCGATGAGCGCCGCCGAGCGACGCTCCACCTCTGCGGGCGAGACGGTGCCGCCCGC
>JADLEF010000241.1 GCA_020846295.1 Acidimicrobiales bacterium
CACACGTAGGTGGTGTAGTACGGCCGGGTCCCGTCGAAGGTGCCGACCGTCGGGTCGGGCTCGGGGCCACCGCCGAACCAGGCCATGAACGACGGCACGGCCGACAGCAGCGAGATCGTGGCGTCGAGGTACGCGACGTCCACCAGCTGGCCCCGCCCCGTCCGCTCCCGGGCGAACAGCGCGAACATGATGCCCAACGCGCCGTGCATCGACGCCCCGGCGTAGTCGGCGACCAGGTTCATCGGGATGGTCGGCTCCTGGCCGGGCTTGCCCAGCTGCTTGAGCACGCCGGCCAGGGACAGGTAGTTCAGATCGTGCGCCGGGTAGTCCCGGTACGGCCCGTCCTGGCCGAACCCGGACAACGAGCAGTACACCAGCCGCGGGTTGTCGGCCGACAACGTCTCGTAGTCGGCGCCGAGCCGCTTCATCACGCCGGGCCGGAAGCCCTCGACGAACACGTCGGCGGTCGAGGCCAGCTTGCGCAGGATCTCCTGCGCCTCCGGCTTCTTGAGATCGAGGCTGAGGCTGCGCTTGTTGCGGTCCACCCAGTACCCCGCCCGGCGGCGGCGCTTCTCGGCCGCCTTCGCCGTGTCGCCCTGGTCCAGCAGGTCCACCCCGCCGGTGGGCTCCACCACCCGGATCACGTCGGCCCCCATGTCGGCCAACCACACCGTCGACAGTGAACCGGGTGGCACCCGGTTGCATTCGATGACGGTGATCCCCTCGAGCGCCAGCGCCATGTTCGTCTTCCCCCGTGTCGGCCGTTGGCTCCCCAGCCTCGCACAGGTCGGGTGGAGCGCGCCCGCCCTCCGCTGATACCACCGCACGGTGGCGACTTCGTTCCACCTCAGCGTAGGTTCTTCATCAACGTCACGCCGATGATTTGATGACAACTTGAATCTATCGTCCGCTCGCTCGACTGGTGATTTCGAGATGGGAACGTCATTGACGCCGGTGCGCTGTGACCACATATTGCGCAGGGGCCGCCGGAGGTCAGTGACCACCGGGCGATGGCTCCACGAACACACGAACGAGTACGGGGAAGAACTATGAACGCCTTTGGATTTGTCCAGCGGACCATCGGGGGACGCCGTGTAGCAATTGTTGCGGCACGGCACCGCGCCGGGCGCATCATCGCGACGGGTCTCGCCGTGGTGACGGCGGTGAGCGCGGTTCAGGCCGGCACCGTCGGGGCTCAAGCGGCGGGCACCGTGACCATCGAGGAGCGGGTGACCGCCGCGGTGGGGTCGTTCTACGAAAACCCCACCACCGACCAGGCCCCGGTCGCCGCACAACTGTTTCGCGACCTCGCGCCCGAGTTCAGCTTCGCCCGCAAGCTCAACCACACCACCTGTCTGCCGGCCCCGGCCTACGACGCGTCGTTCCGGCCGAACGGCGGTTCCTCGCTGAAGGCCTGGCCTGTGCCCGGCCAGTCGGGTTGCACGCAGACCGAGCGCACCGACCTCATGCCGACCTACGTCGATCCTCGTCTGTGCGACTCCGACACGATGCGGATCGGCTACTGGTTGTACTTCACCAAGGACGGCTTCTCCGGCGCCGGGCACCGCCACGACTGGGAGGGCGCGGTGGTCGAGCTGAAGCGGGTCGGTGGAACGGTCTGGCAGCGTTCCAAGGTCATCGTGTCCTACCACCGCGGCTACCACAGCAAGGCATGGGTCGACGGCGGTCTGGAGAAGACCGCCGACGGAGCCCACCCGGTCATCTACGCCGGCTGGGCGCACCACGCCATGCACTTCAACACCGGAGGTCGGGCCGATGTCGCCACCACTTGGTACAACGACGTGCGCAACGGCTTCCTCCGCCTGGATGCCGGCGAGAACCTGGTGATCATCCCCACGGAGCCGCCGGCCGCGCAGGCGGTGCTCCGCTCGGCCGATTCGTTCGGGGCGGCCAACCCGCCGTTGACGAAACAGCTCTGCTCGCTCTGATCCGACCGAAGCGATCGACTCGCGGTGGGCCCGGCGCGACCCCGGGCACGCCGACGCGTCTGGGGGCCGAGGAGACCGAGATCCTGCTCGGCGGCGCCATCGGGAACTGAGCGCGGCGCCCGCGGCGCGCGGCGCGCCCCCCGTCAGCGCAGGAGCGCGGCGCCGGCCTCGGTGAACCGGGCGCCGGCGACCACGGCGTTGCGGCCGGCCGCCCGGGCGTCGGCCAGCACCCGCCCGAGGTCGTCGTCCACCGGCAGCGCGCTCATGCCGGTCAGCGGGTCCAGCGCGTCGGCCGCGGCGGCCACCGTCGCCACAGCCTGCACGCAGGCGAGCTGGTGGTCGACCAGCACGTGCGGCTCGACGGCGCCATCGGCTTCGACGATGGCCAGCCACAGGGCTTCGACCTGCTCGCGCCACCATGCCTCGGCCGCCCGCAGCGACGCCGCCGAACGGGCGAAGCGATCCTGCGTCACCGGCTGCTCGCTCAGCGCCGTCGTGGCGAACGATGGCGTCTTGACCCGCGCCAGGGCGGCGAACTCGTCGAGCAGCCGCCGGCCGATGCCCACCGCCACCGCGGCCATCGTCGCCTCGGCGAAGGAGGCGAACGGCACCCGGAAGATCGGCTCCGGGCGAGCCGGGCCGGACCCGGCCACGACGAACTCGTGCGCGGCCGGCACGAACGTCGCCTGCAGCGACGCGTCGCAACTGGCGGTGGCGGCGAGGCCCCGGGGCCGCCACGACGCCTCGTCGAGCGCCACCTCGGCGGCGGGCACGGCGACGACGAACGGCTCCGCACCCTCGCCCGGTTCGCAGGCCAGGAACGTGAACCAGCTGGCCCACGGCGCACCGCTGCACCACTGCCACGTGCCGGTGACCCGGTGGCCGCCCTCGCTGCGGTGGGCGTTGCCGATCTTGCCCGAGCCCGCCACGAAGCTGTCCGCGGGCCCGAACACGGCGGTGGCCAGCGCGTCGTCCATGTGCCCCGCGAACCAGTTGGGCCCGGTGCCGATCATCACCGCCCAGCCGGCGGCGCCGTCCGCCTCGGCCAGCTCGGCCATCACCTCGCACGCGGCGGGCAACGACAGCCCGTGCCCGCCGAGCGTCGGCGGCACGAACAGCTTCCCGAGGCGATGCGCTCGCAACTGCGTCACCACCGCGGGGTCCAGCCGGTTGGCGGCGGCACCCTCGGCGGCGTGGGTGCGGGCCGCGGCGAGGACGTCATCGATCTCGAGGGGGTGGCGCCGGGCGGTCATCGCTCCATGATGGCCGGCGCAGGGTGCCCCAACAGCCGGTCAGCCGAACACGCCGGCCCGGCGCAGCGCGTCGCGCTCGGCGGCGTCGAGGCCCAGCTCGGCGAGGACCGCGTCGGTGTGCTGGCCGACCTCGGGGGCACGGCCTCGCACACCCACGTCGGCACCGTGGAACTCGAAGGGCACGTTGGTCGTCTCGAAGGTGCCCACCGCCGGGTGCTCGACGGTGGCGAAGGCACCGGTGGCGCGCAGGTGCGGATCCTCGACGACGTCGGCCAGGTCGTTCACCGGGGCCCAGATGAGGCCCTCGGCGTCGAACCGCGGCCCCCAGGCGGACCGGGGCCTCGTGTCGAGCACCGGGTCGACCTCGGCCAGCAGCGCCGGTTGGTTGCGGTAGCGACCCCGGTTGTCGGCGAAGCGGGGATCGTCGATGAGGTCGGGACGGTCGAGCGCCCGGCAGAACCTCGCCCAGTTCCCGTCGCTGTTCGGCATCGAGAACTGCACCCAGCGGCCGTCCCCACAGCGGAAGCTGTTGAGGAATGGCGAGAGGAACCCGCCCCGCTCCGGCCGGGGCGGCGGGCGGTGGTCCACCAGCGCGGCGGACAGGTCGGTGGCCAGGGTCCACAGCGCGGAGCGCAGCAGCGACGTCTCCACCGCCATGCCCCGGCCGGTGCGGTCGCGTTGGTACAGCGCGGTCATGATCGCCCCGAACAGCACCATGCCGGTGGTGTGGTCGCCCTGGGCGGCTCCGAGGCGCCGTGGCTCGCCGTCCTCGCCGGCGGTGAGCGCGTACACGCCGCCCCGGGAGAAGAAGGCGGTGACGTCGAAGCCGGGCAGGTGGGCGTCGGGCCCTTCCGACCCGTAGCCGGACACCGATGCGTGGATCAGCCGCGGGTGGCGGGCCAGCAGGGTGTCGGGGTCGAGCCCGAAGCGGCGTTGGCGCTCGGGCACCAGGTTGGTCAGAAACACGTCGAACGAGCCGGCGATGCGGGCCAGGAGCTCGGCCCCCTCCGGCTTGTCGACGGCCACCACCAAGGAGCGCTTGCCCCGGTTGTCCTGTTCGAAGGGGTAGTCCACCGCCTTGAGCGCCGGGTCGTCGGGCTTCGGCTGGCGCAGCATGCGGCGCGCCGCGTCGCCGGCGGGCGGTTCGACCTTGACCACGTCGGCGCCGAGGTCGGCCAGCAGCACCCCGGCCGACGGCCCGGCCACCCAGTTCGCCACCTCCAGCACGCGCAGGCCCGCGAGGGGAGCTTCAGGGGGAGCCTCGCCTTGAGCTTCGGGGGGAGCGGCCATCGATCAGCGGGGCAGCTCGGCGACGTCGGCCATGACCTCGATGGCGTGGCTCTGGTTGGTCGAGATCGTCATGCCGGTGATCCCGGTGTCCGCCCACGCCTGGAACCGCTCCCGGATGCGCTCCGGCGTACCGACCAGGCAGCCCTCGTCGATGTACTCGTCGGGGATGGCGTCCGCCGCCTCCCGCTTGCGGCCGGCCAGGTACAGCTCCTGGATGCGCTCGGCCACGTCCCCGTAGCCGCGCTGCACCATGTGATCGTTGTGGAAGTTCATGCCCTTCGCCCCCATGCCACCCACGTAGAGGGCGATGCCGGGCTTCTGGGCGTCGAGCGCCTTCTGCACGTCATCGGTGATCAGCACCGTCACCATCGGCTGGACCTCGTAGCCATCCCACCCCTTGCCGTTGCCGGCCCGGCGGAAGCCCTCCTCCACCAACGGCTTCCACATCGGCCAGCGCTGCGGCGTGAAGTGCATCGGGAACCAGCCGTCGCACAGCTGGGCACACAGCTTGATGGTGTCGGGCGAGCCGGCCCCCAGCCAGATGGGCACGTTCGGGTTGGTGTGCAGGATCGACATCAGCGGTTTGCCCAGCCCGATCGTGCCCGGCCCGTGGTAGGGCAGCTGGTACTCGGGCCCGTCGTGGGTGACCGGCTCCTGGCGCTCGAAGATCTTGCGCATGATCTGCACGTAGTCCTTGAGGCGGTAGTACGGCTTGCCCCACGGCTGGCCGTACCAGCCCTCGACGATCTGTGGACCGGACACACCGAGCCCGGCGATCATGCGGTTGCCGCCGGCCAGCGCGTCCACCGTCTGCACCTGCATGGCGCACATCGCCGGGGTGCGGCCGGCCAGCTGCATGATGCCCGTACCGAGCCGTATGCGGCTGGTGACCGCGGCGAGGTAGGCCAGCGGCGTGATGGCGTCGGAGCCGTACGCCTCCGCCGTCCACACCGAGTCGAAGCCGAGCTCCTCCGCCCGCTTCACCATGTCGACCGGCAGCTCCAAGCGGGCGCCGGAGTACCCCAGCATCAGACCGAGTTTCATGGCCCGGACCGTAGCGGCTGCCCGGCGGCCCCGCCCGGCGACCGGCGCGGCCTGCTCGTCTCGGCCCCGGCGGGCGCCCTACATTGCGGCCATGACCATCCCGCTGCGCCACGGCGTGTTCCTCGCCCCGTTCCACTCGGTGACGGAGAACCCCACCCTCGCCCTCGAGCGCGACCTCCAGCTCATGGTCCTGCTCGACGAGCTCGGCTTCCACGAGGCGTGGATCGGCGAGCACCACTCGGCCGGCATGGAGACGATCGACTCGCCCGAGCTCTTCATCGCCGCCGCGGCCGAGCGCACCAAGCACCTCCGCTTCGGCACCGGGGTGGTGTCGCTGCCCTACCACCACCCGTTGAACGTGGCCAACCGCATGATCCAGCTCGATCACATGACGCGGGGCCGGGTCATGTTCGGGGCCGGCCCCGGCCTGCTCGCCTCCGACGCGCTGATGATGGGCATCGAGCCCGAGGTGACGAGGGACCGCCTCGAGGAGGGCCTCGACGTGATCCTGCGGTTGTTCCGCGGCGAGGTCGTCACCGAGCAGACCGAGTGGTACACCCTCAACGAGGCCCGTACCCACCTGCGGCCCTACACCCGGCCGTTCCCCGAGGTGTGCGTGGCCAGCGCGGTGACGCCGTCCGGCGGGCGTTTGGCCGGCAAGTACGACCTGGGCATGTTGTGCGTCGCTGCTGGGGTGCAGGCCGGGTTCGACGCGCTCGATGTCAACTGGAACGTGGCCTGCGAGCGGGCCGCCGAGCAGGGTCGCCAGATGGACCGCTCCCGTCTGCGTTGCGTCGTGGGCATGCACATCGCCGAGACCCGAGAGCAGGCCATCGCCGACATACGCTTCGGTACGGACGAGTACATCCGCTACCTCAACAACAACCAGCCCCGCTTCCACGTGCCGCCCGGCGAGGACGTGGTGGACTGGGTGGTGGAGCATCGCATCGCCTGTGTGGGCACGCCGGAGGACGCCATCGAGCGCATCGAACAGCTGCGGGCCAAGCAGGGCGAGTTCGGCTGCGTGCTGATCCAGGCGGTCAACTGGGCGGACTGGGCGGCCACCAAGCGGTCCTACGAGCTGTACGCCCGTTACGTGATGCCCCACTTCGACCAGGCCAACGTGAACCGTACCGACTCGTATCGTTGGGTGAGCGAGAACCAGGCCGCCATCGTCGACAAGCGGGTGAACGCCGCGAACCAGATGATCGCCAAGCACGAAGCCGAGATGGCCGCCAAGCGCAGCTGACCGGCGCAGACCTGACCTGACCGGACCTGACCTGACCTGACTGCCCGACCCGACCCGACCGCGCACGGCGAATCGAAATCGAATCGGCGTGGTGACCGGCGTCTCGACGTTCCGGCCGGCGGCGCCAGCCGCACCGCTGCACGGTCGAAGCGCATGCCATGGTCCCCGACGGCGCGCGTGGGGTTCGGCCGCGAGGTTCGGGGCCGGCCGGTCCGGAAGTGGCGGGTTAGGCGGTCGGCCGGAGTGTTGCGTGACGCAACGTTGCTGGTGGGCGAGGTGTTCGTCCGATCGGGCCGCCTGTTCCGCCAGCACAACCCGCCACACTGGGGTCGGGGTCCGGGTCGGCTCGATCAAGCCCGCCACTCCTCGGCCGCCGACGACGTGGGCGGCGTCGCTGGGACAGCTCGTCGCCCCGCCGCCCCGCCGCCCCGCCGATCGGCAGACTCGATGATCGCCGTCTCCAGCGCTACCGACGGCGGGATTCGAGCACGCGCGCACGTCGTCCCAGGCGCGCGCCCCCGCCTCGCGTCAGGTCATCGCGCGCCCGCAGGCGGGCAGGTCTTGGTGGGGCATGGCCGCCGACATGGCGACGACGGAACCGGGGATCAGCCGGCGAGGTCCCGGACGGCGTCGCGGTACTCGGCGATGCGGGCCAGGTGGCCGTCCACGTCGGTGCTGCCGGCGTTGTGGGTGGCGACCGCCATGTGGGTGGCGCCGATGTCCTTCCACGTGCTGGCGTGGGCGTGCCAGCGTTCGGGGCTGCCCCCGCCCCACTGGGCTTGGGCCTGCACGCCGAAGCCGTCCATCGACAGGCCGACCTCGCGGCGCTTGGCCGTGATCCCCTCGAGCTGGGCGCGGGACTTGTCGTTGGCGCCGCCGAGTGGCATCCACCCGTCGCCCAGGCGGGCGCAGCGGTCCAGTAGGGCGGGCGCCGAACCACCGAACCAGATCGGCACCGGCTGAGTGGGCCGGGGCAGGATGCTGGCCGCCTCGATGGTGTGGTACTTCCCGTTGTAGGTGAAGCTGTGCTCGCTCCACAGCTTGCGCATCAGCTCGACCTGTTCCTCCTGCCGCTTGCCGCGGTTGGTGAACTCCTCGTTGAGCGCCGTGTACTCGATCTTGTTCCACCCCGTGCCGACGCCGAGGCGCAGCCGGTTGTTCGACAGCAACGCCACCTCGGCCGCCTGCTTGGCGGCGAGCACGGTCTGGCGCTGGGGCAGGATCATCACCGTGGTCACCAGCTCGATGCGCTCGGTCACCGCGGCGGCGAAGGCGAAGAACGTGAACGGCTCGTGGAACGCCACGTTGTGGTCGTACGGCCCCTCGAACCCGCCGGGACGGTCCGGATCGGCGCCCATCACGTGGTCGTAGATGAGCAGGTGGGTCATCCCGAGGTCCTCCACGCCCTGGAGGTAGGCCTTGATCGCACCGGGGTCGGTGCCGATCTCGTTGTGGGGCAGGACTGCGCCGATCTGCATGGCCCGGGAGCGTAGTTGCTGGTCGTTCGGCCGAGGCCGGCCCGCTACCGCACGAGCTAGGTGCAGTCGTAGGTCCCGCCCCGGGCCGCGTCGAGCACGGCGTCGACCAGCTGTTGGTAGCCCGTGCAACGGCACAGGTTCCCACCGAGGCCCTCGCGCACCTCGGCCTCCGTCGGAATGGGGTTGTGCGCCAGTAGGTCGAGCGCGCTGAGCAGCATGCCCGGGGTGCAGAAGCCGCACTGCAACCCGTGGTGGGCCGAGAAGCTTTCCTGCAAGGGGTGCAGCGTGCCGTCCGCCGCGGCCAGCCCCTCGACGGTGGTCACCGCAGCGCCGTCGAGCTGCACGCCGAACAGCAGGCAGGCGCGCACCGGCTCGCCGTCGAACAGGATCGTGCACGCGCCGCACACCCCGTGCTCGCAGCCCGCGTGGGCGCCGGTCAGGCCGAGCTCGTCGCGCAGCACGTCCAGCGCCGTGCGGCGCGGCTCGACGAGAAGGTGCTGGACGCTGCCGTTGACCGTGCAGCGGATGGGCCAGCGGTGGACCGTCGGCTCGTTCACCGGGCTCCTCTCGCCGCGCCGATGGCCCGGCGCACCATCAGTGCCGCCATGGCCCGCCGGTACTCGGCGGAGGCGTGCAGGTCGTCGAAGGGTCGGATGGCGCGGTCGACCTCGGCCACCGCGGCGTCCACGGCGCCGTCGGCCAGGCGGGTGCCGATGAGCGCCCGCGCCGCCGGGCCGATCAGCCGGGCGCTGCCTCCCACCCCACCCACCGCCACCGTCGCCGCCCGACAGCCCCCGTCGGCATCGACCGCGATGGTGACCGAGGCCACCACGAGGGCGAAGTCCCCCGCCCGGCGGGTCAGCTCGGCGAACCCGAACGGGCGGCGGCCCATGTCCACCGGAACGCGCACGGCCACGATCAGCTCGTCGGCCGGCAGCGTCGTGCTCAACGGGCCGTCGAACAGCGTGCCGACCGGTATGGTGCGCCGACCGGCGGGCCCGGCGATCTCGAGCTCAGCGCCGAGGGCGAGGCAGCCGGTGGGCAGCTCGGCGGCGGGATCGGCGTGGGCCAGGCTGCCCCCGATCGTGCCGCGGGTGCGGATGGCCCGATGGCCGATGTGCCCGGCGGCGGTGGCGAGCAGCGGCAGGCGGCTGCGCACGGTGGCGTCGGTGTGCAGCACCTCGTGCCGGGTGAGGGCGCCGATGCGCACGTGGTCCCCGCTGACCTCGATGCCGCGCAGTTCCTCCACCCGGTTGAGGTCCACCAGCGTGGCCGGCCGGGCGAGGCGCAGCGCGAGCAGGGGTACGAGGGACTGGCCTCCGGCGAGGAGCTTGACCTCGCGCTCGCCGTCCCCGCCGGCCAGCGCGGCGACCGCTTCGGCCACCGTCGTGGGCCGTTCGTAGTGGAACGGCGCCGGTTTCATCGACCCTGGAAGCGCGGTGGCCGCTTCTCAGCGCTCGCCGTGCGCCCCTCGACGAAGTCCTCGCTGGCCCAGCACGCCTCGAACGCGTCGAGCACGGCCGGAGCCGGGTCGGTCGCCTCCAGGGCGTCCTCCAATGCCAGCTTGTTGTAGCGATGGGTCAGCGGGGCCAGCGCGGCGATGCGCTCCGCCCAGGCCAGCGCGTCCGCCGGATCCCCCCGGCGGTCGACGAGGCCGGCTCGCTCGGCGGCGTCGAGGGACAGCTCGTCGCACCCGAGGAGCATGGCGCGCGCCGCGCCGCCGCCGGCCAGCAGCGCCAGCCGGCGCACCGTCCAGGGGTCGACGGCCAGGCCGAGCTTGGCGGTGGGCACGCCATACCGCGCGGTCGGGGCGCAGACCCGCAGATCGCAGGCGATGGCGAGCTGCGTGCCGGCGCCGATGGCCGGCCCGTTGACGGCGGCCAGCACCGGGATCGGCGCCGCGGTGATGGCGCCGAGCATGCCGTACAGCGCGATGCGGAACTCGGGTCCGTACACGCCGCCGAGGTCCGCGCCGGAGCAGAATGCGCTGCCCTCGCCTGTTATCACCAGCGCCCGGGTGCCGGCCTGCACCGCGCCCTGCACGGCGTGGAGCAGCAGCTCGCAGTGCTCGAGATCGAGCGCGTTGCGCCGTTCGGGACGGTCGATGGTGAGCAGGGTCACCGTACCAAACGGTTTGGTATGGATCATACGAGGCCTCCGGTCACGGCATGGCGTAGCCGCCGTTGACCGAGATGACCTGTCCGGTGGTCCAGCTCGAACACGGCGAGGCGAGCAACAGGATCGTGGGGGTCACGTCCTCGGGGCGGCCGAGGCGGCGCAGCGGGTACAGGGCGATGATGCGGGCCATGCGCTCGTCGTCGGTGCCGCCGGCGTGTCCGGCGAAGTTGTCGGTCTGCACCAGCCCGATGGACACTGCGTTGGCCCGGATCCCGTGCCGGGCGAACTCCTTGGCCACGGACTTGGTCAACCCGATCGTCGAGGCTCGGGTGGTGGCGGTGACGAGCAGGCCGGATTCGCCCACCCGCCCCGAATCGCCCAACAGGTTGACGATCGCTCCGCCGGCACCCGCCTCGATCATGGCGGCGACGACGGCGTGGGTGACCCGCAGCGTGCCCGTCACCGTGACCTCGACCTGGCGTTCCCACTCGGCGGCGTCGGTGTCGAGGAACGGCCCCCGTCCCGTCACCGCCGAGTTGTTGATCAGCACGCCGATGGAGCCCAGCTCCTCGGTCACCCGGCGCACCGCGGCCTGCACCGCGTCGTCACGGCGGATGTCGAGCGGGACGGCGATCGCCCGGCCCCCGCCCGCTCGCACCGCGGCGGCGGCCTCTTCGGCTCCCGCGGCCGAGCTGTTGTACCCGAACGCCACGTGGGCGCCCTGCGCGGCGAAGGCCGTTCCGATGGCGCGACCCAGGCCCTGGCCCGCGCCGCTGACGAGCACCGTGGTGCCGGTGAGCCGAAGGTCGATCACGCCGCCGGACTGTAGCGCCTGCCTCCACCCCGCCCGCCCCACCCGGACCAGCCCCGCCCACCCGACCAGCAAGCATCAAACCCCGAACCCAGCGCCATCGTTCGCTGCGGCGGGCCCGAGACCCGCGCCAACCCCCTCACCGCAATGTCGGAAGACCGACCGCACACGGTCGATCCCCAGACATCCGCGCAAGGCACCGCGCGCAGCATTCGCCCCGCTCACCAGCCCGGCCAGGATGACGGCCCGGCGCCGCCGCGGCCGACGTTCGGTGGCCGGTGCTCAGCGGGCGACGGGCAGCGGCACCGCCATGGCGGCGGAGAGCTCTTCGAGCAGCTCACCCGGCGGTCGCGGCAGC